>JALEPU010000180.1 GCA_022766905.1 Lachnospiraceae bacterium
GTCATAGTAAGCCGCCACATGATCCGTGGAGAATCCAGCCGTTACTTTTGTAGCATTCAGATTGATTGTCTTAGTATAATCTGTATTAGCGTCCGCAGTCTTGTTGAATCCTGATACTGTTAAAGTACCTAATGTAACACCTGAAGAATTGAAAATGTTAAATGTTGTGCTGTTAGCTGCCACAGTTGATGTGGTAACCTTATAATTTTCAGCTGCTCCACCGTTTAACTTCAGCGCATACGACTTTGTAGTTTTAGCCGCTCCGGTCGTAATATCAAACTCGCTCGTAGCAGTGATACTAGCGCCGCTGTCTCTTAATGCTTTTACAAGTTCATTCTGATCATCCATATTTGCAGCAGAAACGGTTGCCCCCGAAAAGGTCATGCCGATACCTGTAGCCTGATCAGTTGTAAATGTAGCTGTAGCCTTGGTTGCTGCTCCACTGAAATTCTTATAAGAGTAGGAAGTCTCCTTCGGAGCATCCTTATCACCCTTCAGCAGATAAGTTTCGTTGAACTTGGTTGTCTCAGCAACACGATCGATCTCCGTGGTCAACTGATCAATCTCAGCCTGGATCGCTTCACGGTCAGACTCAGAGTTAGTACCGTTTGCAGATTTAACTGCCAATTCGTTCATTCTCTGCAGCATATCGTGTACTTCTGTCAGAGCACCTTCTGCCGTCTGCACTGTGGAGATACCATCCTCAGCATTGTCAGATGCCTGCGAAAGACCTCTGATCTGCTTTCTCATCTTCTCAGAAATGGAAAGTCCTGCTGCATCATCTGCTGCGCGGTTAATCTTATAACCGGAAGAGAGCTTCTCTGTAGCCTTGGACTGTGCACTTGTGGTTACGCCCAACATTCTGTTGGAATTCATCGCTGTAAGATTGTGTTGTACTACCATATTTTTCCTCCTTGAATTTACGGCAGCATCCTTGCTGCTCGTTGGTGTGTCAGGTTCCTCCGGCCGTACGCTCCGTCGGTTCCTGCCACAGGGTTTGTAAGTAATTTTGTTTTACTTGTAATATATATCGGAGTGCTTTTCCAAAACTTAATAGCTTTTTCCATTTTTTTATTAAAATTCTTGCCCATCTCAACAAGTCTGGATTCCGCTTACACCTGTCGACTCGTTCCATTGACAATAACAGGATTCTCATTCACATTTAACAAAGCCGCAAGATAACTAAAAGAACTACCGAAAGCCAATATGTTTCCTTTGCACAAGGTCATAAGCTGCATATCTCTAAAACGGGTTTTGCCTCCATTTCCCTCTACAAAAACCACTCTATCTCTTATCGCATCAAGTCCCAGTTCCACCGCATTTTTCCGACACCATTCCATATCATCCGAAAAGACAAAATAATGGGAATTCTCCGCATTTTTTCTGCAAATCCTACACCCAATCTATATTTTTCTGTCGGGATATCTAGGTGTAACTTCACAAAATCTCCTCTGCGTATATGAAGAAAAAGAGAGTTACTATCTGATATTTGTCTGGTATACTCCAAATTATGCCGTTTCTCCAATGGTGCAAAAGTCAATTCCTTCCGTATAATCTCATAAAAACTGCTTTTTAGCCAATTGCGATTAATCCCGTATCCGTGAAAATAAATATTTTCCTTACATACGCAAGTGTGGGTAAAAACTCGTTGCACGGAAGCATTACCACATTTCCATCAAACGAAGAAGCTCCTGTTTCTGCTACCATCACTATATCTTCATCCAAATCCTTCATCTGTTGGCAAAACGGCTTTCCCTGATTTCTTCCTTCTAGCACATAATTCCATACATCTTCAGAAAAATACTTGCTGAGCAGTCGGGGACAGGAATCAGGAAATACCATGCTTATCTCAAATCCATTATGTGCTATATGTTCATTAAAAAAGTACTGTCGTCCAAATAGCAAGGCTCTCCACTGGCCAATTCCATCCATTGCGAAAAAATCTATTGAACAGTCTGATTCCCAAGTCCACCATTACATAATACTATTTTCATTTGCAATCCCTCAGAGTTTTCATGAAGTCCTGTTTATTCTCTAATGTACTTCTGGTTGGCCTTCCCAAATCCTTTCTTGACCCGATTTGGCATTTTACCTCCAAAAATGTCAGTTTTCTATTTTTTGAGATCCTCTCTAACGCAGCAACCAAACCTGAGTTGTCAGAAACCGATTCCACAATCTCATACCCACATGCTCGTGCTATCATCGGCAGATCGACATTCCCGGCTGCTGTTCCAATTCCTCCCACAGACTCATGTGATTCATTGTTGATGACTACATGCACAAGATTCCGGGGATTGCATTTCCCGATAACTGCCATCGAACCCATATGCATAAGTAAAGCTCCATCTCCGTCAACGCACCAAACCCGAAGTTCCGGTTTCTGCATCGCAACCTCAGCAGCAATCGACGAACTATGTCCCATAGAGCCAACTGTCAGGAAATCGTGCCCGTGTCCTTCATGATTTCTTTCACGTATCTCAAACAACTCACGGCTGGTCTTGCCTGTTGTGGATACAATCGGATTATTTCCTGTATACTTCACAATTTGTTCCAGAACCTGTTCTCGAAACAGATGGTTCCCATTATGATAATCTTGAGGTGCACTACCTTCCAATGCTCCCTTTTTTATAACAAAAGCCACCTGTCTGCCTTCCGAAAGTACGACGGAAAAATCCTTATAAACTCTTTTCAGTTCTTCCTTTTGCACGTTTACATCAATCACACAATAGTCAATTCCCAATGTTTCCAATAACGCAAGTGTAATCGCTCCTTGGAACACATGCTGCGGCTCATCATGCATCCCGGGTTCTCCACGCCAGCCCACAATCAACACGCACGGAATTCCATATACTTTTTCATTTAGCAGCGACGCGATCGGATTTACAGAATTCCCCTGCCCCGAATTCTGCATATACACAACCGGGATCTTTCCTGTAGCCAAATGGTAGCCTGCAGCAAGTCCCATGCAGTTTCCTTCATTCGCAGCAATAATGTGATTCTTTGAAAAGCATCCATACTTTGCCGCCAGATAGTCACATAATTCCTTTAATAAAGAATCCGGAACTCCGGTATAAAATTCCGAGTCTATAATATCAACAAAATCCTGTATTTTCATATTACTCCTACAATTCATCGATCAGCGATATAATCTGACTAATTGGCATAAGCCGTTCATCCACCTCCAACGCTCTATGATATTTCAGGATATCACGAGCCGTCTGCTCCATCGCCGGGAACGCACTTCTTGTAAGCTGATTTGCATAAATCACTATATTCGCCCCATGAGACTGTAAAACATCTTCTGTAACAGAATTGTACGATGTGGGTACCGCAACAATTGGAGTTGTTTTGTCCATATCTCTAAATCTATCACAGAAATCAAGCACCTCCTGCGGATCTTTGCGTCTGCTATGTATCATAATACCGTCCGCTCCGGCTTCAACATATGCTTTCGCCCTCTCAAGAGCATCATCCATTCCCTTTTCCAAAATCAGGCTTTCTATTCTGGCAATGATCATAAACTCATCGGTCAGCTGAACTCTTTTTCCGGCGCTGATTTTCTCACAAAAATGCGCTATGCTGTCCTGCTCCTGTACCACTTCTGTACCAAACAGCGAATTTTTCTTCAGACCGATCTTGTCCTCCACAATAATGGCTGAAACGCCCATTCTTTCCAAAGAACGGACCGTATATACAAAATGCTCAACCAATCCGCCTGTATCTCCATCAAAAATGATCGGTTTTGTTGTAACCTCCATCACATCATTTATTGTTCTAAATCTGGAAGTCATGTCAACAACTTCAATATCCGGCTTTCCCTTCGCGGTAGTATCGCACAGAGAACTGATCCACATGGCATCAAACTGATCCAGGTTTCCGTCGTTTTCAACAACCGTCTTTTCTGCAATCAAGCCTGTCAATCCGCTGTGAACTTCCAAAGTTTTTACAACAGGACACAATTCCAGCAATTTGCGCAATCTCTTACGTCTGTATTCAGGCATTGCCAGTTTCTGCCGCATTCGCAGATCAATTCTTCTTATCTTTTCATTATAAGTATACGGAACATCAATGATCTCTCCCCCGTACTTATTAAGTAAGCCGACAACATTATCTCTGATTGCATTAAGCGGTCCGATCTGCCAGTTATTACCATGTACAACATAATCCGGCCGAAGCTGCTCGATCACTTTGTCATACAAGATCTCGTCCTGAACAATCACCTTGGAAACACCATCAAGTTTTTTTACCATTTCCAATCTTTCATTCAAATTCTTTGTAAAAAAACGATTGTACCTGATTACAGCCTCATCACTCAACACGCCAACAATAACATTGCCATATTCCTGAGCTTTTCGAATGATATTAAGATGTCCTTCATGTATGATATCTGTACAAAAACATGTATAAACCGTCTTCATCTCTTTTCCTCTTCTTTACGTTCTCTGATTTTCTGCTGGATCAGCGAAGAAGAAACTCCTTTGGTATATTCCGGTTCGACAATCTCGCCACCCCATTCTTTAAGAATATTGATTGCTTTTTGACGCACATCAGCCAGAGGCCCAACTCTCCAGTCTGTTCCATGTACCATATATCTGGGCTTCAACAGCCTTAGATTCTCCTCATAATCTCTGGTTTTTTGTGGAATAACATCCGATACTCCTTTGATATTTTCCACCACATCCTTTCTTTCCTCATATGTCATATATGGCACTCTTTTGTACGAAGCAATTGCCTCATCCGTAAACAGGCCCACTATAACTCTTCCATATTGGGATGCAATTTTAAGAATATTGATATGCCCGGGATGCAATATATCAACTGCCATTGGCACGTATACAACAGGTTTGTTGTTCTCATATGCCTCAACTCTTTTTCTTACCAGAGAATCGTCAAAAACATAATCTCTAATGTCCGAGCATTCTTCTGTAAGAGGCTTTGCCGGTTTTAAGCATCTGTGTACGCAGCCATCACACAAAGTCCCTCCAAGATCATCTTCCATAAATTTGCGGCGTATTTCTTTCATCTTATCGCCATACCATCCGTCCTTCAAAGAGACCTGATTCAGGTCAGCAACAACAAGCATATTTTCGTAATCCGCATTTTCCACGGACAAATATCCTTCATATGTAACAGAAATCGCATCAAAAGGAAGATTGCACTTTCTCCTTTCCGCAGTGTCACACTCACACCGCAAATAGTCATTTATTTCCGGCATATATCCGCCCTGATTATAAACATATTTGAAAACAACTTGATCGCATAGGGAATCAAACAATTCATGATACTTGTCCTGAAGATGCTCGGTATATTTTGTCAAAATACCGGTAACGTAAATCTTGAATCCCCCGCCAATCTCATTCCGATATTCATGCAGATATTTTAGATGTTCCACTACTTTATCAAAATCATCTCTTCCATGAATAAACTGATACAATTCTCTTTCCGGAGCATTGATAGAAAACTTTATGCTATCCAGCCCCGCTCCAATTACTTCTCTTATTCTCTCCGGAGTGGCTAACGACCCATTGGAAGTCAAGTACACATATGTATATCCCAGTGACTTGGCATAACTTATGTATTCTGCCAAGTCTACTATAAGAAACGGCTCCCCGGTAGCATAGAAGCCCACTTCTCTGGTCCCGAGATCATACGCCTGTCTTAAGATATCAAAAGCGAGTTCTTTGTTCATCTTTCCTACTTTTCTCTTCATCTTCTGATGCGCGCAAAATATACACTCATGATTGCATGCATTTGATAATTCCATCAAAAAATTAGTTGTTGGAAACGGCGGTTCCAAACTGTACAATTCGCTTCTGTCTGCTGTCTTCAGCCTAACTCTTTCTTGCAAGGAAACATTTTTACCGGATGCACTCATTTTACTCTTCACCTCGTTCATCAATGAATTCTACCTCGTCATAATGTGGCAATCTCTTTTCATATTGTGGAAATCCCATATAATTGCCATATGTCCTTTTTAATATGGCATCATAATTGTTAGGTCCCCAAAACAAATTCCCCTCAAACTCGTACCTTCTCAATGGCCATATTTCATCAATCTCATAATGATCTATAAAAACTACAAAGCCGTACACCTGATCATCCATCGTAGCCGGACATTTCTTCTCTTCCTCAAGAATTTGGAGGTATTCCTTTGTCCATACGTTAAATTTATTGATATATTCAATTTCTTCTATTAATTTAACGGTGTGTTTCCTAACCAGAAATTGTATATGCTCTCTTTTAATATATGATTTCAATTGGCTTCTTGGAACCTTCTTAATTCGATACAGATCAACATTGACTCCGGTATATAAATGCTCATTATCAGCCGGATAAATAGTGCATTTTGTCTTGGATCCCTTATCCCTTAATTTTGACCATGCAGCATAATACGACCTGTCAGAAACCTGATCATGGACAACGATATCTTCCGGAAGTTCTCTTCGAAGAACCTCCAATGCCATATCGTATTCTTCATCAAATAAAAACAGATCGAAATCGTCATCCCACGGAATAAATCCTTTATGCCTCACTGCGCCCAGTAAAGAGCCAAAACCTATGAAATAATGAATTCCGTTATTCTCAAGTATTTCCGTTGCTATTTTGGTCATCTCAAGCAAACGTTTCTGCACCTTTTTTAACTTTTCTTTCGAATAGCCTTTCTTTTCAGGAAACTCTATTATATTTTTATCCACAGTTACTTTCTCCCATCATTTTCTGATATTCATATTTGATATCCGCTACCATTGCCGCCAGATGATATCTCGGAGCAAATCCCAAAATTTGTTCTGCCCTAGAGATATCCATGCATGTCCTTATTCCTGATTCAGGCTTATCAATATATTCTATCCCGCTCCCTTTTCCAAATCCTTTTCCAAATGCATACGCCAGTTCAGCATTTGATGTGATTTTTCCTGTTCCGATATTAAACACACCTTTAACATGCGGCTTTCCCACTGCGCAAGCAATTGCATATGCCATATCTTTTACATAAATAATATCACGTCCGGTTATGCCTTCCCCATATAAAGGAATATCTTTCCCCAAATACGAGTTTTGAATCAGCAATGTCCAAAACGAATGCTCATCCATATTTTTTTGAACACCTACTCCTTGAGCCAGCCTCAAAGTTTTTATATTCATATCAAACCGTCTATTATATATCTCCGCTATTTTTTCAACAGCTATTTTCATAACACCATATATACTATTAGGTTGGCATACACCATCTTCTTTGACAGGCGTTTCATCTATTTGATCATACACAGCAACGCTCGAAGCATTTATAACATTATGAATTTCCAATTCATGACACGCTGCAAACACTCTCTCGCTCAAGGAAATGTTATCAACATAATCATCCACTTTTAAGTTTGTGTCCATGCCATGCATCACATGTCCCGCCAAATGTATCACTGCTTCACATCCCGAAAAAACTCTACAAAAATCATCTTCAGACTCTATGTGAATATACGCAGCATTATTTTCCAAATATTGAAACTCTGTTCTCCTGGTCGGCACAACAAATTCCATCTCACTCCCATATTCATTTATGAGATACTGGCCGATAAACCCAGTCCCACCTGTCAGTCCAACTTTCATCATCAGTCTCCTGTTATGAAGTGACCTTTGTCAAGGGGTAAAACAAATTTTTTTATCCCTTAATCTAAAATCACATTTGCTGTCTGACAGCATCCGAAAAGAGCCGGATTTAACAGTTCACGGCATGTGGCCACTCTGTTATTCGTGGATTGGTTACCTACAGGCTAATGATCCGCCGGGAGCTCTGCTATCTATAAGCGTGGATCACGGTTTTACGTGCACACATAGGAGAAACGCAGATAACTCGAACCTTAAAGTGATCACAGCTCTTTTCAGATACTGTCAGATATTTACTTTGTTGCTGGCATAAATCTGCAGTCCTCTGCTGATTTCTGCTTGGCTGCCCACAACATCATGGGCAGTTGGCTGTCAAGAGCGTAAGCCGCTTTTTGCGGTGCGCAGCACTCTTGACCGACAAATGGCAATGATGTTTTACGCTGCCTGCACACTGATATGATCCGTCATCATTCCCCAGATAAAACATGCCAGTTCTCTTGCAATCGCAGCAACTGCAACATTTCTTTTCTTGCCATGCCTGATAAATTTATAGTACCGGCTCCTCAGTCTCGTGTTTGCTTTGTCCGCATACGCTATGACATCAGCCGTATTACCATTCTGCCTTTGCCTCAAATCCTTGGATTTATGTCCCACTGCACCTTTGCAGATTCCTCCGGCTGCCTCGATCAGCAGCTGTCTCAGGTGTCTGTTTCCTGCCTTGGTAATCCCCAAGCGGTTGATATTGTCACTGCTTGATCTTTCTCCCGGTGCGAGCCCAAGATATGCTGCATAAACATTACCTTTTGCAAATCTTTCAAAATCACCGGTCTCTACTATCAGCGACAGTGCGGTGTGTGTCTTAATTCCCAGAAAGCAGCCCAGTTTCTCTACTTTCTTCTGATACCTTTCCTGGGATGCCAGTTCCTCAATCCGTTTGTCAAGCCGTTCTATTTTCGCAGTCTGCTCGTCATAGGATGCCATATACTCATCCAGCGTTTCTCTGTACAATGCAGACATTTCCAACTGCTTCAACCATTTAAGGTGTGCAATTGTCCATTTCGTTTTATCGTAATGATATCCGTGTCTGAGACAGAACGCATTGATCTGCTGTTTCACCTTTTTTAATGCCAGCTTGTGGTCATCCCGCATACGCAGATACTCCTTAACAAAATCATCTTCCTCTGTTGGAATATAAACCGGATGATACCCTCCGTATGACAGACACTGGGCAATCATGACTGCATCTCTGGCATCCGTCTTGATCCGCTGTCCCTGCTGCGTAAGCATGGTCGATGGTGCAAGTATGACACATTTTACTCCTGCGGCAGTAAGCTCATTGTACAAAGAATAACCCAGACATCCCGCCTCATATCCGCATTCGATATCATACGTATCATTTAAACCAAGCTTTTGCTTGAGATTTTCAATGAACATCAAAATATTCTTATAATCCGGTGTTACCTTAATGTTAGCAAATATGCGGTCTTCCGCACCTATTACTGGCTCCATTGCGCATAAAGTGTAATTTGTACTATGGACATCCATTCCGATTTTTAGTATTCTATTCATATGAGTGATCTCCTTTTGTATGCGGTAATTCCTGTTACCTTTGTTTTTCTCAAACTCTAGTATACAGGTAAATCCACGTTGCTACAAATGTGGGGTCACTTCATATTATCTATTGATATTTCTCTATTAACGCAGACCTGTAAGGTGTAATATTAACTGTGGAAGCACACTTTGTATACTCGCAATGGTTGCACGCCCGATAGCACGAATTCGAACCTTCCAAGGCATTTAGTCGAATCTTTCTCAGCAAATCACCATTCCAAATATCAACAATTGTAGTATCATATATGCTGCCAAGATTCTGCTCCTTATACTCGAAATCAACGGCACAAGGACTTACTCGTCCATCACTATGTATTAACAATTCGTAAAACATGAGTGGACATACCGGTGGCAGTTCATTTCCTTGATTATTCAAATTATCCAAGTCGTAATCATACATTCTTTGCTTCTTATCACTTACTTTCAATCCGGGCCAGACATTTACAATATGATCAATGTTGATAGAATCTGTACAATCCTTAAATAAACGGACAAATTTATCCCTTTCTTCTTCCTTGAAATAATCCCCATTAATTTTCACATGAAGATGACATTTCCCGCGAATTCTATAAAAGTATTGTATCTGCTGATATAGCTTTTCAAAATCCACTGCTATCCCAACATGATTTTTAAAATGCTCATCGCAAATTCCATTCAATGAAATCGATAAACGATCTAATCCGGACTTAGAAAGGCGGTCAGCCATTTCTTTCGTAAGGAGACTGCCGTTTGTTGTAATTGCAACTTCTCTGGCAACTCCCGTGATTTTGATTGTTCGCACAAAATCCGGAGTGTTTGGATTCACGAGAGGTTCACCCAAACCATACAAATGAATAACATTTATCGGCTCCGCAAATTCCTTTAGCTGTTCAACAATTCGACAAAATGTATCCATAGACATTTTTATTCCAGCATAATTCTGTTTACTCTGGAAACAAAATTCACACCTAAAATTGCAAATATCGCTTGGGTCAATCAATAGTCTTAACGGGTGCGCAACAGGCAAAAGCTCATGTAGTGGCTTTCTGTCTTTCCTTATTGGAGCAGTCAAATATTGCTCATAATCACTCTTTTGCTTACTCATTAAATATACTCCCCCGCAGTTATTCTAAATGTACTTCCCGTCATCATCGACGAAGCATCCGACATCATTAACACCAGCGACTCCAAATAGTCCGTCCTCTCCAACATTCTTCCCATTGGCAATATATCTGACGCTCTCTTACGAAGCTCCGCTTCCGATTCTCCCTGGGAATTTCTGAGAGCGACTTCTCCTTCCGTCGGTGTCCATCCTAATGTCAGATAATTGCACCTTATATGCTCCGAAGCATAATTGTGTGCAATATGCTCCATCAGCGTCAACAGCACACCCTTGGAGCATGCATAGGCAGTCCTGTCTTTTTGTCCTCCCCATGCATGGGCTGAACCCGTAAGCACAATGGAACCACCGCCGTTTTCTCTCATATAGTGAACTGCACGTTGACAGCAGAAGAAGCAGGCTTTAAAATTCACCGCCATAACTTTATCGAATGTTTCTTCATCACAGGTATCCAACGGAGATACCGGCGTGATTCCCGCATAATTGAAGAAGCCGTCTATTTTACCGTAGCTTGCATATGCCTCATCGAAAAGCTTTTTGCAGTCATCGACTTTCTCCAGATCAGTGTGAACAAATATTCCTTTGCTTCCATACGTCTTGATCAATCGCAAAGAGCGCAAAGCCGCTTCCTTGTCTCTTCCGCCGATTACAACTTTTGCCCCCTGTCTTGCAAACTCTTCAGCGGCAGCTCGTCCAACGCCTTTTGTTCCGCCCGATATAACGATAACTTTATCGGCAAGTCTTTTTTCTTCCATAATCAGTCAATCTCCAATGCATCAGCTACATGAAAACCATTCAGCACCATCAAATTATCATCTTCATCAAACACTTTGACTTTATCCATATACTCAGTCAGCGTTTCTGCCAGTTCTTTCTTATTGTCGCAGACAAGATATAGTCTGGTCAGGACCTGCTTCTCCGTTCCGACCCATTCTTGCTTTACTTCATCCCCGATATACAATCTCTGAACATTGGCAACGATACGGGGATCCTTTTCTATTTCTTCCAGTCCGGTTATTCTCTTGATTCTGCCTTTCTTTAGCAAAAACCACAGTGTCGCTGCCCACTTTCCTCTAAAATACGGATCATCTTCCTTTTTCAAATTCACATCTCCCTCTTCTCCTGTCAATGCAAATCTGATCAGCATTTCTCTCTGGTCAAATCCGTTCACAGATTTCATCAGCAAATGCGGTGCCTCACCCTGCAATCTGAATCCTGTATCATATACATAAAATTCTCCGTCTTCATAAAAAGCCGATAACATCAACACGCCATTTTTAATCCCGATATCCTTAAACATTCTTACGGCATTTTCATGCATTCTTTCAAAATATTCCTTGATATGCTTGGATGGATATGTCCCGCCCAGACAAACCCTGCTCAATCCCTGCTGTTCATCTGTTGTGTATCTGTCATATACACAGGAGGCACTGCATTCACCATCCTTGAATGTATAATAGATTCCCATATCATCACATTGCATATATCTCTCGACAATGAAACGTTTCTTCCGCGATGCCGCCAAAGCTTTTTGCACAGCCGATCTTAACTCCTCTTCTCCATAGCACACTGTCATTCCCATTCCGCTGCAACTGTCAACAGGTTTTACCATAACCGGGTATTTAATATTGGCAACGTCTTCCGGATTCATGGAGTCGTCCAGATAATACTCCGGAATTCCATGGATTCCATATCTTTCACAAGTCGCTTTAAATACATCTTTATAAGAAAAAACATCTACAATTTCCTGCGTAGCATAACAAGGGAAATTCAAAGCAGCACAGACTTTACAGTATGCGGGCACCAGGATATCTGCCACTCCGACAAGAACACCATCTGCATGTTCTTCTCTTGCCAATGTTATGAGTCCCGGAACATCCAACCCGTCCACACTGCAACTTTTCCATGCCACTTTTTTCGCAGCATCATCCGGCCTGTTGCTTGTGACCAGCGTCTTTATTCCCATCTCATTCGCCATTTCCACAAGTGGCACGGTTTCCGGATTCGCCCCCATGATCAATAATTTTTTCCCTTGTAGGTTATTCATACGTCTGATCTCCTTGTTTTATATACTAAATTCTTCTCCCTGCCTCATCAGCAGCACTTGATTCTCATGGTATTCCTTGCTCATA
>JALEPU010000020.1 GCA_022766905.1 Lachnospiraceae bacterium
CATACACAACTGCTGTATTGACTGTTGTATCGCCAATCGTCACCGACGCTTCCTTTATTCCCTGCATACCTCTTACCGGTTCAAAATGAAGCAAAGCTTCTTTCGGACTTTCGCCTGTCAGGCACTCATAAGCCATACGAAGGGCTGCTTCCATGACCCCTCCTGTATTTCCAAAAATAACTCCTGCACCGCTTCCCTTCCCAAGAATGCTGTCAAACTTTTCTTCTTCCAGTGAATCAAAATCAATGTTCTCTTCCTTCATCCACTGCACCAGCTCTTTTGTAGTAATAACATAATCGTTATCTCTCATTCCGGAAAAGCCAAGCATTTCTCCGGCATCTTTCATCTCAGGACGTCTGATTTCAAATTTTTTTGCCGTACATGGGGTAACCGCAACGCTTATAATATCTTCCGGATTTAAATGATGTTTGGATGCAAAATAGGTTTTAATGACAGCTCCCTGCATACCTATCGGACTTTTCGCTGTAGACAAATTCGGAATCAAATCCGGATGATACGTTTCTATGTATTTCACCCAGGCTGGACAGCAGCTGGTAAATTGTGGAAGTTCCTTGTTCTTTGTCATGATTCGTTCTATCAATTCACTTCCTTCTTCCATAATGGTAAGGTCTGCCGAAAACGTAACATCCAGCACATAATCTCCTCCAAGTTTTCTAAGTGCCGCTACCATTTTGCCTTCTGAATAAACTCCCGGTTTTGTCAGGAACTCATCTCCAATTCCCACTCTGACAGAAGGTGATGTAGAAAAAATAACAATCTTTTTTGGATCTTTAATTGCACTTTTTACTGCACCTAATTCTTTTTTTACCTGTATTGCCTGCTCCGGACAGGCGGCAGCGCACTGGCCGCAATGAATACAATATTTTTCCTTTTCTCTACCCGGTATTGCATGTCCTGCAACATTAATTTCTTCTGAACAGACAGCTCGGCAGTGTCCACAGTCCGTACATAAATTAACATCTTTTATAATAGCCGGATTTGCATCAGATACAGAAATACAATTCGTTTTCTTGTCCATATCCTCACCCCACTAAATTCCAAGGTTTTTACGTTTTTCATCAATAATCTGCACCAGGCAGCGGGCAGATTCTTCCATATCAGAATTACAGATCAACTGACCTCCTGTCAAATCTTTCATCTGATTTGTCAATACATCGACCGCCAAATTACTTCCCGTCACAAAAGGAGTAAGTCCCAGATGCAGAGGGAATCCTAATGCAAGTGCAAAGGCTCCATCTGCCAGTGCCTGTTCTTCCAGCCACTGTGGTGCAGATACCACTACAGGCAAGTCCGGAATATCCACACCAAGTAAGGATGCAATTTTTCCTGCTACAAGCTCAATTCTTCCAATTGCCAGGCAAGGGCCAAAATTCAATACCGGTGGGATTCCAAGCTGTTTACAGACTGCTTTTAAGGAATCTTCTGCCAGTTCTGCTGCTTCCGGTGCCATCAGTCCGCAATTTTCCAGACCGCCGCAGGTACAGCCTGCAGACACAACCAGAATATTATTTTTTATCAATTCTTTTGTAAGTTCAACCGTGTATACATCATGTCCGCCGCCTCTTAAGTTAGAGCAGCCCACAACACCGGCAATTCCTTTGATGGTTCCATTTTTAATCAATTCTACAAGCGGCTCCAGACTTCCTCCAAGGAATTTTTCCAAGGTAACTTCTGTCACACCGGTAATCGACTTCTTACATCCATGATCTGCCATTACATTGACAGCCGGTCTTGTTCCTTCTTTTCTCGTTGCATAGGATGTAGTAGCTTTCGCAATAATCACTGCTGTAATTCCCTGTTTATTCTCAAAACTATATGGGATATATTCTGCATTGACCTTTTTCGCCACATCATCAATACAAATCTGTGGGATTCCAAGTTTTTCGCAAATAGGTTCAATACCCGGAAGTGTACAGTTAAATTCAGATACAACTAAATCAATACAGCCGGTCTCCAGAACCGCTTCGCTGGTATAGTTGTTTCCTGCATGTCCGCAGAAAATTTCACCACATACGGCTTTTCTTACCTGGAAATCCTGCCCAACACAAGTACATCCTACAATACGAAATCCTTTTGCACCAGCTTTTTTGGCAATTCCCTGTATATTATCATTCTTTAATGCATCCTGAATATCTTTAAACAGACTGTGCTGATGTCCAGTAATCATAATATTGATGTAATCCGGATCGATTACCTGAAGTCCAACAGGATCAAAGCCAAGCTCACTTTCTCCCATCATAATATCCTGCAGCAGGTTCACCAGTACGAGACCATAAACACCAGTAGAAATACCAAGTCTCAGGCACTGCATCAGCATATCCACAGGATCCGAATTCAAATTGGTTGAAGTCTTTATGACTGCATTAAAGATTTCATCTTTTGCGCCCCCTGGCATAATCCCTAGTTTTTTCCATTTTTCTACCCGGCGTGGATAAGCGACTTTTTCTATTACCGCCATTTTCTCTTCTACCGGTTTATACATATCCGCCAAAACAACATCTGCAATGGCCAAAGCCTTCTCCTGCTCGGTTTCCTTTTGAATTTCCAACATGGAAGAAACTCTTTCCAGCGTTTCCTTTCCCGGGAAATCCATTCCTGCCAGTGCCATATTCTTTAACTGTTTTGCAACATTTTCTACAACATGAATATAGCAGCCGGAACCTGCAGCAACAGATCGTAAAAAGTTTCTCATTACAATGGTATCTGCATCTGCACCGCAGACACCTCGCGGCCGAGCCGAAGAAAGCCGGCAAGGACCATTAGAACATAGTTTACAACAGACACCAGCAAGACCATAACCACACTTGTTCTGCTGAATTACCATTCTATGATGAGAAACCTCCTGAGATAACTGTCCAATATAGGCTTCTAATTTTTTATCTGCATCTTTACATATTTTCTGACTCATGTTCCCTTTTCCTCCCTATTCTTCCACAATCCTAAGTCCCAAAGCATAAAGAAATGCTTTTAAAATTGCCGTATTTCCCGGCCATGCCGGAGAAGTAATTAAATTGCCGTCTACCACTACTTCATCCGGTTCCGTCTCAACATATTCTCCTCCTGCCATCCTGATTTCCGGTTCAATTGCAGGATACGATGTCAACGTTCTTCCCCTTAAGACATCTGCCGCTGTCAGAATCTGAGCACCATGGCAGATTGCTGCTGTCGGCTTTCCCGACCGGACAAAGCATTTCACAAGGGACAGAACTTTTTTATCAAGTCTTAAATATTCAGGAGAACGGCCTCCGGTTATAAATAATCCATCGTAATAATCAAAATCAACAGTATCAAAATCTGCTGTCAGAGTAAAATTGTGACCTTGTTTCTCTGTATACGTTAAATCTCCTTCAAAATCATGAACAGCTGTCTTGATCTTATCTCCTTTTTTCTTCCCCGGACACACAGCATCTACCTGAATTCCTACCATCTCCATGGCCTGAAAAGGAACCATGGTTTCATAATCTTCTGTAAAATCTCCTGTAATCATTAATACTCGTTTCACTTTTTTCTACCCCCGATCCACATCTTTCTAAAGTGCAGCTTCTGCCGACTCAAGACTGTCATAGCCATACGCCTGAACCATATTGGCTACTTCCGCAATGTAGAGATTTTCTCTGGCATGTTCTCCGATATATTCCAAAAGGATTTTTAACGTTCTTTCTGAATAAGTTAACAACTCACAATACTGATATTCTTCCACAGATACTTCTCCGTCCAAAGAAGGCTCTGTCTTCGCAGCCCTTCCCTTACTTCTCAGTTTTGGATAACGGATAGCCATTTCTTTTTCCCACACGGTATAAATTCTAATAATTGCCTTTGCTATTTCCTTTGCTTTTTCTGATACAGGAGGAAGAAAGTCTTTTATCTTTGCATATCCTTCCGGATCCGTTGTTTCCATCATGTGCGCATACTTTTCTGTCATCAGATTGCGCCCTGCTTCTTTTGCTTCCAGTAAATCCAAAAAGTAGCTTGCCAATACTTCCTGCCCCCATACCTGAAGCTGTGCGAGTCTCATAATAACAAATGTCTGATAATCATCCTGGCAAGAAGCTCTTCCATTTTGATTTTTTACATTTGTAAACATATCCCATTCCATATCCAGAATATACTTTATCAATTTTTCTCTTTCCATAACAAACATACCTTCTTTCTTATCCTTCGAACATCGTATTGTATAGTGATTTTATCACAAATGCCCACTCGTTTATTGGTAATATTCCACAGTAGCAATAGCAAATATCCACCTTCTTTCAGTTGTTTTGAATAATCCCATTAAGAGTGCTGATTCTTACTCATAGAAAAAATCTCCGGATGGTAAACTGTTGATAAGAATAGAAACTGCGACAGAAAGAAGGTATGTTATGAAAGTAGGTATTTACAACCATCAACATCAACGGGGAGGTTGTCCAGGTTGCTCTCAGACTTATGTAAAAGGAATGATCAGCGATGCAGAGCGCTGTAAAAATGTAATTTTAAGATATTACGGTCCAGACTGTGAATTTGTCAATTATACAGATTTGGGGGATTATCCACCGGAAAATGTAGACCGTCCCGGCTATCAAAGAATGATAAAGGACATTAAATCAAACAATGTAAATGTTATCATTACAATTACCGCAGGAAAAATATCCAATGATATTAATCTGATTCTTGATTTTTATCAGACCTGCAAAAACCATAATGTAGAATTTATTACTGCAAAAGAGGGAAAAGATGTAATGGCTACTCTGGATATCCTTCTGGCAAAAGTGCAAAAAACTGTACTAAACTAGGTTTAAGTGACTGTCTGCTCTGATGTTAGAGGCGTCAATACCTGTCCTTCGGACAGCTAGAAATAAACGCTAAAGGGACAAACCTGTAACATATTGATATGTTGCTGGTTTGTCCCTTTATGCGTTTTGAAAAACTCTTTTCTACTACAAATAATAGATTAAAGCCATGAAAACCAAATCCAGACAGGAAGATGCATTTTCAATGGCATGGCACTGATCATTTTCTATAATACAGCAGTCGCCGGGTCCTACCTCTGTTCTGCTGCCGTCATGATCAACGAAGATTCCTCTTCCTTCTAAAATATAATAAGGTTCTGTTTCTCCGGTATGTCGATGCCATCCAATACTTCCTCCAGGA
>JALEPU010000043.1 GCA_022766905.1 Lachnospiraceae bacterium
TGAAACAACGATTTCCCTCAGTCAGTTTTATCTGGAAGAAATTGCAGATCGTACCGTATACGAAATCAGTGCAGAACTGGATAGAAGTATGGAACAGCTACAGCGTGTCGTAAATGAAATGAAAAAAGATCATTTGAAAACGGATGAATCCCTTCGTGCTTACCTGGATATGATACAGCAGCTCAATGGACTGGATATTTTCGCCGTTGTCGATGAAGACGGGATGGTCTATACATCAGACAATACATTCTCAGGCATTTCACGTTTTGATTTTCTTTCTAAGCCTGTTACAAAAACAAAACTCTATACAACGAAAACCACACAGTCAAGGGCCATGGTTCTGATTTCCACTCCGACAGAGAAATTTTCCTTTGGAGGAACCCATATTGTCAGCTGTATCACAGGGGTTGACGTTGATAAGATTATTTCTGCCCAACAATTACAAGGGGTAAATAATCAGGTTCTTTGTCGACTGTTTAACGGAGATGACGGAACCTGTATCGTAGAGTCGGAAGGCAGATATGCCGATGGCAGCAGTATTTTTGATGTCTGGAAAAATGATTGTTCTTTTTCCGGAAAATATTCCTCTGAAAAACTGATTTCTGACTGGAACACCCATACAGAAGGATATGCCTATTATACTGCAAAAGAAGGCAGTACTTACCTTTATTATAAACCCGTTCCTGATACAAATTGGATGGTTTCTGTCAGATTGCGCAAAAATGTAATCGGAACACAAATCCAGGCATCCGGAAACAAAACATTAAGAGGTAGTCAGATTTAGCTTTTTGTCGTCATGGTTTCCATGTTTGCCGTATTCATTTATGCAATCAAGCAGATTCATAAAAATCAAACCGAACAATTTGAAAAGGAAAAAGAAGAAGAACTGCTCCGTCAGGAAGCAAAGGCATCCGGGGAAAAGCTTCGGCTTCAGGAAGAATTGTTGCAAAAGGAAAAAACCGCCAGCAGGCAGGCTTCCGTTCTTCAGATTTTGAGTAAAGAATATTCTTATGTCTACTATATTGACCTGGAAGAAGATACCGGGATTCCCCTCCGGCTTTCGGATGGGGCTTATGACCTATATGGGATTAGAATGGATTATACCTATTCTTTTCGTAAAACATATGAAAATTATGTGCGAAGTTCCACAGCTTCGGAGCAGTCAGAAGAACTCCTTCGTTTTTCTGATTCTGCTTTCCTACATCAGATACTGAAAAATGATGAAATTCTTACCTACCTTTATCGAACCATCAGCGGTGGAGAAGAAATCTATACTCAGCTTCGCATAGCCAGAGTGGAGGATGATGACAATTTCAGGCACATCGTTTTAGGATTTGCCATTGTCGATGATGCCGTCCGAGCTGAACAGGAAAATCAGCGTGCTTTAAAAGAAGCACTGACACAGGCAGAACTGGCAAACAAGGCTAAGACAACCTTCCTGAACAATATGTCCCACGACATCCGGACACCTATGAATGCCATTATGGGCTTTACAAACATTGCCCTCAGACAGGAAGTAGAACCGGAAGTAAGAGGTTGTCTGGAAAAAATCAGTGAAAGTTCCGAACATCTACTAACACTCATCAACGATGTACTGGACATCAGTCGGATTGAAAGCGGTAAAACAAGATTTAGTCCTGTTCCCGTTGACCTTACTGAAATTGCCGATATAGTACTGGATATCGCCCATGGTTTTTTATCCAATCGGAATATCACATTCGAAGTAAAACGAACAAAACTAAAACACTCTTATGTTCTGGCAGATGCGGTAAGAATCCGGGAAGTTCTTGTAAACATTTTAAGCAACGCTGTCAAATTTACTGAGGATGGAGGGCTTATCACCTTTATAGCCGATTGCAGCCCCGGGAAGGATGAAAAACACATTATAGTCACTTATCAGATTTCAGATACGGGAATCGGAATGAGTTCGGATTTTCTTGAACATATTTTTGATGAATTTTCTCAGGAAGAATCCAGTGCACGAACTCAATATAAAGGTACAGGTCTTGGAATGGCCATTACCAAACGATACATAGATCTAATGGGCGGTACCATTTCTGTTCAAAGTGAAAAAGGGAAAGGATCGACCTTTGTGGTTGAGCTCCCTCTGGAACTTACCAATGAAAGTAATGTAAAAAAACAATGTATACCTGTTTCCAAAGTAAACCTGAACGGTGTGAAAATTCTGTTGGCAGAAGACAATGACCTGAATGCAGAAATTGCAACGATTCAGCTGGAGAATATTGGAATGACGGTGACCAGAGTTGAAAATGGAAAAGAAGTGGTAAAACTTTTTTCTGAAAATTCTCCAG
>JALEPU010000008.1 GCA_022766905.1 Lachnospiraceae bacterium
TATGTGGCAGATGCATTTGGGGTAGAGCGCAATGCCCGAACCAATGTGGCCACAGAAGCAGGAAGCTATAAGACCAATGTAGATAAAGTATTTGTAGCCGGAGACATGCACAGAGGCCAATCCCTCGTTGTCTGGGCCATCAAAGAAGGCCGGGACGCTGCAAGAGAAGTCGACCTTGCCATGATGGGATATACAAATCTGAAATAGTAACTGTCCATGGTAATCCTTCTTTTGATGTTAACCCTTTTGGGGAATTTCCGCAAAACAGCGTCTTCAGGATTTTATTGCCGGACGTCCGCGAACTCAAAGCAGCTTTCAATAATTAGAAAGAATTACAAAAGAACCAGCACAATCTGTCCGAAGGACAGATTGCGGCAAACAGAAAAGAGGCGAATCTGCAGCATATTATATGTTGCAGATTCGCCCTTTTCTATGTTTGAGAAAAACTCAACATGAGTTTTTCTCTTGCTGGTTCTTTTTCGCTATTGAGAGCTGCTTTTCAAACAATGCTCCCGTCCGGCATTTCTTCAGCCGCTGTTTTGGAAATTCCACCAAAATTGTCAAATGCAAAAGAAGGACTTACATGGACAGGGGAAAGGATGAGATGGATTTCATGTGTATAGGAGATAAAGATTGAAGTAATATATAACAGAAATTCTATTAAATGATCGCAGTCAACTGTATCATGGCAAAAACATAAATCACAGGGATGATAGCTGGATTTTTGTGACTCGGTCCGCACGAACTTCCGCCACAGAGCGGTTTGTTTGAGCCGAAGGCGAGTTTGAGCGAATGGCGGAAAATAAGTGGGCGGACCGAGTAGAAAATCCAGCATATCACGTGATTTATGTTTTTGCCATATTGCATATTGCCCAGTTCTCAAAAACAAACTATAATAAAAAAGAGATATTTTGGGAAGAAAACAGGTTAGAATGTAAGAGGTACGTGAAATATATTTTGAGTAGTTGTTTGAAAGACGGAGGTATTTATGGGCAGAAAGGTAGCAATCGGGCTTCAGGATTTTGGTGATTTGATTAGAAAAAAATTTTTTTATGTAGATAAAACATCCTTTCTGAAAGAATGGTGGGAAAGTGGCGATAGTGTTACGTTGATTACACGACCTCGTCGTTTTGGAAAGACTTTGAATATAAGTATGACAGAACAGTTTTTTTCAGTGGATTATGCAGGACAGGGAGATTTGTTTGAGGGACTTTCTATCTGGCAGGAAGAAGAATATAGAGAGATACAGGGGACCTATCCGGTTATCAGCCTTTCTTTTGCAAATGTAAAAGAAACGGATTACCAGAATACAAGGACAAAGATCTGCAGGCTTCTTACTAATCTTTATGTGAAATATTCTTTCTTGCGGGAAAGTGATGTGCTGACGGAGACAGACCGGGGATTTTTTGACAGAATCTTATCAGCAGATATGTGTGATGCAGATGCGACACTGGCACTTTATCAGCTTTCCGATTACTTATATCGCTATTATGGGAAAAAAGTAATTATTTTACTGGATGAATATGATACTCCAATGCAGGAAGCATATGTGGATGGTTACTGGAATCAACTGGTTTCTTTTACCAGAAGCCTGTTCAACGCTACGTTTAAGACCAATCCCTGGCTGGAGAGAGGGCTGATGACTGGAATCACCAGAGTCAGCAAGGAATCTATTTTCTCAGATTTAAATAATCTTGAAGTAGTAACTACAACATCGGATAAATATGCTGCTTCTTTCGGATTTACGGAAGAGGAAGTATTTGATGCTCTGGATGAATGTGGAATGGGAGAAGACAAACAGGAAGTCAAGAAATGGTATGATGGATTTATTTTTGGAAAGCAAAAAGATATTTATAATCCATGGTCTATCCTGAATTACCTGGATAAATGTAATTTTATGACTTATTGGGCCAATACCAGTTCCAATAGTCTTATAGGCAAATTGATTCGGGAAGGCAATAGCCATATCAAGGAAAAATTTGAGATGCTTTTACAAGGCGAAACAATTTTTACACCAATTGACGAACAGATTGTCTACAATCAGCTGGATGGAAGTGAAGAAGCTGTCTGGAGTCTGCTTCTGGCAAGTGGATATTTGAAGGTACTTTCTCATGAAAGCTATACTGAGATTCCGGAAGGGGACCAGCCCCGATATGAACTGGCCCTTACGAATCTGGAGGTGAAAGTGATGTTCCAGAATATGGTACGGAGCTGGTTCTCTGAGGTAAAGGCAGATTATAATGATTTTATCAAGGCGATGCTTCTGGATGATATAGATGCTATGAACGAATATATGAATCGGGTTGCATTTACTACGTTTAGTTATTTTGATACAGGACGTGGCTCATCTTTGGAAGAACCGGAACGTTTTTATCATGGGTTCGTGCTGGGGCTGATGGTAGATTTGCAAAATCGGTATGTCATTACCTCCAATAGAGAAAGTGGATTTGGCCGGTACGATGTGATGCTTGAACCGAAAAATATCCAAAAAGACGATGCTATTATTCTGGAATTTAAAGTGTTCAATAAAAGAAGAGAACAGAGCCTGTCTGAAACGGTACAAGCAGCTCTTTCCCAGATTGAGGAAAAGCAGTATGCTGCAAATCTGATTGCCAAAGGGATACCGGAAAATCGCATTCGATGCTACGGATTTGCTTTTCTGGGCAAAGAAGTATTGATTGGATGAAATAAGAGAAAATATGAAAATGGAGCAGATCTGGATGGACGAAAAGAAAAAGAATGCAGAAGAATTGTTAGATTGTGCCATGGCAATCGGTGAGGGCCTTTTAGTCAGCGGTGCGGAAGTAAGCAGGGTGGAACATCTGAATCAGCTTTCCAGAAAAATCTGTAACGAAAAGAAGAGTTTGTCTGCAAAGGAAATACAGGCGGAACTTCAAACAATGGAAGAGGAAAAGGAAGATTCTTTTCGAAAAGATGCTATTTTATATGGTGTCATTTCCTCATCATTTTCTGTATTTTTCGGAGGGTCATTTCTGGATGCCATTGCATCTTTTCTGATTGGTATCCTGTTAAAATGCCTTCAGAGCTGGTTTGGAAAAATGTGCATCAATTCGATTTTGAGCGTTTTTCTATGCTCTGTCCTGGGCGGAATCTCCGCTCATGTTCTGGTGAATTTTGGACTGGGCCATTCTGCGGACTTAATCAGTATCGGAAATATTATGCTTTTAATTCCTAGAATTGCACTGACCAATGGAATCCGGGACATGTTCAGCGGGGATTTGCCGTCATTTTCAATATCAAACAGGATAAATTATTTCCGGCAGCCTTTGGTGGCTTCCTTGCCTGGGCGGTTTATCTTGCCATGGGGCTTTGTAGCAGCCAGGATCCGGTACGCTTTTTTGTAGCTTCCCTGGTTTTTACTGTCTATGCAGAAATTATGGCACGAATCAAAAAAACACCTGCCACGATTTTTCTTGTACCGGCGGCAATCCCTTTGATTCCGGGAGGTTCTTTATATAAAACCATGTGGTATGCCCTCAAAGGACAAAGAGAAACCTGTATTCATCAGGCCGGGTATACCTTGTTGTTAGCGGTAGCGATTGCCTGCGGAATCCTTTGTGCCATGACTATATGGACTATTTTAGAAAATGTGACCCATTCGAAAAGAATGGAACAAAAGTAATGGAAAGAGTGCAACAAATAAGAGAACATAATAAATGAGGTGACGAGAATCAATGGCAACAAAAATCGGGATTATTTCGGATACCCATGGCCTTCTGCGGCCGGAAGTGGTGGAAATACTAAAAACCTGTGATTGTATTTTACATGGAGGAGATGTCCACAAACCGGAGCTTTTGGATGTGCTCCGCCCACTGGCCAATATTTATGTGGTACGAGGCAACAATGACAAAGAATGGGCGAAAAATCTGTCCCAAAGTCTTCGTTTTACCATAGACGGGGTGGAATTTTTTATGGTCCATGATAAAAGAAATGTAGCAAGAAACCTGGGAAATGTCCAGGTTGTTATTTTTGGCCACAGCCACAAATATTTTGAACAGGTAATAGACGGCCGGCTCTGGCTCAATCCGGGAAGCTGCGGAAGAAGGCGGTTTGGAGGAGAACTTTCCATGGCGGTTATGACGATCGAGCATGGAACGTATCAGGTGGAGAAAATTATTTTAGCTGAGTAGAAAACCTCTCAGTGATTGGACGCAAAATGAAAGTGACAGAAAGGAGAAATCAAATGAGAGCAACCAAACAAATGTCAGAATCTTTAGAACTTGGAATTTTACTTGCCCTGTCCGGGGGCTTTATGGATGCCTATTCCTATGTATGCAGAGACCAGGTATTTGCCAATGCCCAGACAGGAAACATGCTGTTATTCGGCATTCATTTGTCAGAACATAACTGGGGGACAGCCCTTCATTACCTGTTACCGGTCCTGGCCTTTGCAGCAGGAATCGCATTAGCAGAAGCACTTCGAATCATTTTTCATGAATTAAGTACCTTCCACTGGAGACAATTATCGGTACTTTTGGAGGCAGTGATTTTACTGGCGGTCGGTTTCATCCCCTTAACATCCAACCCTCTGGCAAACAGCCTGACTTCCTTAGCCTGCGGTATTCAGGTGGAAAGCTTCCGGAAAATCCGGGGCAACGGAATTGCCACTACCATGTGTATCGGCAATTTAAGAAGCGGCACCCAGCATATGTGTGATTATATCCATCAGAAAAAGAAAGAATCTCTGGAAAAAGGTCTGCTATATTATGGAATCATCCTTTGTTTTATCATAGGAGCTGTAATCGGAAACTTCTTTGTAGACAGGATCCATGAAAAAGCAATTTTTGTATGCTCGGTATTATTGGGGCTAACCTTTCTTTTGATGTTTATCGACAGGGAAGATATGGAGTAATGTTCATGCTTTGCTCCCGATTCATAAAAGCATGAATATTACTATCGAGCAGCGTTATTGTATTGTTAGAAAAATGGGAGATCCATGTTATAATAAAAACAGCAATAACACTTTTTAAGGAGGATTTTGTGATGATGAAAAAGAAACACATATCGATTTTATTTTTAACTTTTTTCCTGGCAATCAGCTTACTGACACCAAAACAGAACGTTTTGGCAGCCAAACAAAATGTGACAAAGACATTCAAGGATAAAAAGAAGATAGAAAAAATCTTCGGCGAATCCCGGGATCTTCTTGGTGTTTACACATTCTATAAGCTTGCCCCAAAGAAAAAAGTGACACTTGATTTTTCAAAAGACTCTCATCGAAGAAAATTCATGGAATATACTTATTCAAAATATGGCAGATTAAGTTTAAAAAGACAGCAGAGTTTATCAAAAGGATTATTCGGAAAAACAGTATCCAAAAAAGCAACGCAGTTTATGGGAGATTGGGGCTGTTCCTGGCCGGTATCTAAAATAAACAAAATATATAAAATATCAGCAAACACATATCAGGTAAGCGCAACCGTTTATCAAAAAGATGGAGAAACGAAAAAGCTTACGAAAGAAGGAACGGCAGTGTTCACCTTGAAAAAATCATCAAAAGCCAAATACGGATACTACATCACAAAACTGACCATTGCCGGATAAAAAGAAAACAACCATAAAGAAAGTTGTTGACTTTTCCTTTATTTATTTCTATAATACAGACAGATAGAAAAAGAACGCAAAGAAGCGAATGAAAGTTTTTTTGCGTTCTTTTTTTGCGTATATTAATTTTTTAAGAGAAAAGGATGATGAAAATGAAGAAACAGGTGAAGAAACTGGTAGCTTTATTGCTGTCTATGGTGATGGCAGTTGGAATGCTCGCAGGTTGTGGAGAGAAAAAAGAAGAGAGTACCCAGGCAGAAGGGGAAGGAAAGAAGACCTTGAAAGTTGCTATGGAATGTGGGTATGCGCCGTATAACTGGACTCAGCCTACTGATGAGAACGGTGCAGTCCCTATTTCCGGAAGCTCTGATTATGCTTATGGATATGATGTTATGATGGCGAAACATATCTGCGAAGAGTTAGGATATGATCTTGAGATTGTGAAGCTTGACTGGGATTCTCTGGTAACAGCAGTGCAGTCCGGAACTGTTGATTGTGTTATTGCAGGACAGTCCATCACTGCAGAACGTCAGGAAATGGTAGCATTCAGTGAACCATATTATTATGCTTCTATTGTAACGTTAGTAAAAGCAGATGGAAAATATGCAGATGCGAAAGGTGTCGCTGACCTGACAGGTGCAACCTGTACTTCTCAGCAGAATACAATCTGGTATGATTCCTGTCTGCCACAGATTAAAGATGCCAATATCCTTCCTGCCCAGGAGTCTGCTCCTGCTATGTTAGTTGCTTTGGAATCCAACAAATGTGACGTAGTAGTGACAGATATGCCGACTGCTATGGCTGCCTGTGTTGCTTACCCGGATTTCAAATTATTAGATTTCTCTGAGACCGAAGATGCCTTTGAAGTATCTGAAGAAGATATTAACATTGGTATTTCCATGAAAAAAGACAATACAGAATTAAAAGAAGCAATTGATGGTGTATTGAGCAAGATGACTGTAGATGACTATACCAAGATGATGGATGAGGCAATTTCCGTACAGCCTTTGTCCGAATAGAAGAAGATACATCATATTTAGAAGAATCAATTCATGATTAGTACGTGGCCCGGGTATGTTTTGGTATCCGGGTCATACACACATAGAGAGGAGCAAAAAAGATGCCAACAGATTTTTGGGGCAGAATTATATATTTGCTTGATCAATACGGCCTTTCTTTTATAAAGGGAGCCGGAGTTACCATGGTGATTGCTTTGGTAGGTACTTTTATTGGTTGTATTATTGGCTTTATTGTAGGTATTATTCAGACAATCCCGGTTTCCAGAAAAGATTCAATAATTAAGAAAGTGCTGTTGCGAATTATCAAGTTTGTTTTAAATGCATATGTAGAAGTGTTCCGCGGAACACCTATGATGGCTCAGGCTATGTTTATTTACTTTGGTTCTGCAGCCCTGTTTAATATTAATATGTCCATGTGGTTCGCAGCCTTTTTTATTGTCAGCATTAATACAGGTGCCTATATGGCTGAGACAGTAAGGGGAGGAATCTTATCTATAGATGATGGCCAGACAGAAGGAGCAAAAGCCATTGGTATGACACATGTGCAGACCATGCTGTATGTCATTTTGCCTCAGGCCCTGAGAAATATTATGCCTCAGATAGGCAATAACCTGATTATTAATATCAAAGATACTTGCGTTCTTTCCATTATTGGAACGGTAGAATTGTTCTATACGACAAAAGGTGTTGCAGGTGCTTATTATACTTATTTTGAATCCTTTACCATTGCTATGGTCATTTACTTTATTCTGACCTTTACCTGTTCCAGAATTTTAAGATTCTGGGAGGGCAAGCTGGATGGACCGGATAGTTATGATTTGGCTACCACAGATACACTGGCACATACCAGCGGCCTTTATGGTTATAATGAGAAGGAAAAGGAGGAATAAAAGATGGCAGAGACTTTATTGGAAATTAACCATTTAAGCAAAACCTTCGGCAAAAATGTTGTCTTAAAGGATATTAATTTTTCTGTCCATGAAGGAGATGTAACCTGTATCATCGGAGCTTCCGGTTCCGGAAAATCCACCATGCTTCGCTGTATCAATCTGCTGGAGACACCTACTTCCGGCGAGATCATTTATCATGGCGAAAGTATTCTGGATGGTAAGATGAATGCGGCAGCTTACCGGGCAAAGGTTGGAATGGTATTTCAGAATTTCAATCTCTTTAATAATATGACCGTACTGGAAAATTGTATGATCGGTCAGACCAAAGTGCTAAAAACAGAGAAAGAAAAGGCCAGAGCAAATGCTATGAAATACCTGGAAAAAGTAGGAATGGCTCCCTATATCAATGCGAAACCAAGACAGATTTCCGGAGGGCAGAAGCAGCGAGTGGCCATTGCAAGAGCCCTGGCAATGGAACCGGAAGTCCTTCTTTTTGACGAGCCGACTTCCGCTTTGGATCCGCAAATGGTAGGAGAAGTTCTGGAAGTTATGAAAAAGCTGGCAGAGGAAGGAATGACCATGTTGATTGTAACCCATGAGATGGCTTTTGCCAGAGACGTTTCCAGCCATGTTGTATATATGGCAGACGGAGTTATTGCAGAGGAAGGAACCCCGGAACAGATTTTTGGCAATCCGCAAAACCCTCTGACAAGAGAATTTTTGAACCGGTTTATGCGTGGATAAGAGAAAAAAGATTACGGCAGGCTTTCATTGAAAAGTCTGCCGTTTTTGTGTACAATCAGAATAAGAAAAAGAAGGAGGAAATGTAAGTGGAACTGAAATATCAAACAACGATACATCGACAATCCATATCCGTTGAACAATATATTGAAGATTATGTAAACATCCCGACTTTCCTGGAATGCTGTAAGGCGTGTCAGAATTATGAAAAACGATGGTCCTGCCCGCCTTTTGATTTTGATGTGATTGAATACTGGAAAGCTCATGAAACATTGGATGTGATCGGCGTAAAGATTATTTTTGATGAGAGTATGCGGCAAAAAACTTACACTGAAGAAGAAATCAATCAAATCATCAATGATTCTCTCTGGAAAGAAAAAGAGAAAATGGCAGATTACCTGATGGAGGAAGAAGAAAAATATCCCGGAAGTGTCAGCCTGTCTGCGGGAAGCTGTCTGATATGCGGTGATATTCCGTGCAGTAAGGAAGAAGGATTACCTTGCCGCCATCCGGAAAAAATGCGTTATTCCATTGAAGCTTTAGGCGGGGATGTGGGAAGAACAGGAAGCAAACTGCTTGGAGTAGATCTGGAGTGGATGGAAGAAGGAAAACTGCCACATCATTTTCTGCTGGTAGGTGGACTGCTCAAATAGAATTTGATATGGAGATGGAGCCAGAAAGTAATCAGATTATTAGAGGAAGAAGCAATGAAAAAATTAGCAATTATGTTTCCGGGAGTGGGCTATACCTGTGTAAAACCGCTTCTTTATTATACGGCATCTGCTGCAGCTGACAAAGGTTTTGAGGTAATAAGACTGGATTATGGAAAAGAAATTCATGAGTTTCGTGGCAGGTCACAGGAGGATCTGCTTCCTGTGATTGAGATTGGTGAAATAAGAGCTTATAATCAGTTAAAAGGGATAAACTGGAAAGAATATGATCGGATTCTTTTTATTTCAAAGAGTATTGGAACGACCATAGCCTGCCGACTGGAAAAAAGGCTTGGAATAAAAGTGACACAGTTTCTGATGACTCCGATTCCTTCTACGATTCCCTACTTAGACGGCATAGAAGGCTGCTTTTTTTCAGGAACCGGCGATCCTTATATCGCAGAAGAACTGGTACGAAAGGCAGCAAAAGAGTACCCGGATAAAGTGGGCGGCATTTTTGAAGGCTGTAATCATTCCCTGGAGAAAAAAGGGGATACGGAAGGGAATCTTGCCAATCTTATGGCTGTGATTAAGAAGTTACAAGAGTGGATGAACTGATTTATCTTGATGAGAAAGGGAGACTTGAAAAAAATGACAAAAGAAGAATTCGCTTTAGAGGTAATAGAACGATTGAAAAAAGAATATCCGGATGCCGGATGCACTTTGGATTATGACCAGGCATGGAAATTACTGGTCAGTGTACGTCTGGCTGCCCAGTGTACGGATGAACGGGTCAATGTAATTGTAGAAAAATTATACGAAAAATATCCGGATGTGGATGCTCTGGCAGAAGCTCCTGTGGAAGAAATTGAAAAAATTGTCCGTCCTTGTGGATTGGGAAAAAGCAAAGCGCGGGATATCAGCGGCTGTATGAAGATGATTAAAGAAGAGTATAACGGCAAAGTTCCCGATGATTTTAACGCTCTTTT
Source organism: Lachnospiraceae bacterium (assembly GCA_022766905.1). Lineage (GTDB taxonomy): Bacteria > Bacillota > Clostridia > Lachnospirales > Lachnospiraceae > SIG292. The sequence goes on from JALEPU010000008.1 coordinate 9,855, forward strand.
AAAACTTCCGGGAGTAGGAAGAAAAAGCGCCAATCTGATTATGGGAGATGTCTTTGGCAAACCGGCAATCGTAACCGACACCCACTGTATTCGACTTACAAACCGGATCGGCCTGGTGGAAGGGATCAAAGAGCCAAAAAAAGTAGAGATGGCTCTGTGGAAAATCATACCACCGGAAGAAGGCAGTGATTTCTGTCACAGACTGGTCTTTCATGGCAGGGATGTCTGCACTGCCCGTACAAAACCCCATTGCGAAAGATGCTGCCTTGCTGACATCTGCCAGAAAAATGGGGTAGAATAGCCAAGACCAAATGAGGTTAAGTTGGATCGTGGATAACATATACAGTTGAAAAAAGAGTTGCTTGTAATTTTGTAAAATATAAATCGTTTTTGTTTTCTTATCAGAAATGGTAGTCCAGACATTTGACATCTTTTGCTGGATTTCAAAAACCATTCTTTTGGGATAAGATTGTCTGTGACAAACTGTTTGAAAAAGGAACCGTTTATACAATCCCTTTTAAAAGAAAGATATGTATAACGGTTCCTTTTGAGTTTTTGTCACAGGCAAAAATAATAGTTCCCAAAAGAATGGTTTTATGAAATCCCAAAAGGGTCAATAGACTGGACTACTATTCCTGATATCTGAAAACAGACAAGTGAATTATTTTTACATTACAATCAACTCGTATTCCCTACTTCCCAGCCCAATTTTTTCTGCATGGCTCAGACAGGTCTTCCACTCAGATTCAGGAGCGGAGTTGCAGAAATGATCATGGTGGTCATGGAAATTCGGGTCAGCCAGATGTTCGGCAAGCTGGCTGTTTGGCAGTGGAGTTGCAGCGAGACAAGCGTCGACACAGGCCTGATCCAGTGCTAATGGATCAAAGGATGCAAACATACCCAGATTTGGAAGGATAGGGGCATCATTTTCTCCATGACAGTCACAATTTGGTGAAACATCTACAACCAGGGAAATGTGGAACTGAGGCCGACCGTCTACAACAGCTTTTGTATATTCGGCCATTTTACAGTTCAAAACTTCATTGGCATTATCATTGTGAAACGCAATGGCGTCAAAATTGCAGGCTCCAAGACAACGTCCGCAGCCGACACAGTTTGCCTGATCTACCGTCATTTTCTTACTCTCGTCTAAAAAGACAAGGCCGTTATTGGCACATTCTTTCTGACATTTTTTACAGCCCCGGCACAAATTTTCTTTAATATAAGGTTTACCGCTGCTATGCTGTTCTTTCTTTCCGGCCCGAGAGCCGCAGCCCATTCCGATATTTTTAATCGTACCGCCAAAACCGGTCATTTCATGTCCCTTAAAATGAGTCAGGCTGATGAACACATCGGCATCCATGACAGCCCGGCCGATCTTCGCTTTTTCCACATATTCTCCGCCAATAACAGGGACTTCAATATCATCGGTCCCTTTTAATCCATCACCAATTAAAATAGGACATCCTACGGTAAGAGGGGTAAAACCATTTTCCCAGGCGCATTCTAAATGTTCTAACGCATTTTTCCGGCTTCCGGGATACATGGTATTGCAATCGGTAAGAAATGGTTTGCCGCCTAATTCCTTTACGACATCAGCTACTGCTTTCGCATAGTTGGGACGAAGATAACTGATATTTCCCAATTCCCCGAAATGTAGTTTAATGGCAACAAATTTGCCTTCCATATCGATTTGTCCGATTCCGGCTTTTTTGATTAGTTTTTTTAATTTTGTCGGAAGTCCATCGCCAAATGCTTTGGTACGAAAATCCGTAAAGTATACTTTTGATTTTTCCATCTGTTATCACTCCTAGTTTTTCTTTTCATTTTAACAGGATTGCATTTCCTGTGTCAAATACTTATGATAAGGACTGGCAGGATGGGATTGCCTGGCTTACCATTTATATTTTGAGATATAATCTGAGAAAACGAAGAAAATAAAGTGGATTTATAGCAGATTTCCCATTGATTTTACACGTTAATGTGATTATAATGAAATGTAAATTGATTTTACTTATGACTAGATTGAATGGAGGAAGATAATATGTCAAAGAAAGATTTGGATTGGGCAAATATTGGCTTTACATATATGCCAACTGATATGAGATATGTAGCCAACTACAAAGATGGTGAGTGGGGCGAAGGCACCATGACAGCTGATTCTAATGTAGTGATTAATGAGTGTGCCGGAATTCTTCAGTACTGCCAGGAATGTTTTGAAGGATTAAAGGCTTATACAACAGAAGACGGAAGCATCGTTACATTCCGTCCTGACCTGAACGCAGATCGTATGATTGATTCTGCAAAACGTCTGGAAATGCCGGCATTTCCGAAGGAAAGATTTTTAGAGGCAGTGGATGAAGTGGTTAAAGCTAACGCAGACTGGGTACCACCTTTCGGAAGCGGCGCAACTCTTTACATTCGTCCATATATGTTTGCATCAGGACCGGTTATCGGTGTAAAACCATCTGATGAATATCAGTTCCGTATGTTCTGTACCCCTGTAGGACCATATTTCAAAGGCGGAGCAAAACCACTTACTCTTTGTGTCAGCGATTTTGACCGTGCAGCACCTCATGGTACAGGCCATGTAAAAGCCGGCCTGAACTATGCAATGAGCTTACATGCAAATGTAACAGCTCATGCAGCAGGATATGATGAGAATGTATTCTTAGATCCGGCAACCAGAACTTATGTAGAAGAGACAGGCGGAGCAAACTTCCTGTTTGTAGATAAAGAAGGTAACATTGTTATTCCTAAGTCTGATTCTATCCTGCCTTCTATTACAAGACGTTCTCTTGTATACGTTGCGGAACATTATCTGGGCCTGAAAGTAACGGAGCGTAAAGTAGCTCTTGCAGAACTTGGTGATTTTGCAGAAGCCGGTCTTTGCGGAACCGCTGCAGTTATTTCCCCGGTAGGAAAGATTGTAAATCATGGCGAAGAAATCTGCTTCCCAAGCGGAATGGATGAGATGGGACCTGTAACGAAGAAACTCTATGAGACATTAACCGGTATCCAGATGGGAACCATCGAAGCACCGGAAGGATGGATCAGAAAGATTGTCTAATCAAAAGATTGTCTAATCATAAGATGAAATAAAAAATTAAGAGCAAGGGTATAGAAAACGATGCCCTTGCTTTTTTATGCTGCTTTGGTTATAGGTCACCCCCTTGCGGGCAAAGGCTTTTGGCTCCAATTTCATCTCCTAAAAAATCTATTGACAAATCCAAAGAAAAATAATATATTAAACATACAGGAATAATAGGAAATAGAGAAGGAGGCTGATTTCATGAAACAGATTTTGTGCTTTGGAGATTCCAATACATATGGATTGATTCCTGGAACGAAAGAGAGATATGGATGGGGAACGAGATGGACCAGCCGTCTGGATGTACAGGTGCGGCCTTATCAGCACCGTGTCATAGAAGAAGGTTTGTGCGGAAGAACCACCGTTTTTGATGATAAAGGCAGAATCGGAAGAAAGGGAACAGATATTCTGCCTCTTTTGCTGGAAAGCCATAGACCCATCGATCGGGTTATTTTAATGCTTGGAACCAATGATTGCAAAGCAGCATTTCAGTCTTCGCCGGAGGAGATCGGTGCAGGCATTCAGAAATTGATTTTACAGATTCGGATTGAAAATCCTAAGATTAAGATTCTTTTGGTTTCTCCGATTTTATTAGCGGATGGAGTGGGAGAAGATGGCTTTGATCCGGAGTTTGATGAGAATTCTGTAGAAGTTTCCAGAAGATTAAAGAATGTATACAAAAAGATAGCGGCCCATAACGGATGTGATTTTCTGGCAGCATCCGATTACGCAAAACCAAGTAGAAAAGATCGGGAACATCTGGAAGCAGAAGGACATTTCCGGCTGGCAGATGCAATTTTCAAGAAAATAGAAGGGGATCTGGCCTGCAGTTCGTGAAAAAACAAGAACAATAAAAGGAACAGGATCCTTATTTTCCAAAGAAGCCGCACTTTAATATATGAATAAGGCTTTACACCATTTTGAAAACTCACTATAATATATATTTGATGAATCAGAGTAATAAAATCAAGGTGTAAGGCCTTTTTTCATTTGAGGAATGGCTGATAGGAGAAAACAAAATGGAAGAAAATCAGAAAATATCTTTTACAGAAGGACCTGTATTTTATTTAGCAGTATCGGTTATTTCAATGGATGCGGAAGAAGTATTCCGGTCATGATTCAGGGAATTACTTCGGCTTTTTGCATTCGAATTCCTGTTTCTGTGTTTATGTCACGACTTGCGAATACTTCTTTGACCCTGGTAGGGCTTGCCACACCGATTACAACGATTTATGGAATTTTCTTCTTTATCATCTGTTTTCTGATATTAAAACCAGGAAGACCGAAAACTCAAAGAAGCATAAGCTGATATACTTTTTGCGGGCGACCTTTTGTATTTAAGGATTTGTGATAGGCGACCACAGCAAGCTGATTTTTTTCCAGATTACTTAAAATCCGGTTTGCATTTCGCACTGTCACATTCAGACGGCTGGCCAGTTCCTGGCTGGTGATTTCACAGCTGTTTTTCTGTTTCATAATAGATAGAATTTTTTGAATTGTTAAAGGAGAGAGCTGGGCTTTCTTCGCCAACATATCGATTTTCGGAGTTACGATGTTGGTGACAGAGAAGGCCTGGCCTTTTTTTAATGGTCCGCAAAGCATTTCATTTTCATCAATTGCATAGCTGTTTTCTGTTCGGACTGCTTCTTTTAATGCTGCATCGGCATGAATTTTGGCCTGGAGAAGATTCTGTCCGATTCCATATCCGATGCTGGTCGGTTGATGAAGCTTTTCCTCGATATATTCACTTAAGGTACAATGGGTGAAATTTTCCGTAATATAGCGGGCAGTTTCCAGACTGGTATAAATGTCCAGCTGATTTTTCTCTTTATTGATAATAAAATCTGTCAGAAAATCTTTTTTATAATCACTCATACATTTTCGAAGAGAAAATAAATCTCTGTCATCCTGATTTTCGGAAAGAACAATGGAGATTACCACAGCCAGATGTCTTCTCATATTATTGAGCTGAATCTGCATGGCAAGATGGTCCATATTTTCCAGAAAAGAATCTTCCTTTGGGTAGGCATAAATACATGGAATTTCTTCCTGAATCAAAGTAGGCATAATACTGATGTAGTTGCAGATGACCAGATCGAATCTGCCTTCTTTCCAAAGTGAGATAATCTGGGAAGCAATATCGTCCACATAAGAGCATAATTCTTCGAATGATTTTTCACTGGCATTCCCTTCAATCTCTTCCCCCATATCAGTCAAATGCTCACCGTTGATTATGGCCAGACAGGAAGGATCCTGTCGAATTGGGAGGAGAAAATCCATAATAACCCGATGGGGATCCAGATTTCGATTGGCAATGAATTGTTTTAAAAGAAGACGGAACAAATCCTGCAGACTGGCTTCAAACGTCAGAATCGGTTTGGTGGGGTGGGGAATCTTCTGGGTAATGGCATTCTTTGCAACGATTCCACTGATTAAAAATCCATCGCTGGTGTCTTCTAACCGGCTGTAAAGATCAGGGATTTCGTTGAAGTTATCATAACTGTATACGGAAATCTGGTATTCTCGTTGGATATTGGATGTCCAGGTATTGATGAAATCAAACATATGTTTTCCGGTAATAATACTAATATTCATAAATCTCTCCTCATAATCTCTGTAGATATTTTCGTCCATTTGTCCCTGGGCTCATCCTATTATACCTGAAACTATTCCAAAAATCAACATACTATTCTTAAAATCGAGTCACTATTCCAAAAATAAACGTAATTATATTAAGTTTTTTGGTAAAAAAACAAAATAAAGTTCGATAAAAATAATAGATTCAAAAAAATATGACAGTAAAACGAATATTTTTTGTAAAATAATTGACAAAAATGTGATTTTTCTATATAATACACCCATACACAAAGTATTCCTTTAATCTACCAATAATCGTAGAAAGGAAATGGTTCAAAAAGTCAGGAGGAAGAGGATGGATTATTACGAAAGAGCCAAAGAGCTCCATGAAGAGATGAGACTTCACAGACGTTATATTCATCAGAATGCGGAAGTGGGTATGAACCTTCCGAAGACTGCTGAATACGTCACGACGAAGCTTGTCGAGATGGGATATGATCCTGTCAGAATGTGTGAATCAGGAGTAATGGCTACCATCGGAAAGGAAAGCGGCAAAGTACTTTTATTAAGAGCTGACATGGATGCTTTACCGATGGCAGAAGAGAGTGGACTGGATTTTGCTTCTCAGAACGGATGTGCTCACACTTGTGGCCATGATTTTCATGCTGCGATGCTCCTTGGGGCAGCAAAGATGTTAAAGGAGCATGAAGAGGAACTGGAGGGTATGGTTAAGCTGGTATTCCAGCCTGCCGAGGAGACGTTTGAAGGATCCAGAGCATTGATTGAGAATGGGGTGCTGGAGAATCCAAAGGTAGATGCGGCACTTGCTTACCATGTTGGACCGGGAAATGCACCGGTAGGATATTATATGTACAACAATTCAGGTACGATGATGTTTTCCAATGATGGATTTAAGATTACGGTAAAAGGAAAAGGAGCCCACGGTTCTTATCCTCAGTTGTCCATCGACCCGATTAACATTGCGGTACATATTTATCTGGCATTACAGGAATTGATTGCGAGAGAAGTTCCGGCTTCTTCCCAATGTGTGCTGACCATTGGTAGTCTGCATGCAGGAACCGCCAACAATATCATTCCGGAGACTGCAGAGCTTCAGGGAAGTATTCGTTCCGATTCCAAAGAGAGCAGAGAGCACCTGGTAAGCAGAATGAAAGAAGTTGCAGTTAAAGTTGCAGATACTTATCGGGGAAGTGCAGAAGTAACCATGCTTTCCGAAGTACCACCGCTTACCTGTAATCCGGATTTTACCAATGAGATCATCAAATATATGTCTGATCTGCCGATTGAAGGAATGGTTGGTATTCCTAATATACAGGCGTCTGCTTCCGATGATTTTGCTTTAGTGCTGGATAAGGTTCCGGGCTGTTATATGTTTTTATCAGCCGGATTTACAGACAGACAGGTGGCATCCAGCCACAATCCGAAAGTAATCTTTAATGAAAATGTGCTCCCGGTTGGGGCAGCATGTCTGGCACATTGTGCAACCCAGTGGTTAAAGAACAATAAGTAAAGAGGTATTTATATATAGTATGAAACACAGATGAAAGTAATTTATAAGAAAGGAGCAGATGTGTTATGTATGGTGGAGTCGCAAATAGTAAACTGTTGTATATGTTGGTTATTATTGGATTAATCGCTATCCTGGCTTTTTCTTTTACATTTTTCAAGAAAGCTTACAACAGATGTGTAGAATATGGTATGGACAAAGGAATGTTAAAGGGGGTAATCAGATCCAGTCTTTTATTCTCTGTTGTACCAAGTTTGGCAATTGTAATCGGTTTATTTAGTTTATCCGCAGTATTTGATATCCCATGGCCATGGTGGAGATTATCGGTAATCGGTTCCGTTGGTTATGAGCTGATGGCTGGTAATATGGCTGCTACCGCTTTAGGTGGTGCACAGGATCCATCTACATTCTGTGCTATCATGATTGCGATGACCCTTGGTGTCATTGCATGGATCTGGGGTCCGATTATTTTCGGTAAGAAGTTAGGAAGCGGTGTAAAAGCGGAATCGGGCAAGAATCCTGGATGGAGCATGGTTTTGAACAGTACATTCTGGACCACAATGATGTGTGTATTCATTCCACTGCTGATTTTCGGTGATCCGGTACAGGCTGCAACTTTATTTACAAGTGCAGTGATTTGTATGGTGCTTGGTATTATTGCCGGAAAGATGAAATGGCGTTGGCTGAACGAATGTAACCTTGCTCTTACCTTGCTTTTAGGTATGATGTCGTCACTGATCTGGTCAGCTATTTTCTAGGAGGGATTTGCTATGAGTAAGAAAGAAAAGAAGAAATATACATTGGATCCGTTTCAGGAATGGTCCCATCGGTTTGGAAGAATTGGCATGGTCTTATTCTTTATCTATATGCTGATGATTCCGGTTATTATCGGTACTGTTTATGATTGTTTCCCGGATGTTCCGAAACTGTTAAGTACCTGTGTTGGTATTTTCCTCACATTCGTTCCAATCGGAATTGCTGAGACAATCAGTTATACCCCTATTTTAGGTTCTTCCACTTATCTGGCTTTCCTGACAGGTAACATTATGAACCTGAAGATGCCTGTTGCACAGAATGCGATGAAGATTGCAAAAGTTGACCAGGGAACACCGGAAGGTGATGCGATTTCCGCTATGGTAGTTGCCGCATCTTCCATTATGACAGTCATTATCATTGCCATTGGCGTATTATTTATCGTTCCATTACAGCCGATCCTGACCTGGGGGCCGGTAAAAACTGCTACAGATTACATGCTGCCGGCTCTGTTCGGAAGCTTCCTGTTAGGCTTCTTCTCCAAAGAAAACGGAGAATATCAGATCCATGGTAAGTTAAAAGGAGCTATTGTTCCTGTTATCCTCGTATCAGCAGGTGCAATTGCAGGTATCTTCAAAAGCGGTATGGAAGGTCTGATCATCATGATTATGCTTCCAATTACATTACTTGGTTCTTATATTCTGTTCAAAAAAGGTAAGATTACCGTTGAGAAGAATCCGAATTATGTGCCAATGTTCCAGCATAATAACGAAGAAGCTGCTGCATCAAAAGAAAAAGCAGAATAATGAGTTGTTTGTGTATTGCTCACTTACTTTTCTGTAAAATAAAATGATAAAAAACGGGACTTTCTAAAATCAGAAGGTCCTGTTTTTTTAGTTCCAACAGGTGGACAAGGCGGGAAAATCCGCTATAATAGAAGTCATGAGAAAAATGATAGAAGGTTTGATAATATGAATGAAGAAGAAAAAAACAGTAAAATTGTTTTATTTGAAAAGACTCCGATTCCGAAAGCGGTGGCAAAGCTGGCAGTTCCTACGGTTTTAAGTTCCCTGGTCATGGTCCTTTATAATCTGGCAGATACTTATTTTGTTGGGATGATGAATGATCCTGTTCAGAATGCAGCGGTGACTTTGGCGGCTCCGGTTCTACTGGCATTTAATGCGGTCAATAATCTGTTCGGAGTGGGAAGTTCCAGCATGATGAGCCGGGCTTTAGGAAGAAAAGATTATGATACGGTATATCGAAGTTCTGCTTTTGGGTTTTATAGTGCTCTGCTTTGTGGGATTTTATTTTCTCTTCTGTGTACGTTGTGGAAAACTCCTCTTCTAAGCTTATTAGGCGCAGACGAAAAGACGGTATCTGCGACAGGAGCTTATATGCTGTGGACGGTGACCTGCGGAGCAGTGCCGGCAATCTTAAATGTAGTGCTGGCATATATGGTTCGGGCCGAGGGAGCTTCTCTTCATGCCAGTATTGGAACGATGAGTGGCTGCCTGTTAAATATTGTTCTGGATCCGATTTTTATTTTACCTCAGGGACTTCATATGGGAGCAGCCGGAGCAGGATTGGCAACTTTTCTTTCCAACTGCGTTGCCTGTCTTTATTTTCTGATTCTGATTTTTAAGAAGAGAGGAAAAACCTTTGTCTGCCTGAATCCGGTCATGTTTCGGTGGAAAAAGGCGATTGTTCTGGGCGTGTGCGGAGTGGGAATTCCTGCTGCCATTCAGAACCTGTTCAATGTAACCGGTATGACAATTTTAAACAATTTTACATCCTCTTTTGGGGCAGATGCTGTGGCCGCCATGGGAATTTCTCAGAAAATCAACATGGTTCCCATGTACATTGCCATGGGAGTTTCCCAGGGGATTATGCCTTTGATCAGTTATAATTATTCCAGCGGTAATCAGAAGCGAATGAAAGATACTTTGTTTTTTACCGGGAAAATTATGTTAAGTTTTATTGTAGTGGTTGCAGTCGGCATCTATTTTGGTTCCCGGGGACTGACTCAGCTTTTTATTTCCAACGAAACAGTTGTTGACTATGGAACAAAACTATTGCGTGGATTTTGTCTGGGACTTCCATTTTTGTGTATGGACTTTCTGGCAGTCGGTGTTTTCCAGGCAGTAGGAATGGGAAAAGAAGCATTGCTTTTTGCTGTTATGAGAAAAATCGTTTTGGAAATTCCGGCAATTTATATTTTGAACTTTCTGGTACCACTTTACGGAATGGCCTATTCTCAGTTTGTGGCAGAGCTGGTGCTGGCCATTGCAGCTGTTTTTGTACTTCGTAACCTGTTTCGTAAATTGGAACAAAAACAGGCAGATTAAAGAATCGTTGCTTTTTTCTTTTTCATGTACAGGAATCCGGTCTTTTTTTGGAAAAGGTTCACAGAAAATGAATTTGATGATATAATGAATCAATCAGGAGGTAATTACAATGAAAATTGTTCTTTTAGAAGAGCTTGGCGTATCCGGCCAGGTGATGGAAAAACATGCTCAAAAATTAGAAAAGATGGGACATACTTTTCTGGCATATCCAAAAGATGCAGATTCTAAGGTACAGTTAGAGCGCAGCAAAGATGCAGATGTGATTATGCTTGCCAATATGCCTTTGGATGCGAGTGTGGTAAAAGAGGCAACCAATCTGAAATATATTGATGTCGCTTTTACCGGAGTCGATCATATTCCGATGGAAGAAGCAAGAAAAAGAAATATTTTAGTCAGTAATGCTTCCGGCTATGCTACCGTTGCAGTAGCCGAGCTTTGTATCAGCTTTATGATTGATCTTTTACGAAATGTAAAGCAGACCGAGGAAAGATGCCGGACAGAAGGAACCAAAGCGGGATTGATTGGCAACCTGCTTTGTGGAAAAACAGTGGGAATTGTAGGGGCCGGTGCCATTGGCAAAAAAGTAGCGGCTTTGTGCAAAGCATTTGGCTGTTCGGTTATTGCATATAGCAGAAGCAAAGTGGAAGA
>JALEPU010000058.1 GCA_022766905.1 Lachnospiraceae bacterium
CCCAAATGCCCCTGAGATCAGACACTGTGCATTTAACCTGGCAAATATCTTCCGGGAAAGTAGAAATGTCTTCATGTACTCACAATACTGTACCCTCTCCAAAACAGATTCGTCTTCTCTTTCGACAAGCAATCTTCCACCAACAGCAGCCACTTCATCATTCTGGAAATGCTTTACCGCCTTAGAAAGAACATCTTCCTGTAAGATGCAATCAGCACCAAAATGTTCATTCATCGGCTCTAAACCTCAAAATTCCATCCACTAAAGTTCATAGGGTATACATTGATCTCATCCGAGTATTTGGCCGCAACCTTCTCTCCAAACCTTATGTATCTTCTGGTAAATCCACCCCACTTAGCACGCTGCCAACCAATACCGTGTATCGTTTCAATACACCGTTTGCCGAACAGCTTTGATAGCCAAGCTAACACCATTCAGGCCTCAAACTCTCGTTTGAAAGCTCAATGCTGTCATCTTCCCCCAATTTTTATCCCTAATATAACCTCAGACCCAGCATACAAATCTTCATTTTTGAATATTCAGTGATGTTTTTCTTTTTCATCCCTGTTTCTTCCTTTTCTCCCATCCAACAACCACCCGACAACTCCTCGTTGCCGGGCAGTTCCTGTCTCATCATGTACATGATTTTCGGTTAAATCATTTTTACAACAATACTTCCGGACTTTTCAGAGATATATATGTCCTTATTTCGTAACCTTAACTTTCTGAGATGCGCTAAGTCCCTTCTGAGCAGCGTATGTGCTGTCAATGTAGACATAGTCATAACCAGATTTCTTTTCGTATTTATAACGGATCTTTCCGCTTCCATCTTTTAAGTATGCAGCGCTGCCGTTCTTTCTTACAACATAGGTAAAGTTTTTACCCTGTTTGTTAGGAGATACGATTGTATAAGAAGATTTGCTTCCATCTACATAGAACCACTGAATGGAACGGGTTGTTTTTCCGCCTGTAACAGCAAATGCATAGTCATGTCCTTTTGCATATTTGCTGCTGGATGTATACATAACAACTGTATATTTGCCTCTCAAAATCTGTGGGCTGTAGATTGTCATCGTTCTTTTTGTTGATTTGCCAGTCACTTTAATATTGTAATTAAACAGCTGTGCAGTAATTGTCTTTCCGGCTTTCCACTGTTTGAACAGATTTGTGCTTCCTGTGTTAAACAGCTTCATGAAAGTTTTGATTCCTGCATTGCTGGAATAGCTGTAGTTACCCTGACCGTCTTTAAAACGATACTGAGCGCTGGAAGTTTTAAACTTATATAAGTTTGTTGTTCCGGATTTCGTTGGTTTTACTGTAGCATACTGATATTTGTATACAGTAACTTTACAGGTTGCTTTTACTTTTTTGTTGTATTTGGAAGTTGCTGTAATGGTTGCAGTACCAGGAGCAATACCTTTTACCACACCTTTAGATGTTACGGTTGCAACTTTCTTGTTGCTTGTCTTCCAGGTTACAGTTCTATATTTGGAACTGTTTGGTTTGGAACTGCTAACTTTAATTGTTGTTGTCTTTCCTACCTGAATAGAAGCTGTTTTCTTGTTTAATGTAATTTTTGTTGGTTTGCTTGCTGCCTCCACATTTACCGGGTTAATTCCCAGAACGGATACAGCCATCACTGCTGCAAGTGCAAATGCAGCTACTTTTTTTAACATTGTACGAACCATTTCTATCTCCTCCCTTTCGTTTGTATTATCCATGGTATTTATATGTAAAAAATTTATTTAACCATCCAAATTAATGCATTGATAAGATCATGCAGAGCCTTCCCGGAAAAGAACCACCTTAATGGTCTGAAACAGGATTTTGATATCCAATGACAGGCTCCAGTTCCGGATATATTTGGTATCCAAGGCAACCACATCTTCAAAATCCAGAATATTACTTCTTCCACTGACCTGCCACATACCGGTCACTCCCGGTTTGATTGCCAGTCTTGCCCGATGATGGAGAGAATATTTTTCCCATTCATCAAAGGTTGGTGGTCTGGTTCCTACCAGGCTCATCTCCCCTTTTAGCACATTGATAAACTGTGGAAATTCGTCCAGAGACGTTTCCCTAATAAAATGACCAATTCCTTTTTTTCCGTCTTTCGCACCAATAATCCGGGGATCATTTTCCATTTTAAACATCAAATCGTCATTCCGGTCATTTTGTGCCATCAATTCTTTTTTCCGTTCTTCTGCATCCATATACATGGAACGGAATTTATACATCTTGAACTTCTTTCCATTTTTTCCAACCCGCTCCTGGGCAAAAAAGATAGGTCCCGGAGACTGAATGTAGATAATCGGTCCAATTATAATCGTAAGAAGACCGGTAATCAAAGTACCTACAATACCTCCGGTCACATCCAAAGCTCTTTTCAGGAAAAGCTGTCGGTCAGTCGCAATATTAATACTGGTAGAGAGAACGGTGTAATTTCCCATCTTTTCTACCATCTGTTGTCCATCTATAGCTGCCATCTTGGTTAAAATCAGGTGAATGGTCACTCCCATGGCTGCACAGCCTGAAATCAGTTCATCCGACAAAGCCATCTCTTTCGGAAGATTGAATAACACCTCATCCACCCAGTTATATTTGATATAATCGAGAACATTCTTTTCATCCGAGACTACCGGAATCTCCATAATCTTCTCCCCTACCATATCTTTATCTACAAGACAGATCCCGGTAATCAGATAAGGGATATAGCCATTTGCCTGCAAAGATGCAAGGCAGGATTCTGCCAGATTTGAAGTGGTGACAATGACGAGAGACCGCTTCGGCTGACTGATCTTTCCGGAAAGAATCAGATTCTTCCACAGACATCGTTCTATGTACATCAAAATGACACAAATTCCCCAGGTAATCATAAAGACAATTCTGGAAAAGTCCTGTCCATCCTGCAGGACAAATAAATACAGGGAACTTAAAAGCAGAAGGTAACAAATATGGGAAACCACTGCTTTTAATTCTTTTAAATAACCTCTTCGCAAAATCCCCCTGTAGCTTTCATGGAAGAAGACAACAACCAGATTAATCAGTGCCAGATAAATTGCCATATTCCGATAAACAGGAAGTCGGTAAAAATTTCCCCATCCATGCCGGATCCAGTAAGCAATAGCAAAACTCAACTGAAGACAAATGGAATCCAAAATGATAAAGTCCAGATGCTTCATCCAGCTTTTACTTATCTTTTTGTACATTTATAACATCCTCTCAATCAAACACTTCACTCTCTATGCTTACAGATCGAGTTATTCCTTCCTACTCTCTCCGTAATATCCATAGTCCCCACTGTAATACTTCTTATAATATCCATCTGTGTCTTTTTTCACCTTATTTAACACAGCTCCAAGGATCCGGACACCGGATGCTTCCAGCTGATTCTTTACATTCAGGATGAATTTGCGGCTGGCATTGCCCTGTTCGATGACCAGAATCGCTCCGTCACACTTCAGTGCCATAACAGCCGAGTCAATGACCAGTCCCAATGGACTTCCGTCCAGAAGAATCATATCGTACTTCATCCGAAGCTTGGTAATCATCTCGTCAAAATAATGATTTTCCAGAAGTTCGGTAGGATTCGGTACCACCGGTCCTGCCGTAACCAGATCCATTCCTTCTATATTAGTAGAGTAAATGACTTCATCCAGACTTTTCTGTCCGGTCAGATAATGAGACATACCGAAAATCTTTCCTTTTCTCTCAAGGTGCATTCCATATTGACCTACCATAACGGATTTTCGAATGTCGCAGTCCAGCACGATGACTTTCTTTCCCGATTCTGCCAGGGACCATGCCAAGTGCATGGTTGTGGTGCTTTTTCCTTCATTTGGCTCTGCACTGGTAAAAAGAACTACTTTAATGTCATCGCCGCAAAAAATCAGATTGGTTCTAAGGGAACGTAAGGCTTCTGTCATCTCATAATTTAAATCGTCTATTTTTTCAAGGATGATTTTTTCCATTTTTTTGTTCCCCCTTTCCTTCTTCTCTTCCTTCTTTTTCTTTTCTTCTCCTTCTGATTGGACTCGTCCTGATCCGGCAAAGAAGCCAGAGTATTCAGTCCCAGATATCTCTCAATATCATCCGGCGTCTTAATACTGTCATCCAGCAAATGTAAAAGAATCACAACGGCTGCTGCCAGAACTCCGCCTGCCAGAGTGCCTATCATGGTGTTCTTTGTTTTTGACGGAGAGACATGCTGGTTATTTACATAGCCATACTCGAATACATTCGGCTCCTCGAGGCATCTCATTTTATTCATCTACACTGTAGTTCGGAGCTTCTTTAGTAATATGGATATCATGTGGATGACTTTCCTTTAATGAAGCCGAAGAAATCTTCACAAATCTTCCGGTCGTCTTCAGTGTCTCGATATCCGCA
>JALEPU010000087.1 GCA_022766905.1 Lachnospiraceae bacterium
GAAAGTGCTTCCTGCATTGCAGCACCTGCATTGGTATTTCCATAATCTTTTTCATGACTCTCCGATAAAAACATGTCGTAAAAATCATTTCTGGCCGACGGAGTTTGCAATTTTTTTATCTCGGAAGCTGTGGTCACATTATATTGAAAATAAAGTGCCCCAAAATATACCTGACTATTTAACTGCTCCACCAGATTTTTTGCAGCTTGATTTCTTTCTTCCTGTTTTGAATACATACTTCCCGAATCATCCAGACAAAGAACAAGATTGGCTTTCTCTCCACTCATACTGTATGCCCCGGCAATTCCGATTCCAACCGCCACAATTCCAATCAGCAGCACCAAACCTATGGTAATCTGTTTTTTTGAATGACTCATTTTTATCCGTTCCTTCTCCTTCTTTTATCCTCATATCAAAAGACACACATTAGTACATGACCTATTATAGCATATTTCTATGAAAAACAAAATCCTGGCGTTTATTGGGATTTACCATTCATCGAAATATAATTTTCATGCCCCATCTCGTTTTCGATTCCTCACACGCGCTTTTTCGCTCCAGCTCCTGCCAAACTCGCCTCATCGAGGCTCAGACAGGCGCCCACTGTCGCTGCTAGCGTGTTCGTCATTCCGAAAGCCTCGTGGTTGCCACGAAAATTATATTTCGATTTGATTATGTTGGGTGGGGGATAAATAGTTTTTTGTAAACATAGAAATGGGCGAATCTGCAACATATAATATGCTGCAGGTTCGCCCTTTCTGTTTGCTGCAATCTGCCCTTCGGACAGATTGTGCTGGTTCTTATGTAAATCTTTCTATAACGAAATTTTAAAAGCTGTTTTGAGTTTGCAGACATCCGGCAATCAGGTTTACTCCATAACACCAATTTCTTCCGGTACCATAAAGTCTGCTTCTGTGCATGCCCGGATATCTTCTACGGTATAACCAGGTGCTAATTCTCTTAAAATAAGTCCTTCTTCCGTTACCTCAAAATAACATCTTTCTGTGACAATATCTGTGACACATTTAGCTCCGGTAAGCGGGAGGGTACATT
This sequence comes from Lachnospiraceae bacterium, assembly GCA_022766905.1. GTDB lineage: Bacteria > Bacillota > Clostridia > Lachnospirales > Lachnospiraceae > SIG292. Next base: position 1,054 of record JALEPU010000087.1, read on the forward strand.
TTTTCAGGATTTTAGATCCGCCACTTTTTTCACAGTGATCCGTTGCCACAATAATTTTCTTGACGCCGGCACAAAGATCCATAGCTCCACCCATGCCTGGAACAAGTTTTCCCGGAATGGTCCAGTTTGCAATATTCCCTTCCTGGTCAACCTGTAAAGTACCAAGTACAGTTGCATCGATATGTCCACCGCGAATGAAAGCAAAAGATGTGGTATGATCACAGATACTTCCACCTTTGATAACAGATGCCGGCTGCCCTCCGGCATCAATCAGATCCGGATCGGCATCTTCCCATTTCGGAGTTGCGCCACAGCCAACAATGCCAATCTCAGATTCCATCCATATATCTACGCCTTCTGGTAAATAATTTACGCACATTGCAGGAACGCCGATTCCAAGATTTACAAAATCGCCATCCTTAAAAAACTTTGCACAACGAGATGCTATAAGAGCACGTCCTGTTAATCCTGCCATTATTCGTTCCCTCCTTCTGCTACTTCTTTTTCCTCTGCCTTTGCTTTTTCTTTTGCCATCGCTTTTTGCCATACAAGGCAGAATGGTTTCTTTTCGCCGGTTCTTACATAAACCATGTCAATGATCGGTGCTGCTACATCAATTTCGTCCGGATCCAATTCACCGACTTCAACCAGTTCTTCTACTTCTACAATCACTGTATCCGCTGCATATGCCATATAACTGTTGGTGGCTCTGGCAACTTTACGAAATACGATATTCCCTGCTGTATCTGCTTTCCAGGCCCGAATCAGGGAAATATCTGCATGCATGGGCAATTCCAGAAGATATTCTTTTCCATTAATAGTCAGTTTCTGTTTTCCAATCTCTACATCTGTTCCAATACCCGTTGGAGTCAGACAGCCTCCAAGACCTGCTCCGCCACATCGAATCCTTTCTGCAAAAGTTCCCTGTGGAACAAATTCAATATCCAGTTCTCCTGCAAACATCTGATCTCTGGCTAAAGGGTTAAATGCAATGTGGGTAGTGGCAAGACTTTTTACCCTGTGTGCAGCAATCAATCTTCCAACTCCCTGATCTGGGGTTCCCGCTGACACTGCAATTGCATCAATATCTTTCACGCCCTTTTCCAGGACTCCATCAATCAGCTCATCCGCAGAAAGCTGTCCATGCCAGTCTCCAAACATAATGGTCTGTCCATCTTTAAATTTTGTAAGGGCTTCCTCTTTCGTCACTACTTTTGAACGCACTGTATTTACCACCTTTCTTTTTCTATCCTGTCCAATCAAAGCGGATCTTTTCAATCCCTTTTATTCTGCTCTATTTTCCTTCAAATGCAGGTTTACGTTTTTCCATAAATGCTTTACAGCCTTCCTGGAAATCCATGGATGCAGCACATTCTCTCTGGGTTGGAATCTCTGTTTCATCCAGCCATTTTTTGTAATCCGCATAATTTGCATCATAAATCTGTTTCTTAATATTTTTGTAGGAAACCAATGGTCCTGCCGCTAACTTTCTGGCAAACTTCATGGTCACTTCATCCAATTCTTCTTTTGTAGTTACTTTATAAGCAAGTCCTAAATCTTTTGCTTCTTCTGCTCCAACAGGGCGTCCTGTTGCTGCAAGCTCCATCGCTCTGGCTGTCCCAATGCTTTTAGACAGTAGATAAGTTGCCCCTGTATCCGGTACAAGGCCCAGATTCACGAAGGCCAGAATAAATTTTGCATTGTCTGCACAAATCATAAAATCTCCGCCTAATGCAAGACTGACACCTGCCCCTGCTGCTGCACCGCAAACAGAAGTAATGACCATCTTGCTCATCCTTTTCATTCCATCTGCAACGATTCCAACTTTTGCAATCAGGCCATCCATGTTGACCTCACCGCCTGCCTGGATCAGATCATAGAAATAACCAATATCTCCGCCTGCAGAAAAGGCACGATCCGTTCCTTTTAAAACAACAACTTTAACATCGGGATCTTTTTCTGCCGCATCTACCACATACATCAGTTCATCGGCCATCTGCTCATCAATCGCATTGAGATTCTTCATATAATTCATCTGAATCACTGCAATCCCTTCTTCAACGGTGTAAATGAGTTTTTTTAATTCCATCCTTTTTCCTCCTTGATTTTTTATGTTGTTCCGTTCACTTTATTATATTAATATTTTGCTATGAAATACTTTGTTTTTCAATGTATTTTGTGCAATTTTATTATTTTTCTTTTTCAGGATTCATAAATTTTTATACATGTTTTATATTATTCTATACGAATCAAATATTTTTATTGCATTTTTAACAAAAATAGCAACACAAAAAAAACGCCAAGAGTCCTTTTTAAAAGGCTTTGGCGTCCTGTTCATAACAAAGGATGGTAACTTACATTCTAATACCTGCCTGTATATTTATGTAAGATTATTGTTTTCTTCTTTTATAAAATACCTCTTTATTGAAAGGAACCACATACGTACACTCGTAATTAACTGCTACTATGTTGCTGGAAACAAAAACAGATCCGTCTCAGAGAAATCCTCTGGATTTAATCAAAAAAGCTGGCGTACTCCTTTTGCAATTTAATATCCCTGCTTCTTCTTTTGTAAGCTGAGTTGCACTATAATTTGTCATAAAATGTGATATTCGGTATCCTTCTTCCATTGCAAAATTCTGAATAGAATCTTCTACGACTTCTGAATTTATAACAGGAAATAGATTACAAGGTAAATAGCCTGTTTCAATTTGTGTTTTCTGATAATTCATAATGCGAATACGTTTAAATTCCCAAACATAATCCTGTTGATCTAAATTAAAGATTCCAAGAAGACAGCAGCCAAAACTGTCATCGTTCCAACGCTTACATTATTTATTTCCGGTTTATTTACTCTGTTAATAGTAGGTCCGATTGGTATCTATATTCCGATGCAGTACAGACAGCATCCGGCAATATCGATGCGGGAAATACACTTTTAAAAGTACATAATGAAAAATAGTATTTTAATAAATGGAAAAGGATTGTTGCAAAATGCAATGATCCTTTTTCATTGCATAGAAAAATTAGAACGTAAAGTTTAACGTTATAATGTTGGTTTCGAATGAAAAAAATATATTTTTAAGAAAATTTAAAAAAATCCTTGACATTCCAGGTGGGTTTCAGTATAATAAATACTGTTGAAGCGAGAAAGCAAAGACAACAACATCATAGGGGTGTAGTTCAATGGTAGAATGTCGGTCTCCAAAACCGCTGACGGGGGTTCGAATCCCTCCACCCCTGCTAACGGAAGCCTTAAGAGTCTTATCAGATAAGAGTTCTTAAGGTTTTTTTATTGCATAGGAAATTCCTTGAAAGAACCAGGACAAACTGTTTTATAAGAAATGAAATAAATCTAAAAAACTGCAAAGCACCATCAGTACCGGTTGATGAATCAGATAGAGAATCAGGCTATGTCTGCCTAAAAAATCAAAAAAAGGAAGCCTTACCTTCAGGTATTTTTTCAGGGCAGCATTTTTTTCCGGAAAATAATGACAAACATATCCAAAAAGAAACAGAAATACCCATGGCAGCAAAGGGAAATAATCGGCCGAGAAAAAATCCTCTCCCGGCATGCCAAGGATTGTAAAAAACTTAACTTGATACATCCATTCCGGCACAGAGATCCATTTGCAGGAACCAAAACCAAGATAGCCTTCAGGAACTGAACTTGTAAAAAGAAAGAAAATCAGACTGAAAATTCCTGCAAGCAGCCAATTA
>JALEPU010000100.1 GCA_022766905.1 Lachnospiraceae bacterium
TATTCCTGGTTATCCAGCACAACTCATGCACAGTATTTTGAGTGTAAAACTTGTGGTGTAAAAACATATGATGCTTCCGATGCAAAAGCCTGCACTTATAGTAAATGGATTGCTTCCAATAATTATAATAATCATTCCGCAAAATGTACGGCATGCGGTCATGTCTATACGGAAAACTGTAACTTTAGTAAAATAACATATAAAAAGACCAGCTGGGATATGCATGACGTTAACAAAACATGTCCGAAATGCGGCAAAATAGGTTCAACGAAACCACAGGCCCATTCCTTTAAAAGCAACAAGTGTACAAAATGTAAATTTGTGCGTGTAGTTCCGGGCAAAACATCAGTAACCACTGCAAAACAAAGCGGAAAAGGAATAAAGAAAGTAAAAAAATATAAAGGAACTTATACCTGGAATAGATATTATAACCGATATGTCTATATAAAACCTCGTACTGTAACAACATACAGTTATAAGATACAGTTGAAATATAAAAAGGCAAAAAACGCTACAAAATATGTTGTTTCAACGAGTAAGAGTATCAATGCTCAACGCCTATCTACTTCAAGTAAGACTTCCGTATCAGTTACTTATACATCTTCGAAGAAAAAATCATCGGTTACTCTTTATGTATTCCCAATCAGTAAGACCGGAACACCTGGTACACCGATTAAGAAAGTGGTTAAGCTGAAAAACTAATATTTAAAAGAGGACGTTTTGGAACGGCTATATAGCCGTTCCTGCAAACGTCCTCTTTTTGTGTTGCCTTTATTCAATACTAATCACAATCCCGCTTACTCTTGCAGTGATTGCCAGTTCTGTACGGCTTTTACATCCGGACTTCTCCATCATGTGCCGGATATGGTTCTTTACCGTATTTTCTGAAATATTCAGCTTTTTTGCAATTGCCGCATTGGAGATTCCTGTGGTCATAATTCGAAGGACTTCCAGTTCCCTCACCGTAAAGTCCGAACTATCCGCAAGACCGATTTTCACTGTTGGTGCAGAATCCGGATAAACGGATTCTCCATCCATGGTCCGATCCATCACTTCAAGAATGGTCTCCCTTGAAGCCTCTTTGTACCAGAAACTCTCAATACCAATCTCCCTGGCTTTCTCCATCCAGGAATGTTCCGGAACAGAAGTCACCGCAATAATTTTCGTTTCCGGACTGTTTTTTTTAATCCTGGCCGCAGCATACAATCCATTTGAGCCATCATTCATCAAAATATCCATCAAAACCAGATCCACCGATTGTTTCAGCACATATGTATCTGCAAATGCCGCCGATTCAATGGAGTAAATGATTTCATAACGGTCACTGGACTTTATATACATTTCAAAAAGCTGCCTTGAGATGAACTGATCATCTACAATCATCACTTTTATCTTTTCCATTGGTAATCCTCCTCGTCATAAGCGTCACCCGTAGTACAAACTGTGGGGTGCTCTTAATCTCCATTCTGCCTCCTGCCCTTTCCACAACGTGACGCAGATTCAAAAGACCTCCGCTCTCTTTTACTGTATGAATCGGTGCCTTTCCATTGTTCCTGATCTCTGCTATGATTTCTGTACTGCTGTTAAATATTTTTACGTACAGTTCATTTCCCTCTGCATGTTTTACCGTATTGGTCAGGCACTCATGAATCGCCATAATGATCATACTCTCTGCTTTCTCATCTTTCGGAATTTCTCCCTCCAGAAGAATTTTTACATTCACTGCCTTTGCTGCTTTCTGAAGTAATACCCACTGGTCTCTCTTTTCCATTGGAGATGCTTCCTTTCGCAGCACCCCAATATGAAAATACCACTGACGAAGCAATTCGTCACGATTTCTTTTTTCTAACGGCTGTTCCAGATAAGAGCGAAATGCAAGCAGCGACCGTCCCACATCGTCATGCAACCGGATTTTTGCCGAAAGAATTTCCTGTTCTCTTGTAATCCGGTCTACTTCCTGTCCGTAAAGGCGCAGCCTCTCATTAATCTCGCCAAGGCTCTTGTTTCGTTTTTCCAGCTCCCTGCGAAGGCTATATTGTTCCGTCACATCACAGGCAGTCAGTTCATAAACGACAGATCTTCGAATTTTCAAAGTTTTTCGACGAAAATCCCATATTTTACCGTCTTTTGTTTCTACAATATCCGGAAAATGATTCCGAAGATCGGTCCAGAATTGTTCTCCATTTAAAATCTCAGCATCAAAAAGCTCGCTGCTGATTCTGTTCATCTGTGTATTCACAAGAAGCGGCTGTCCATCTTTTTCAAAGAAGCAGACACCGTCCGGCAGCGTATCCAGACTTTCTTTTAAGGATCCAGGTGTCAGCATGTTCCTTTTCCTGTGCCATATAAGTTTCAGAAACATTCCCGCACAGATAGTTTGAACAAGAAGAATCAGCACAACCGGAATCCATGGAAAACTTCCTATGATTCCCAAAAAGGTACCGGATAAATCTCCATTATTTATCTGTACACTTACTATTTTGATTTCCTGTAACAGCCAAATCACAATTCCGATCAGAAGAATGGCTTGTAACACATAACGACGCTCCATTCTCAAAATGCATACAGTAACAAGAATATAGACTGAAACCACCGACAAGAGAGAAGCAAATGTTCCAAAAAGTCCCCGGATAATCGGAGAAAGTTCATAAAAAGAAATCAATCCCTTTCACCTCCTGTCCGTAAAGAAAAGGAAATATATTCCGTATTTCTCTCTCTTTCCATCTCAAGCCTTCCCTGTAACGCTTGTATCTCTTCCCGCATAAAGTTCGAAGGAAGGCTCACCTTTGGTGAATCAAGTTCCATACGCAGCACAATACTTTTCTCCGTCGTATCCACATTTACAAGAACTGCCTGCACACCGGGAATTACGGTTTCCAACACAGCTTCAAAAACCTTGTAAACCAGAAGAATCCATTCTCCCGGCAAACATTCTTCTCCCTGAAACGAGCCGTATGCATGTATCCCGCATAAACGCACATATTCCAGAGATTCCGCCATCGCAAGCTGTAATTCGCCGGAACCGATAAGCGGATTCTGGTGGGAAAGCAGCATCAGATTAGAATGTCGTTTTACATATGTATTCAGAACACAGGCATATTTCATTTCCTTTTCAAAGTCCTCTTCCTCCTTGGGAAGATGACTAAGAATTTCCGCCAGTCTGTCAAGCTGTGGACTGACCTGTTTTGCTATGTCTTCATAGATCCTGTTTTGCTGTTCAATTCGCATGCGCTTTTCCTTCATCTGATTTTCCGCATCCAGCATAGCATTTTCCTCAGAAAGCACATCTCCGAGATCAGAAAGTTCCCGATTAAGACGGTTGATCTCGGAAATATCTCGAATCCAATAACTGAATCCTCCATGGATCTTGTTGCTTTTCAGAATCATATTACCATTTTCCAGTAAAACTGCTTCCTTCTGTGCATCTTGAATCTGTTTTTTTGTCACCTCCGCACCGAAAATGGATTTGTATCTGATTTCACCATCCCAATCCATAATTCCGGCACCTATCGTTGACAGATTCCAGAAGTCCTCATAACTGTCATTTGTCGGAATCAAATGTGCAAGCATCAGACCTTCCAAAAATGCCGCAAAAACAAAACAGAATAGTTCCGGCATTGTATACATCATGAATAAATAGTTCACATCCAACGTCCAGGATAAAATACAATAAAGAGCACCTATGGAAAGCGGTAATAACGGCATCCATATCATTCTACGCTTTCCCGGGACTGAGCATCGGGCAAAGGCAACCACTAAAATTGCAAGAAACACAATTGCGATCCAGAAAACAGCAACAAAATAAAAAGGACCGTATGTATAATCCACTCCATCCCAGCCGTTTACTCCATTGGGGAATCGAAATGCAAGCTGATGCAGGTCATTTGTCAAGATCCCTGCCACAATCACTGCGGAAGGAATATAGATGAGCTTCCACCTTTTGCTGATCGGACGATTATATGGTCTTCCGATATGCAGGACAGCCAGAAACATCAGAACCACACCAAAAACCAGCGGTGCATAATAGAGATACCAGGCAAATCGTGTCATGAAATTCCCATCCGTCAGATATTCATATTTGACTGTCCGAAGCAAAATCCAGAAAACGATCAAAAGTCCAATACATGCCAGATATCTACGCTCCTCCCTCTGTATCACGCGCTTTCTAACCTGAAAAATCCAGATAAATGCAGCGGCAGAATAAAGAATGCAAATAAAATTGTTATAGGGAAAATTCTCGTACCGATGTCCAATGAGGCGAATCGGACCGGCAAGCAGCACAAGTACCACACAAATGGTATTCAGTATTCTGGTTTCTTTACTGCTTTGCATGGGCAGCCTCCTTTCCGGTCGTCATACTCTTTTTTAAGCTCAGTATAACATAATTGATATATAGATAAAAGAAAAAAGTCTTCGTTCATTCGAAATGAGTGTTCTCATAGCTTTCTCAAAAGCTTTCAAAGCTCAATCCACCACATGACTTTCCATAAAATGTTTGATATGGTTCCTGAGAATATCCATATATTCTTCCTTTTCTTCGGTCCTGTCAGACATATGGATCAGAAGAAAAAGCGGGGCATAGTATTCTACCGCAAGCTGTCTGGGATTTTCTTCTTTCAATACCCCTTTTTTTATCAGCTCACGAAACAGATCTTCCATATAGGCAACCGGTCCGGCAATGATGCACCGGCTGTAAAGTTCTTCCATTTCCGGATTTCGATATTGTTCCAGATTCAGCATTCTTCGAAATTGGGCTGCAAAATCATCTTCTGTCCAGAATTTTAATTGGTCCATCGTATATTTTTCAATATCCGCCAAAGACGTATTTTCATAAGAATCCGGCATTGAATCATATTGTTCCGCCGGCATCTGATAATCTTCTGCTCTTTTAGCATCAATCTGTATCATTCTTTCTACTATGCTGTCAAAAATATCTCGTTTGTTCTTATAATGCCTGTAAAGAGCTCCTTTCGTCATCCCAAGCTCTTCCGCGATATTTCTGACGGAAACAGCCTCATATCCGTCCTTTGCAAATAACTGTAATGCTGTCAATAAAATCTTTTCCTTCGTATCCGCCATATGATATCTCCTTCATTCCTATATAGAATCATGTATCAAATTAATTATAGATAAAACATCTCATTACGCACGTAAACGGTCGTTCATTTGCATTTTAATGAACGACCGTTTCTTTGTCAAGTATCATTCTCTGTATTCAATATTTCATCGGTGTAAACCGGATACCATTTACCGTCTGTTCCGTATCGGTTTCCTGAAAACCAAGATGCCGGTATATTTCCACTGCATAAGGAGAAGAGTTTACAGTGAATTCCTGCCGGTCATAGTCTCTTCGCATGGTTTCAAATAAGCTTCTTCCAATCCCTTTTCTATGATAGTCTTCTTTTACAAAAAATCCACCGATATGCTGCGGTTTTCTCATACAAAGTGTTCCGACAAGCCAGTCACCGTCAAAGGCTCCGTAAAATGTAAGTGTTCTGGTACGATCTTCATCATCCAGACTTTTTCGAAACTCACGAATCCCTTCTTCCGAATACTCCGGTGCTTCAAACTGACTGAAAACCTCCCAGCTTAGTTCTAAAGCCGCCGGAATTTCATCTTCGTTCAGGCGACGAACCGGATATTTTTCTGTCTGTCTTGTAAGTCCGTAAAGAGCCATATCCAGGATCTGACCATTCTTCACCGCATTACTTTTCATAATTCCTTCCAACTGAAATCCGGCTTTCTCAAGAACTCGTCGTGACCCGATATTATATGCAAATGGCTCTGCAAAAATTCGGATGATATCCGTCTCATCAAATACTTTCTCGCAAAGCAGTCTGACTGCTTCTGTCATAATACCTTTTCCCCAGTATTCTTCTGCAAGATAATATCCAAGTTCCGCCGTACGGCAATGAATGTTTTCCTGACGAAAAGCACCAATACTTCCCACTGCTGTTCCATCTACATCAATTGCATAGGCAAATGTGTTGTTGGGATTCGAAGAGAGAATAAAAATGATATAATCCATCGCATCCTTCTCCAAATATGGGTAAGGAAGTCCATCCCGCAAATGATTTAAAACGTTTTTATTGGATAATGCAGATGCCAGTGATGCAGTATCCGACTGTTTCCAGGTTCGAATTGACACCTTCATATGTTTCTCCTTTCATCCTGTCATTACTGTTTTCTATTGCTTATTCTACATGATACAAAAGACTGACTGTTTCCGATAGCCAATATTTCGAGTGGAATGTGTCAGGATTAGAGAAATGATTGCTTTATTCTACGATGATTGCTCTTGCATCTACACTATCTGTTCTTTCATGCATAATATTCTGATAAGCTTCCGATGAAAAACAGGCATCCAGGGCTTGTCTTGACGGGAATCTGATTATAATAACCCGCTGGGGATTTCTTTTCGGATGAAGGGGAACAACCTTTTCTGTCCGTACGAAATATTCTCCACCGAAGCTTTCAACGATTGGCTTTACTTTTCGAATATAATCATCATACTGCCCTCTTCCCTTTTCCTGATCTATATAGGTATCTATCATGAAATAACAATCCATGCTTATCTTTCCTTTCTTCTGCAGCATGCTATGGTTCTGGCGAACAAAGGATTTGTCTTCCATTCAGGCATATGTAATCTTTCACAAACCTGAGCTGTGAAAGCTGACAACTCCTGTTCATAATCTGTGTCACAAACGATTTTTTCCAGTTCATTCACAAGTTCTTTTGCATCTGCTAATTTTTCTTTCATCATTTCCGGAGAATATGTCTGATCCCATGCCGGATAGTATGTTTCGATACCTGTAAGCTTTTCCAAAGTCGCAAAGGAATTTTTTGTTGCATCCAAATCAATAAAAATAGGAATATCTCCTCTTATCGGTACTGTGTCTCCTATAAATATCATATTTCCTATGCGGTAGGATACTTCATCAGCGGAATGTCCCCGGGTTCCTATTACCTCTATACAGTTGCCATCCGGAAGAGATATTCTATCCCCATCTTTTACAACCTGATCTACCATTGTGGATTGCCCTGCAAGAGCATAAAAATTTGGAATTGGACGTTTTTCGAACTGTAAATCAATATTTTCAATCCATGGACGCTCCCCTTCACTGGCGTATATCTTTGCTCCGTATTTTTCCCGAAAATAATTTGCCGTTCCAATATGATCCGGGTGAGCATGAGTCAAAAAGACAGCTTTGATTTCAGACGGCTCATACCCGTTTGTGAAAACAGTCTGTTCTATGATCGTCTCACATCCCGCTACCCCTGAGTCAATCAACACACACCCTTTTTCCATTTCAATCAGATACACATAGACGAATCGTTCGATTTCCGGTGTAACATGAAAATTAATTTTTATCTGTTTTACTCTCATCTTCTCCTCCTTTTTGCAAGTATATACTTGCATTGGGACTATTTTTTAACGTGCTGACTTTCTTTCAGCACGTTAAGGTCATACTTTATGATTCACAGATACCTGCCACAAAAACTCTGATACTGTTTCTGATATATTCCTCCCTGGAAACGCCAACCAATTGATTGCCAAAGGAAGCATCCAGAAATTTTTCACCCAGCAGACAATTGATTAAGGTAGACTTCCCAACACCGGAGGAACCGATCAATGCGATTGTTTTTCCTTCGGTAAGATACGGATAAATCTGCTCATAACCGTTTTGATTGATCGCGTTCGTCACTAAAACATCCACACCTGCTCTTCCGTTTTTTCACCTGCAGCTTTTCGAATGAAACTGCTTTTCCGAGGCAGAACATGGTGGATTATTGCGTTGCCGCCACTATGATTCCAGTCAGTCATAACAAAATCGCCTACTGCCGGGTATTCTGATTTTGCCTGTATACGATACTGGAACTTTCCTGATATCTCTCCCCATTTTTCTCCTTGCGAAGAAACCAGCCGATAGATTCCTTTTTCCTGGGAAAGAACCCGCGAAACAGTCAAATCCTCAAAACGTTCAGCCGATTTTTCCACTGTCTCAGACAGACCATACTGCCTCATATTAATCTCATTTTTCATAATATTCCTCCAATTTTAGTATCCTGTTTTGGCAGAAAAGGGGACGGACTTTCGGTATAAAAAAGTGTCAGTTTATGCATCGCCCTTGTACAGGCAATATAAAGCAGATTCCTGTCATACTCCGAATGATACGTTCTGTGATCGGCATCAGGTATGATAACCTCATCAAATTCCATAATCTCATAAGTGGAACGATAGCTTTTATTTAAGACAACAAACTCTGCGTCCTTATTTATTTCTCTGATTTCGTCCAGTGAATGAAGATGACAGGGATGTAAGACCTGACCAAAATCTCCCAGAATTGTTTTCTGACAGGGATACATCTTATTTAATACGGCAAATTGTATCGGTGTGTAATCCTGCATTTCATCAATGACCAGATGCTTTACGGATTTGTTTTCTTCCACCCCCTCAAAGGCAGCCATCAGATAGAGAAAGGGAAATACATCTTCCCACTCCAATACGTTCTTTTCCGATAATACAAACATATCCTTCTTGTCAATTGATTGATAGAAATCCTGATACAAAGTCAAACTGTCTTTGATCACAAGCATTTTATTCAGACTTTTCATGATGACATTTGCCTTTGGAACCTCCTCCCACATGCCCATCAAAGAGCGCAAATGTTCCCTGATATCTCCTGCCACAGAAGCCAGACGTTTTTTCACTGCGCATTCAGCCAGAACGGCATCTTCCGTACCTTTTAGTTTCTTTCGTAGATCATCATTTTGAGAAAATTTTGCCATTAAACCTTCATATACAACAATTTGTCTGATTCCGTTCCAAATATTATTATGATATCCTGAAACAAGTCGTCCCAGTTCCTTAATTCGGGCAACATCTTTTATACTTAAAATTTGTTTTGCTATTTCTCTGTCATTAAAATAAATAGCTTTTTGGTACATCATATACTGTTCCATTGACGTGAAAACAACCCCATCTACTGAAAATTCAGAAAGAAACCAATTACTTAAAAATTCATTTTCCTCATCAGGATTATGAAAACCAATTACTCTCATTAATCATTCACGGACCTCTCATATTGCCTTATCCTTTTTTTCCTCTGCCTTTGCTTCGTTTCCGTTTCCGCTTCCATTTCCATTATGACTTCCGATTACCTGATACTTTCGTGGCGAAAAAATCATTCCTAACAAGGTACCTGTCAAAAATAAAACCGCACCTGTCAGCATGATTTCGCGACCGGTGTATTTTCCTTCATTAATTTGATTCATCAATAATTCACATTTCTGTTTCATAGTGAGCCTCCTTCTTTGATATCCTATCCTATATTTTACAGGCAAATTTCAATCGTGTATAGAGGTGTATGGCATCCATATGTGTCAATTTTTCAGATGTTTACCTTATCTTCCTGTCATATTTTCTCTTTACAAGTAAAATCCAACAGAGTGACACCAGAACTGCATCAACATAAAAACAGACTGTTTCGTAAGCCCGAACACCGGCAGCAGAATCATTGACATTGTATAAGCAAAAAATGCCGGAAGTATTGTGTGAGATATGAAATATCCGTTTCGTCCAAGACCTGTTACAAACAGATATCGATCAATGTGATCGTCATGCTCTTCCAATATTACAATCGCAGCTATAAAGCAAAACTTAGCCGAAGAAAGGGAAGCAAGGAAAATATCAAAGAGACCGTAATATGAAGATAAAACATTCGCAAACCTGTCATTTGAATCAACATTTTTTCAAATGTCATTCAGCCAACTCAAACAGTACATTTTCATAATCTTTTACATAGTATTTCATGTTTTTCCTTCCTTTTTGAATAATAGTGTGCCCCTCTGCTTCAAGTTTTTCTTTCTGTGCCATCGCACCTCCCGGATATTTTTCATTTAGCTCACCATTCGCTTTCAATGTTCTCCAATAAGGTGTTTCATCATCTTTACTCAGTAATTATTTGATATTTTGGCATATCCTTACTATTATGCAGCATAGCATTGAAATCTTTCCTATCTTCATTAGCCATATACGTCACCCCCGCCTTCATACATACCTAAAAGCAATTACTCTTTTTATTAATTTGTATCATCCCTCTTTTTGCATGTTTTGCACAGGCTACAATCGTATAAACACCACTTTCAGGGATATTTAAAGTAAAATTCCTTGTCTCCTTTCCGTTTCCCCGATAAATTGCAGTTCCATCCGGGGATTTGATTTCCATATATAGTGAACCCTTCATCTTCCACTCTCCTTTTTTATCTGTGTTACAATGTCCAGACTTACTTTTTGTGGATAATTGATTTTTGATTCGCAAAATAATCTGTCCTCAAAAGGTGGATTGCCAGTTCCTCTACTGAAGCCACAAAAGCTAACATGCATACTGCCCAACTATATGCAACAAAAAACGAACCAAAAAGGACATAGGGCAATAGGAATACAGCGGCACCGGTCAATTTGTTCAGCCATGTATGTAATGAAGCGAAGCGGTGATATTTCACCGCTGCTGTGGCATAGGCAGCAAGACGCACAAGGACGATTCCTGATACGACATACCAGATTTTTCCCGGTAGTCTCTGATACAAAACAGGAAAAAGGCGAATCAGCAAAACACTGTAAAACAACAAATCAGCGATGCTATCCAACCTTGCGCCAAACTCACTTGCTCTCCCGGTTTTTCTTGCCAGCCATCCATCCAGTACGTCTGTCAAACCGGCAAATGTATAAATAATGAGAAACCAAATGGAGCTCAAGGGAATAAAAATCAGAAAAAGAGAGGCTGTCATCCGCACAACCGAAACTGTATCTGCCATGTTCCATTTATGTTGTATTTTACTACTACCCATGATCTCTCCTCCAATTAATTGTAATATTCATTTATTTTTAATTTTACATGATATTTTCGACTTGAAATAGTATGTTTTTCCATTTATATGTGTCTATTTTTCAGATAACATGCTAGTTCCGGATATAAAGATATGCTTAATTTAAGCAAAAAAATGATGTCTACAGTTTTTACTGCGACACCACCAAAAAAGGAGCTCTTCTCCGGTAGGTAGGGGATGTTGCAAAACGTGGTAAAAACTGAATAATTTCACCACTGGAGCATAGCTCATTCGGTATTTATACGCGAAAAGGGGTTGTTACAAAGTAATGATATCATATCTTTGTCCAAATACAGACCATATAATATGGTTGCACATTTTTCGTTGAATTTATAAAAAATTTGCATTATATTATGGTCTGTATTTTGGACTTGATTGATCATCTTTATTTTGCAACAACCCCTTTAACAATCTCAGGATTATAATGATTTTCTCAGGTACTCTGCTGTAATGGTATGGGCATGTTCTACCATTTCCTCCGGTGTTCCTGTAAAGACAATCTGACCGCCGGCAGTACCACCATCCGGTCCGACATCAATCAGCCAATCAGCCTGCTTCATCACATCCAGATTATGCTCAATTACAATTACGGTATTTCCCCGGTCTACCAAACGATCCAACAGTTCCATTACTGTCTTTACATCAGATGCATGAAGTCCGGTGGTAGGTTCATCTAACACATAGATATTTCCCTTCTTATACAAATCTTTTGCCAGTTTCACCCGCTGACGCTCACCGCCGGACAGGGTACTAAGCGGCTGCCCCAGAGACAAATAGGGCAGTCCCACCTCCAACATAGCTCCCAAAGCCTTTTTTAGCTTTCTGTTTTCCTTGAAAAACTCGTAGGCATCTCCTGCAGACATATCAAGAATTTCCACAATATTTTTGCCTTTATACTGATAAGACATTGCTTCCTCGCTGTACCTTTTTCCTTCGCAGGCTTCACAGACCGTTGTAACCGGATCCATAAATACCAGCTCTGTGACAATTTGTCCCCGTCCATTACAGACAGGACATGCACCTTTGCTATTAAAGGAAAATAATCCGGCCTCCACCCCGTTTTCTTTCGCCATCACTTTTCGTATTTCGTCAAAAAAGCCCAAAAAGGTAGCCGGTGTAGAGCGTCCTGTGGCGGTCACCGGAGACTGGTCTACCAAAATCACATCCCGATCGTGCTCCACTACCAGCACTGTATTGCCCCGGTCTCTCAGACTCTGCAAAAGTCTTGTCATCCGGTACACATCCCGAGGATGCATTCCGGTACTGGGTTCATCGAAAATGTAAATCATTCCGGTTAAGGCACTTCCCATATAACGTACCAGCTTTAAACGCTGTGCCTCTCCTCCGGACAAAGTGGAGGATTCCCGATCCATGGAAAGATAAGGAAGACCAATATCAATCATTCGCTCAAGAGACGCAACCAGAGTATCCACAACGGTCCGCACTCTGGGATCGCAAATTTTACGCAGTACCTGAACCAACTCCGTAAATTCCATGGCACACATTTCATCAATGCTGTATCCTTCCACCTTACAGGCAAGAGATTTGGCATTCAGGCGCCGTCCGCGGCACAGCGGACAGGGTTTCTCCTCAACCAGATACATCAGTCGTTTCACCGAAGCTTCTTTCAGAGTAGAGGTATCCCGATGAATCAGCATCCTGTGAAGATAGTGGGACACGCCATCCACTTTTTTGCTCAGCCGCTTGCCATCCGGAGTATCTGCACCATAGAGCAGACGATTTCTCTCCTGCTTCGTAAAATCCTTCCACTTTTTGTCAAGGGGAAACAGGCCGGATTCGGCATACTGTTTCCAATACCAGTTGCCCACATGAAAGGCCGGAAGGTCTGCCATACCCTCGTTCCAGGTCTTTTCCGGATCGATACGGCTTTCAATATCCACCGTCATCACCTTGCCAATACCGGAACATTCGGGACACATACCATTGGGATCGTTAAAGGAAAAATATGACGCAGTTCCTGCATAAGGCTGTCCGATACGGGAATACAAAAGCCTCAATGC
>JALEPU010000105.1 GCA_022766905.1 Lachnospiraceae bacterium
GCGGCAAGGGGGGATGATTATGAAAACAAGGAGAATGACAAGACTTACTATTTTCATGATCTTGATTAGTTTCATCTTTACAACAGTAATTTCGGTAACGTCCCTGAACACAGTAATAAACGAGAGTGCGGAGGATATGACAACCATTATTGCAGGACGGGTTTATGATACCATAAACAGTGAGCTATTAAGCCCGATTATGGTGGCAAGAACCATGTCATGTGATGGTTTCCTTCAGAAAGAATTGCTGGAAGAGGACTCTTTACCGGAAGAAAAGGTATTAGCGGATTTGACGGAATATCTGGAGATGATAAGAAGTGAACTGGGCTATCATACGGCTTTTGTCGTTTCGGAAAAAAGCAAAAAATACTATACTTATAAAGGATTAAACAAGATTGTGAATCCAGAAGAAGATGAACATGATGTATGGTATTCGACTTTTCTTGAGAGTGGTAAAGATTATGATTTTGATGTGGATACCGATGAGGTAAATGAAAATAAGTGGACGATTTTTGTTAATAGCAGAATTGAGGATAAGGAGGGAAATCTTCTTGGCGTGTGCGGCGTAGGGGTCGTGATGACAGATATTCAGCACATTTTACAGGATTATGAGAAGGAGTATGAGATAAAAGTAAATCTGGTGAATAAAGATGGATTGGTTCAGGTTGATACAGATTCCATTAATATTGAAAATTCTGTTCTGGAAGATATTGTTCCTCATATGGAAGAAGATGAGGAATATGTATATACGAAAGATAATAATGGTGGCTATGTTGTGACAAAGTATGTTGAGGATTTTGGATGGTATCTGGTGATCCAAAAAGATGGAAGTAATAGGAGACATATTTTTTCCAGTATTATTTCAAAAAATATCCTTGCTTTTGTAGCAATTCTGGTTTTCCTTTTAATTTGCGTCCGGTTTATTTTGAATAAAGAAAAGAAAGTGCTGGAAAAAAGCGCAAGTACAGACCGGCTGACGGGGCTTGCAAATCGGAATTATCTGAAATATAATACGGAAGAAAAAGACTGGCTTTCCATGAAACAGTATCAATCTCTGGCCGTGTTTGATATTGATCGATTTAAGAATGTAAATGATTCTATGGGTCATTTAAAAGGAGACGAGATATTAAGTCAGGTAGCAAAGCTGGCGAAAGAAGTTGTGGGAGAAAACGGACAGGTCGTTCGATGGGGCGGCGATGAATTTTTGATTTTACTGAAAACAGATACGAAATCAGGCTACCGGATTTGTGAAGAGTTATGCAAAAGGATTGAGTCTGCCACCAGGGTAACGATTTCTGTGGGAATCTGTTGCTTGGAAAATAGTCTGGAAAACAGTTTTTATAAAGCGGATGAACGCTTGTATCAGGCAAAAGGAAGAGGAAGAAACAGGGTAGTTGGAGACGAAAAAGCAAAAGATCAATAGTCTGATCAAAGAGATTTTTTGCGGAAGGACAAAAGAGAAGCCAGGAGGAAACAGGAAATGCCAATTGGAGTGATTGTCAACTGTCTTGCCGTTGTAATCGGGGGCCTTTGCGGAACCCTGGCAGGACATAAGTTATCAGAGGAGTTTAAGTATCAGTTAAATATTGTGTTAGGGCTTTGTTCGATTGGAATGGGAATTTCATCGGTTGTTCTTATGAAGAATATGCCGGCTGTTATTTTTGCAATTGTGATTGGAACCGCAATCGGACTTATCATCCATCTGGGTTCCGGGGTCAATAAAGGAGCAGTACTGTTACAAAAACCGATGAATCGATGGATGAAAAACCAGAAAAGCCATTTGCCGGAGGAAGAATTTAATGCTTTGATGATTACAACGATTGTACTATTTTGCGCCAGCGGAACAGGAATCTATGGATGTCTGACGGCGGGAATGACAGGAGACAGCAGCATTTTAATATCCAAATCCATTCTGGATTTATTTACAGCAGCAATTTTTGCCTGTCAGCTTGGTCTGGCTACCTCTATGGTAGCGATTCCCCAGTTTCTTGTTTTTGCCTTACTGATTCTTTGCTCCCGGCTGGTGTTTCCGTTGACGACAGAGAATATGATTGCCGATTTTAAAGCCTGCGGAGGCTTTCTCATGATCGCAACCGGTTTTCGGATTTTGAAGCTGAAAGAATTCCCCATTGCCGATATGCTGCCTGCCATGGTTCTTGTCATGCCATTCAGCCGGTTGTGGGAATCTGTGATTTTGCCGCTTATTTTTTAAAGAAAGAAGGAAATAAATATGAGACCGCCTGAAATTGACCATTCTACAAGAGAAGAAAGAGAAACTTATATCAAGGCTACGTTCCGGTGTAAGGGATCTTGTGAATCCTGCGGAATCTGTGCAGTGTACCGGGGAAAAAGCCCGGAAGTGGTTTATCAGAATTACATTGAGGGAAAAGAATCCTTTCAGGATATTGCGATGAGATACAGAGGTTGTTGAAAAACGTGGTATAAACTGAATGATTTCATCACTGCAACAACCCTTTTTTATTCTTTGATTTCTGGAATCCTTGGAAGATTCCAGTGGTATCTGGCTGCCCAGAACCGGATTAAAATAACGGTAAAGGCGCCTGTCAGCATGGAAGGAATGGTCCCCAGGGAATTCTTGCTGTATACACAGATAACTGCCCCGGCTAAAGAAGCACAGGCATAGATGTGCTTGGTTAAAATATAAGGCTTTTCCTGAGCCATCATATCTCTTAACAATCCTCCTCCTACACCGGTCATAAGACCGACGAAAACCAGTAAGAATTTGCGGTGGTGCCACATGGTCCAGCCGGTATTCACCCCGACAACAGTAAAAATCCCAAGGCCGATGGTATCAAAAAGCAGCATAATCTGATCATAGGTTCGGGCAATTTTGCTATGCAGAAGATCATGCTTGAAATATAAAAGAGCAAATAACAAAATGGAGACGATTAGTGCAACAAGGGTATAGATAGGGTTTCGGAACATATTGGGAGGTTGAAGTCCCAGAACAAGATCCCGAATCAGCCCGCCTCCGACCGCGGTCGTAATACCGAGGACGCACACGCCGAATAAATCCATTTCTTTTTGGATCGCCAGCATAGCGCCGGAAGATGCAAAAGCAATCGTGCCAACCAGCTCCATCGTCAAAATAATAAGATCGGAATAATTCATTGTTTTTGACCTCTGTTTCTTAAAATTCTTATTTTTTATCTGGATTTTCTTATTTTCAAAAACCCAAAGGGATTATAGCACTAGCATATTGGGAAGGCAAGAGAAAATGTTACAATCTCTTCTTCATCATTTCAGGATTGGAAGCAAAATCTAAAGCAGTCTCTTTTGTGATCTTCTGTGATTTGTATAATTGGATCAGACTGTTATCCATGGAAATCATCGTGTCCTTGGAGGAACCGGAGATCAGTCCGTCAATCTGATGTACTTTGTGATCCCGTATCATATTTCGGATAGCCGGAGTCACAGTCATAATCTCAAAAGCCGGGACCTGATTGCCGTCAATGGTTGGAACCAGTTGCTGTGAAACGACGGCCTGAAGTACCATGGAAAGCTGAACAGCAACCTGATGCTGCTGGTTTGGATGAAAAACATCAATGATGCGGTCAATGGTATTGGCGGCGCCGATGGTGTGGAGGCTGGAAAGAACCAGATGTCCTGTTTCTGCAGCGGTCATGGCAGTCTGAATGGTTTCATAATCTCTCATTTCTCCTAAAAGAATCACATCCGGACTTTGACGGAGTGCTGCCCGCAAAGCAACCAGATAACTTTTGGTATCCGTAGAAATTTCTCTCTGACTGACAATGCTTTTTTTGTGCCGGTGCAAAAACTCCAGAGGATCTTCCAGCGTAATAATATGGTCTTCTTTTGTGGAATTGATTGCATCCACCAGACAGGCAAGGGTAGTAGATTTGCCGCTTCCGGCAGGACCGGTGACCAGAACAAGACCCTTGGAATATTCGCTTAGTTCCATAACAGCATCAGGAATGCCTAGTTCCGATGGGTTAGGAAGGTCAAAGGTAATGACTCTTATGACAGCAGCAAGGGAGCCTCTTTGTTTATAAGTGCTGACACGATATCGGGACAGTCCGGAAATAGCAAAAGAAAAATCATCGTCTCCGCTTTTAAGAAAATGCTCCATATCCCGATTGCCGGCCAGGGTGTAGATATCCTGGATTATTTTTTCTGTCATGTCAGGCATCAGCTTTTCTCCGACATGATGCATGGTTCCGTATACTTTATAAGAGAGAGGAAGTCCTCCTACAATATAAATATCAGAGGCCTGTGCATTTGTTGCTTCTCTTAAAAAATCAATCGTATTCATCTGAGTATCCATTTATTTTCCTTCTTTCTCCTGACTGCGGTAAACAGGCTGAGACCAGTCCGGATTCCAGTCATCGGTGTTTTCTATTTTCCATTCTATTATTTTATAAAAACAATCGCCTTCTTCCTTCGGGTAGGGAAGAGAAAGGCAGACAGATAAAATCTGGGATTCTCCAAGAGGAGTCTGCCAGCTTAACACAGGAGGATCTCCGGGAGTAAACTGAGTGCTTTCCATGGAAGATGCCTCTTTTTTTATTTTCTGGTAGTATTCGGTGGAGCTACCGGCCTGTTGCCAGGCAGTTTCAAAAAAATCATCCCATTTCGCCAGTATATCATTGGCGGCATTGGAAACCTGATAGTAATTTGTAGTCCGGTCGGCAATTTTCTGACTTAATTTTTCATCGGCAGCTGCACTGGATAAGGATAAAAGAGAAAAAATAACCAGGCAGAGAACCAGAAAAATCAGAAGCAGGGAAGGAATTCCAAGGCCGACCATCGGACTGTTTTTTTTCTTCATTGGATGGTTCCCTCCTTTGCATTTTTTTGACCGGGGTGTTCTGAACTTTTTCTGCGAGCAGAAGATTCTTTGGTTACTGTTTTTGGTATGTGGTGTCGGAAGGAAAGAGAGTAGATCTCGCTCTCTTTTTCTTTCGGATTTTTTCTGTTTTCTGAGACTGAAATGGTACCGGATAAAGTAAAATCTTTTTGCTGCAAAGCGGTAAAAAGAACATAAGAGCTGTTTTTTTCTGAAGTAAGATTCCAGTCTGAGTCATAATATAGAAAAATCTGATCTTCGGAAAAGACAGCTTCCGGAAAATAGGTCCGCATGGAAGAAGAATTGCCTTCGGAAGCAATGATGACTTCTGCCAGGCTGGAAGCCAGATTCTGAGCTTCATTCAGGTTTTCACTTTTTTGACTCAACCTATGAGATTGGACAAAAACCTGAATGCACAAAGCAGCAATCATGGAAAAAAAGAGGAGAGAGAAAAGCATTTCAATTAAAAATAAGCTGGATTTGGAATGGGGCTGAGTTCTCATAGGGTTCCTCCTTTCATACGGGATCATTTTTTAAAAATCACTGCTTTTCTGACCAATCAGAATCTGAACGGTCTTTCCATCCTGATCCGTTGCACTTAATTGAAAAAGTTGATGTTCCTTTTCTTCAACGGAAAAGCCGGAAATGGCTACAATGGAAGTTCCCTGTTCAGGAGTAACAGGCGTTCCTTTTTTCACAAACAGTTCTCTTAAAGCGTCTTTGTAATAATAAATATAAGTATAATAAGTGGTATCCTGAATGGTCCGGGAAAGGACCAGGACATTTTCTGTTTCGTCAAATCCGTCAGGATGGGCCAGAAAAATTCCATCGGAAGTATCGGATTGACGTATTTTTTCAGAAACATAGGCAAGAGCTGTCCTCGTTGTATAATTTTCTTCCATGTGAGATGCTGTGGAACGATATATTTTTGAACCAATCAGCAGGACACAAAGACCGGTAAAGGTAAAAAGAACGAACAATAACAGGACAAAAAGCAGATCCATACCATGTTCCTGCTGTTTTTTCTCATAAAATCTCATTGCAATCCCTCCTTGGACAGGGATATGACCGTAACGGAAGGGGGCAGATTGGAACCGATCACTTCGTAATCTACCAGATATCGGGAATGGTCATAGGTAATGCCGTAATGCTGTTCCAGATAGGAAAGACTTTCCGGATACCGGCCTTCTACGGCATAACAGTGGGTCGCGCTTCTTAAAACAGATGTTTTTAACCCGTCTATCTGTTCTTTTTGAGAACTTTCTGAAACAGACCGGACACCAAGAAGAAAAAGAAACAACAGGAGGGAAAAAATCAGGATCGGAATCAGGATTCTTTTTGTATATGGGTGCTTCTCTTTTGGAGTTTGGAAACAGTTTCGCATAAAAGCACCTTCTTTCTTATCCGATATTGGTCATAATTCCGATTAAAGGAAGCATGACGGAAAGTAAAATCAGTCCGACCAGAATGGATAAGATCGCGACCATAGTTGGTTCTAACAGATTGATTTTTCCCTGAATATCTTCCGCAATTTCATCCTCATAACGCAGGGCAATCCGGTGCATCACTTCATCCATAGAGCCGGTTCGATAACCAATGATTACCATGCGACTGTACAGGCCGGTGAAAATTCCGGAGGAAGCAAAGCTTTCTGAGAAATCCTCTCCCTGGGAGATTTTTTCCTGAACCAGCTGAATTTTCTTTTTCAGTCCGGGATGGCTGGTTAACCGGGAAACCAGAAGGAGACTTTCTTCCGGATCTAATCCGCTTTGAAAGGCTAAGGACATACCGTCTGCAAAGCGGGATGCTCCGATTTTTTCTGCAATTTTTCCTGTAGGACCCCATGTTTCCAGAAAACGGAAGAAACGCCGGCGGCCTTTTTCGGATTTACAGATGTAGAAAATTCCACATACAACGCAAGCTGCCAGTAGGACAAAAACAATGGAATAAGTCTGAAAATTCTGCCCCATTTTTAAAATGGCAGCAGAAAATCCGGTCATAGAAGCGCCTAGCTGCAAAAAGACCTGTTCAAAAACAGGCATTACCTTTATGACAAGAACAAAAATAACCAGAAGCATCATCCCAAGCAAGATCAGGGGATAGGTAATTGCACTTTTTATCGTATCCATCAGATTTGCCTCTCGCTCATAGTGGAGGCTTAAGGATAAGGTCACATCATCCAGTTTTCCGGCGGTTTCGCCGATTTCTACCATATGAACCGCATAATCCGGAAAAACACCGGATTCTTCCAAAGCAGTGTAAAGAAATCCGGTTTCCTCCAAAGAAGCGCAGATTCTCTCCAGTATGTTCCTGCCCTCTAAGGCCGTTGTATCGTCTTTCATAATGGAAATGCCTTCCAGTGCAGAAATGCCGGAACGCAAGATCATGGAAAGCTGTTCGAAAAAAATAGATAGTTCCTGATTGTTTAATTGTCCTTTCATCTGCAAGTTCCTTCCTGTATGATTATTCATGTTTTACGGGTCTTACAGTCATGCATTACCACGCAAGCATAAAATGCATGACCTTTTGACCCCGGCATCATTTAGTAGTTGTATTGAAGGGTATAATTTTCACCGTCTCCAATGTAATCTTTTACCGTCTCTTCATCTTCATTATTGGAGGCAAAAGTAGGATCCATCAACTTCCATTCCTCTCCGTTGAATTCAATAGCCCGGTCGATCCATCCGTTTCCCTCTATATATACATCAATCCAGGCATGCTTGATTTCATTGCTGTATCCAATTGCCATCTTGCAGGGAATTCCCTGGGAACGAAGCATGGCAGCCATCAAAGCAGCATAGTCAAAACAAATGCCCTTTTTTGTTTCCAGAGTTTCATCGATATCCGGTAAATATCCAAGTTGTACGGTCCTGGCTTTCTCATCATCATAAGAAATAGAAGAAATCACATAGTTATATACATCGGATAAAAGATCGATGTCTTTTTTATCGGCAGTACATAATTTTTCCGCTTCTTTGACTGCCTGACTGTCTTTTGTAAAAAATACGTACTGGTTTGGATACAGAAACGGAAGAAATTCATCTTTTAATGTGATATCCACAACTTCGAAAAAGAGAGAGACATATTGATCTCCCCCTATATTTTCATAAGCAGCAATGACATAACTTCCATCTCCCCCTGAAAACGTAAATGGAATGTATTGTTCAGCCGGTTCCATAAAATACTTATAATTGGTTCCGTCCGGCCCGGTAATCTGAAGATTGACTTTATCGGCAGTTCCCGTATATCGGGCCATCATATATCCCTGATCGGTATGAGAAATGTCGAGAAGAAAAGGTTCGCTGCCGATTACTGTGGCTCCGTCGGCCTGAGGCTCATAACATTTTTTCTGCCAGGTGTAAGAGGAAGCTTCCGAGGTGTCTGCTCCCAGACTCTTTTTTTCACATCCGCAAAGGAGGAAACAGCATGAAAATAACATGCAGACAGATAGAAAAAATAGAAAACATCGCCGCATTCTGATTGACCTCCTTTGCCCTAACTCTATGTTAAAATCATAACATGAAAGGAATTTGACCGCAATAAAAAATAATTTTGTAAAACTTCTTTACGTGACCTTTATGTGACCTTAACATTTTATAATAATTATTAATAATCGCAGGATTTTTTTGCCTTTTTATGGAAAAAGTAATGACTTTTTACGAAACAGATTAGGGTGTCGAAAGATGAGCACGGATTTTCGACCCTTTAATTGATTTAGCAAAAAAAGTGCATTGAATTTTCGCTGACAGGATAGGTTGAAGAAAGGAAACGGAGGCGTGATGATGAAAAAAGCGAAATTATGGAAAAGAATGCTTGCTTTTATTCTGGCATTTACAATGATTGTGCAAAGCAGTGTAAGTGTCGGAGCCGGAACGGTAGACGGAGCAGAAGAAGCTTCTACGACGGAAAGCAAACAGGAAACAGAAACTACAAGCTGGGATGTGACTGCCAAAGTAGTGCAGGAACTGCTTGTAAAAAGTGATCAGAATTATGTGAAGTACATTGTTTCGGTGAAAAACAACAGTACAGAAAATGCAGCAAAAGGGATCAATATCAAAGCGTTGGTGCCGGATCTGATTACTTACGATAAGACCTATGGCAATACCGGTGGTCTCAAGGTATTTGAAAACCAGAGTACGTTAGAAGCCGGATATGACCTGGATGAAATCGATAAGAATACGCTGCACGATTATGAAGCAGGACAGGTCTTCCTGTGGAGTGATCTTACTCTGGCAGTCGGAGAAGAAAAAGAATTTGTAGTCTATGGTTCTGTAGAATTGGGCGCAAAAAATATTCAGGACTTAGACAGTGTCTGGTATGTAGCAGGAGAAGAGACGAATACTTCCTGGGAAAATGCTTCTTCTCTGATCGTGGATCCGATTGCGGTTGCAAAGAGAAATCAGAGTTCCACAACAGAAGGAACCACGAAGGCACAGGAATCTGATACAAAAGAAGCTTCCACAACAGAGGAAGAAAAGAAGACAGATTCTTCCGAAGGAAATGTTTTACAATCTGCAGTACAGAAAGTAACCAGAGCGATTACGAATTTCTTAGGAGCCGGGCAAGCGAGAGAAGCTGAAACGACATCCAATAAATTGTCTGATTATATTACCAAGGTAACTTTAAAGGCGAATTCATCGGATGATTCACCGATTTATGATGCAGACAACCCGGCTTATGACAACGGATGGTTCTTCCTGAAGCTGGAATTTGCAGAAAAGGAGAATTTACAGTTCCCGGTTTATGATGCAAAGAATGCGGCAGCGACCACATTAACCTACCAGATTCCGGAAGGAATCAAAGGGTTTGATGCAGTAGGACCTACCAATATTGTAAAAACAGGAACAACAGAAGTATACGGAACTTATGAGATCAGTGAGTCCGGCCTTATTTCGATTAAATTTAATGAAAAAGTATTGACTTATACCAACTGCAGCAGTTATCTGGTCTTTCAGGCTCAGTTTGACCGGGATAAAATCAACGGTAAGGAAGAATATATTTTTAATTTTGAAGGTACAGAAGGCGTTAAGATTAAATTTAATCATGGCGGAGCTTTATCAGGAAGCAAAACAGCCAGCGAATATAATCCGGAGACAGGAACTTTTACGTTTACCATTACCATTGATGCAGCAGATCCTCTGACCAATGTTATTGTAAAAGATAAGATGGGTGAAAACCTGATTTTATTAAAAGATTCTGTAAAATTAGATGGAACCCCAATCTCTGTAACAGAAACAACAGATGGATTCACCGTCACGTTTGAAACCCTTTCAAAAGGAACTCATAGATTGACATACGAGGCATCCATTGACAGGGATGCGATGCTTAGCTATAACGGAACCCCGATTCCGGGACTGGAAAACAGTGCAACTTTGGATGCAGATGGTCAGACAACAGTACCGGTTAAAGGAGATGCAGAACACAGTCATCAATGGCTGGCTAAGAGCAACAGCGGGGTAGATGAAAATACAAAGAAAGTAACCTGGAATGTCACTTTATATACAGACGGACTTACCAATTTAACAATTCATGATAAGCTTCCAAGTT
>JALEPU010000016.1 GCA_022766905.1 Lachnospiraceae bacterium
AAAGAGAGTATGGGAGTGAACGGAGCAGGAAGAGAAATTTTTATACAGTATAAGAATAAGTATCCGAGACATTCGTCTTTTCAAAAAGAAATGAAATATTATTTCAATATGTGAAAATAGTAATAAGCATTGTGACACTGACATTACATCCTCCCACCACCCATCTTGTAACAACAATATAACATCCTCTATACAGAAACATGCGGCTTTAAGCCATTTTCATGGCAAAAAGCCGCATATTTTTTGTAGCAATGACTTGACATCCGCGGGGGCACTGTGCTTAAGGGATAGTTTCTGAACCGGGTTCAGGATGAAAAGAATTTTTCCAGCTGCCATCGTTTGTTTCGGTTGTCTCCCTCTATATGCAGCTTCCCATAGATCCGGTTGAGATACTGCTTGACGGTACCTTCAGAAAATCCCATCTCAGAAGCAATCTCCCGGTTACTGAGCCGGGAGGCAGCAAGTTTGGCCAGTTTCCACTCGCTGTCCGTAAGACAGTCGGGCCTTTGGGAGAGAGAAACACGTTCGGATATGGCGGCTTTACCTTGTTCCAGAAGGTCATGCAGCGAAAAAATGCGGCAGATAAAAGGCTGATGGGATGTATCTTCCACCTGCTCCAAAAGAGGTCGGATAAATGATCCGTTTTCAGCAAAAGGAACCGCCAGTCCGTCTTTTTCTCCGATAGAAAAGGCTTTCAGAAGATGGGAGAGAGCCTTTTCATTGTCACCGAGACGACAGAACGAACCTGCCAGCTGGATTTCAAGATACAAGGTGCAAAGAAGGTTTGGATAGATGGAAAAACGGCTCCGAAACTCCGGCTCCAAAGCGATGAGCCGGGTAAAATTACCCTGCGCCATCAGTACCTGCCCATAAGTCATATAAAGCATTGGCATAGCCGGATGGAGTACCAGAGCGCTTTCCAGTTTTCCAAGGGCAATCCATTCGGGGATTCGTTCCAAAACCCCAAGAATAGAATCCAGAAAAGCATCACACATATCCAGCGTATTCAGCGCCATACTCTGAAGCTTCTGTTTTAGGATATGGCGCTGGCCTGTTTTCAGATTTTCCAGAAGCTCATAGTCTCCCTGAAAAAGTGCCATACGCATTCGTAAAAAATCTTTGCAAAGAAGCATTCCCCATTGTTGTTTTGTGGTTCCCGCAAGCTCTGCCCGTGAAAGCGGGAGCTTTGCAGCGTCAAAATTTCCCTGAAGAAAACGGGCTTCGGCTTCGGTCAGGTCTTCCGCGCCGCTTCCATGTCCGTCTGTAAGCCGATAATAAAAAGGCATACATTCCTTCATATCAGCAATCACCTGTTCCAGACTATCAGGGGTACGGTAATACATAGTAAGTACGCTGGGAGAGCCGAAAGTCCAGGATCCGCTTCCACCCATGGAGGTGGTTTTCCGGGTCATAAACTGCAATGCTTTTCTGTGATGGAAGCTCATCCCCTGAATATCATTGTATTTCAGAAAGCTTAAGATTACCTCGCATTCACCCAGAAGATTTCCACGCTCTTCAGGGTTCAGCTGAGAGTTTCCTGATACACTTTTCAGGAAAAAATCCTTCAGCTTCAGCATCTCCGGAATCCGGCGGAAGGTATACAGACGCCGCATGAAAATCAGGATACCGTAAGGGTGTTGTGACAGAATATCAGGGGGACATTTTTCCAGCCAGCGAAGTACCTCTTCCTGATGCTGGATATTCAGTGCGTATCCGCGGCTTTCTTCCACTGCGTCCAGAAGAGCCTCATAATCATCGGAGAGAGCAAACCACAAAAATGCATCCTCATAATAGCCCTGTTTCTGATACCATTTTCCCATTCGTACCTGATAGAGGTTCTGTTCCTTTTGGGGAAGCTTCTGGAACATCTGGCGGGTACAGCTTTTCAGCATATGATGGCAACGATATGTGTCGGGATCAGGAAGCCGGCTGATGAAAGAGTTGTTTTCCGTCAATTGTTTTAAAAGGATCCGGGCTCTTTCGTCTCCCCATAGATAAACAGCCTGTTCTCCGGTGAATTCATCTGCCATTCCAAGGATTGTGAGCAGTTTCTTTTCTTCGGCTCCAAGAGGTTCCAGAAGAACATGAAAAATGGTGTCATAAATGCTGGCACTATCGAGAATGAAATGACCGGAGGAAAGATAAGAAACCAGATTCAGATAGACACAGGAAAACCACCCTTCTGTTGCCTGGTGAAGAATCTTCAGGGAATCTGTGCTTAGCCTAAAACCACAAAGTATACAGTAGCTTTGCAATTCCTCCGGAGAAAGGCTCAGGTCACCGGCACCAATCTCAAGTACGCGCTGTCCAAGTAATAATTTTTCTCCCGGAGAAAAAACCGGGTTCCGGCTGACCAGAATGAGGTGAAGGCAGGACGGAGCGTGAAGTGCCAGGGAGAAAAGCAGTTCAAAGACAGCTGGGTCAGACAGAAGATGAAGGTCGTCGAGAAAACAGTAGAACGGCCGGTCTTCTGTGAGCGATTCATTGACCAGTTCCAGAAAAAAGGAACGGGAGTTTTCATCTGCGGGAAAGGGAAGTTCTGACAATTCTTCAAAGATCTCCATTCCAAAAAAAAGCCGGCAAAAACTCTTCCAGAACAAAGAAACATTATTTCCATAGATACTTTGGCGGCGTACGAGCGCACCCTCTGCCTCTGTTTCTTTGAGAAAGCTGGAGACAGCTGTCGTCTTTCCGTAACCCATAGGGGCTGTCACAGTGGTAACTTTATATTGGGAAATATCACAGAGCGCCTTTTTCAGGCGCTCTGAAATATAGGTGATATTAAGATGGGGTCTTGATTTCATGTGCACCTCCGGTTATATAATGATCGGGGATATGGAACGGTCCCCTGCGTTTTCGTAAATTTTTATAAATCCGTAGTAAAAAGTTCGGAACGAATTATCTTCTTCATTATACAACAGAATCCATTATTTTTGCAATTGGATTTTGAGAACTGCAGCAATTCTGAATCATATGAAATAGGAAGTACGGAGTAATTTCCGATATAATAAAAAACTGAGGTTGTCGCAAAACGTAGCAACAACCCCAGTTCACTAATTACATAGCATAATAAACGGAACGGTAACCATATTAAGAAGCGGATACAATTTTCATTTTTACATTATCGAGAGGGTCAAACCAGTTAAACCTGGAGATAAAGGTTTTTGATTTACCCCGTGGGATGGAAGTCTTAAGATTGATATATCCACTGACTTCGCTGTTTAGTTCACCTGTGTAATAAATCTTCACTTTTGTCAGATTTTTAGAAGACTTATTTGTTATGGTATATTTGAGACAGGATTTGGAATTAGACCAGTAGGAGCGATTCAGTTTGATCTTCACGTCGCTCAGAGAGAATTTCTTCGTGGTCTTAGGCTTCGTGATTTTAACTTTAATGGTTTTTTTCGAACCATTGTTGAAGGTAACAACCACTTTGTCTGAAGCGGAGGTGCCGGAAAAGCTCTTGTTTGCGGTCAGCGTCAGGGATCTTGCATTGGGTGAAAGCTTCAAAGACAGAAGGCCGTTGATGCTGGTTGCTCTTTTGATATAGAGGCCGCATGAACATTCGTTTGCGGAAAGCGTGCGGCTATCTCCTTTTGTCAGGTTAACAGACGATGCAAGAACAATCTTGGCTTTGACAACCTTGACACGTATAGAAAATTTCTTACTTCCAACGGTAAAGGTGAGTACGGCAGAACCGATTTTTTTGCCGCGGATAATAGGATCAGTACCGCTTTTTCGTACACTTACGATACTGCTCTTGGAAGACTTCACCGTGTATTTTGGAGTTCCGAAAATCAGGACTCCTCCCTGAGAGGCAAGATTCATCTCTGTTTTAAGAACACAGGAAATACTGCTACTTAGCCGACTGATGGTAGATGGATTTACTGTTACTGTGAAAGAAGCAGATCTGCCATAAGCATTGGTCACCGTGATCGTGCATTTGCCGGTCTTTTTCAGTGTTATTCTTCCGGTGGAAGCATTGATGGATGCTACAGAGGAATCGCTGGATGTCGCTTTCACAATTTTATAATTACCTTTCTGATTTGCAACTATATCGGTGAGATAATAGATATAATTGACATAACCGGAAACATTCGATTTATTCAGTTTCACATTGAATGAACCGGATTCCAGATATACCGTTGCGTTCACCTGGAATTTGACGGAATATTCCAGATCTATGATTTCTTCCACGTCATTTTGTGCTAAAAAGATCCCTTCGATGTCTTCTGAGTACGGAAACTCAACCATAAACTTAACGTTATCCAGATCGCTTGCATTGACAGAAGAGATGGTCTTTGAGAAGCAAGTAACCAGTCCGTTATTGTCATATACGCGGTTGAGATCCTCATACTTATTAAAATAAATGATGTTCAGTTTCCCATTGATCTGTTTCAGCTTTTGTGAGTCTGTGACAGTAACCGTTTTATACTCATCGTCCCAGTTAAAGTAGCCAATTTTAACCTTGTCGTAGATAGGGGTAATGGTGACTGCGATTTTGTATTTGTTCGTATCTCCTGTCAGGTTATTGGCAAATTTCAGACTTGTCGAAAAAATTGGATCGGACTCTTCATATCCGTAATAGGTTTGAGTGGTATAGGATACTTTTTTTACCACTTCACTGGCACTGGCATCCAGTCTGCAAATGCTGAGAAACATCAGAATGCAGAAAAATGTCAAAAATGATAATAGTTTCTTTTTCATAGAAACTCCTCCTTTCTTTTTATTATTATTATAACAAAGAAAGGGAAAAGAAGCTATTAACTTAAAGTTAAGTTCATGGTTGTTTCATAACAAATACGGAAAATGAGGTGGAAAGAACAACAAAAAGATATCTGAATGGATAAAAGGAAAACTCCTTGTTAGAAAAGCAAGGACGTGATACAATGAGTCTGATACTTCCTTGCTTGCAAGCAAAGGAAATAACAGACGTATGAAAGGACATAACACAAAGATGAATAAGAACATTATAAAGGCAGCATGGGTAAAATCAATACCTGTGATGACCGGATATATTCCTTTAGGAATCGGATTTGGAATCCTTCTGGAGAAAAATGGTTATGGTGTCTGGTGGTCCCTTGCAATGGGGCTTTTTATTTTTGCCGGCTCCATGCAGTATGTGGGGGTAGGGCTTTTAGCATCCGGGGCTTCCTTCCTGACGACAGCTCTGACCACACTTATGGTAAATGCGAGACATTTATTTTACGGAATTTCTATGGCAGACAAATATAAAGGTGCGGGAAAGAAAAAACCATATTTGATTTTTGCTCTGACCGATGAAACCTATTCTCTGGTAGTGAGTGATGATGGACCGGATAAAGAAAATCTATATATGTTCTGGTTTCTGATTTCGCTTTTTAATCAAATTTACTGGGTAGTGGGAAATGTCATAGGCTCTTTGCTAGGTTCTGTCATCCCTTTTCGCACAGATGGAATTGAGTTTGTGATGACGGCTCTGTTCGTAACGGTAGTGGTAGAACAGTGGGAAAATACGAAAAATCATTTTCCGGCTCTTACAGGCTTTGTGGTTTCCCTGGCCTGTCTCCTTCTTTTTGGACCGGATCAGTTTCTGATTCCATCTATGATTCTGATTACCCTTGTTTTAACATTGGGAAGAAACGCTGCTGAAAAAAAGGAGGAAGAATAAAATGCATGCAGTGATATTGATTGCAATCATGAGTCTTGTGACCATAGCAATTCGATTTTTCCCATTTTTTGTGTTTGGAGGGAAAAAATAAACAACGGAGTATATTTCTTATCTGGGAAGAGTACTGCCCTATGCAAGTATGGC
>JALEPU010000121.1 GCA_022766905.1 Lachnospiraceae bacterium
AGACTTTAGGAAATGAGTCAGCCAGGTAAGGAAGCCGGAAGCACGAAGGGCAGATACGGCAACAATTAATCCGATCAAGGTAGGTCCAATCTGAAGAACGGTCCGAAACCCTTTTAAAACTCCCCTTATAAATACATCAAAGACAGGAACTTTTTTTAATAAACCATAAAATACAATGGAAAAAATAACAGCAGGAATGATAAGGTCGGAAACAAAAAACAGGATATTCAAAACAATCTCCCCAAATAATATTCTGTTTTTAATATATGAATCGGAGAAGAAAAGAATACTTTGGCATACCAATTAAATAATGATATAATGAGCGATAGCCGGAGTTACGTACCGATGAGTAAACAGGAAAGAAGTGAAAGAATGAATTTCAATGATCAGATTCCCGATTCGTTCTGGCGATTGTTTCGTTCGCCTAATCGGGATTTATATATAGAAGCAATGCTTCGGATTAATGAAGAGTATGAATACAATAGTTATTTTTTAAGCAGGGAAATCTGTATTCAGATTCTGAGTGATTTTTTTGCAGAAAAACGGATTGAACTGCAAAGAGAGGAAGAAGAGACAGATTTAGATGTGCTGGATACGCCTTCCCTTCGAACTTTAAACTGGCTTTTAAAGGCAAGATGGCTTGTAAGGCTGGAAGATTACTATAATCAAGTCACCAATATCGTGATTCCTGATTATGCAGCAATCTTCGTTGATGCTTTTGTGAGGATTTATGGGGAAGATACGGAAGATACGGATCTTTATATTCAAAATATTTACGCGATTTTGTTTTCCTTTCAAAATGATGATAGAGCAGGAATCAATCTGTTAAAAACGGCACTTACCAATACAAAAAAATTAAATAAGTCTTTGCAGGATATGCTTCACAGCATGGACCGTTTTTTTGGAAGTCTTCTGGAAAAACAAAATTATAAAGAGCTTTTGTCGGAGCATCTGGAAGGATATGTAGATGAAATTATTCGGAAAAAATATCATATTTTAAAAACTTCCGATAATTTTTATCTGTACAAAGCAGATATAAAAAAATGGATTCGCAAAATGCAGGAAAATCCAGGATGGTTACAGGAAAAAATAGAAAGAGAGAATGGAAAGTATTCTCAGGAAGAGGTATTTTCCATTCTGGATGGAATCGAACGGGGATTTGATGATATTGAACACCGAATTGCGAATATGGACCGGGAACACATGAAATATGTAAGAGCTACAGTGGTCAGACTTTCCTATTTGTTAAATGGGGAAGGAGATATGAAAGGGCTTTTAATTCAGCTTCTGAAACAGATGGAGACAGGAAAAAATCAGGAGAACCGGTTAAAATGTGTCGCAAATCAGATGAATCTTTCAGATCCGGGAATTTTATCCGATCAGTCTCTTTATCAGAAACGAGGACCGAGAAAGAAGTTTCTGGATAATCTGGAACCGGAGGAAAATCATAAAGAACTAAGCAAAGAAGAAATCCTGAAATTAAATAAGGTTCATAATCGATATAGCAGACAACAGATCGAGGAATTCTTATATGAACAGGAAAAAGATGGGGTCGTAGATACGAAAGAGTGTCCGATCGACACATCAACAGATTTTGAAAAACTGATTTTAGCTTACGATTACTGTATGATGAGAAACAGTAAATATCAGGTTGTTGTAAGAAGTGAAAATGAAATTACAAACGGACATTTTTCATATCCGGATTTATTGTTTTTTCGAAAAGAATACAAATAAAGAGGACAAAAAATATGATTGAATATTATGAGAATCTTTTGCAGGAAGAACAGGAAGAATTAAAGCATGTGATAAAATTACTTTATAAGCAGACTTATCTCCTGGAAAGAAAATATGATAAAAAAACAAAACGAATGCTATTTACAAAAGAATATAGAGTGGCAGACAGACATCTGGAATTTCTGAAAGAATATATGCAGATTGGAGGCATAGAAATCAAGGACAATACCCAGGAAGGAATTATTTATATCCAAGGAGAAGAATTGATTGGAGAAAAGCTTCCAAGACTGGCTACATTTTATCTGCTGCTTTTAAAATTAATCTATGAAGAACAGATGACCCAGGCTTCTGCCAGCGTTCATGTCTTTACCAACCTGGGAGAATTGAATGAGAAACTTCATAGTTTCCGTCTGGTGAAAGACCGCCCGTCTCCAACGGAGATAAAAAGAAGCCTTGCCCTTTTGAAGAGACACCAGATGATAGAAATTCTGGACAGCATGGAAGAAGTGACCGGTGAAATCAGAATACTTATTTATCCTTCTGTGAAAATGGTTTTGCTGGGAAGTCAGATCAGAAATTTACTGGAAAGCTTTAGTGAGGAACCGGAATATGAAGAAGAATGAAAGTTTTAAAGCACTTCGAAGAATGTGTTTGAATAACTGGCACTATATCGATCAGAAAATATTAAAATTTAATCAGGAAATTAATTTCTTTACCGGCCATTCGGGAAGTGGAAAATCTACAATTATCGATGCACTGCAGATTGTATTGTATGCCAATACAGACGGAAGAGGATTTTTTAATAAGGCGGCAGCAGATGATTCTGACAGAAGTCTGATTGAATATCTTCGTGGTATGATCAACATTGGGGAAAACAATGAATTTTCCTATTTGAGAAATAAAAATTTTTCTACGACTATTGTGCTGGAGCTTCAGCGGACAGACACAGAAGAAAGCGAGTGTATTGGTGTCTGTTTTGATGTGGTTACAGCAACCAATGAAGTAACCCGATTATTTTTTCATCACCATGGGCCTCTGCCGGAACATGGATATCGGACAGAGGAGAGAGCGATGACGACAGAAGAAATCAAAGCATATCTTCGCAGTCATTTTCAAAAAGACGAATTTTTTTGCGGCTCTCATAACGAACGATTCCGTCGTCAGCTTTATGATGTATATCTGGGCGGTCTGGATATGGAAAAATTCCCATTGCTTTTCAAGAGAGCAATTCCTTTTCGAATGAACAGTAAACTGGAAGATTTTGTGAAAGAATATATTTGTATGGAGCAGGATATCCACATTGAAGACATGCAGGAAAGTGTCATGCAGTATGGCAGAATGCAAAAGAAAATAGAAGATACAAGGAAAGAAATTGAATTGTTAAAAGAAATCGGAGAATCCTATGAACTGGTACGGGAAAAAGAGGAGGAAGCCAGGCAATATGCATATTTTGAGAAAAAAACAGATTTTCTTTTGCAAAAAGAGTTTTTAAAAGAACAGCAGGAAAAGAAAAGAGCCCGTCAGGAAGAACTGGAAAGACTGAACAGAGAAAAAGAAAAGCAGGAAGAACAGATCAAGGAACTGGAAAAAAGAAGGGAAGAGCTGGTAAAATCCATTGCGGAAACCGGTTATGAAGAATTAAAACACCAGTTAAAAAGCATGAATGACCTTTTAGAACGGCTTTATCGAAGTAAAGCAAGATGGGACCAGACAGGAGAAAAACTGAAAAAATGGGCCGAGGAGGAATCTGCGACCAACGATATAGTCTGGAACGCAGAGAAGTTTCGAAATAATCAGATCAGCGGAGTAGAAATCAGAGCCTTAAAAGAAGCTATAAAAGATTTGCAGGAAGAAATATCAGCTGAGAAAAAGGAGCTGGATAATCAGATCCGGGAATGGAAAAAAGAACAGAAAGAAATCAAGGAAGAACTGTTTGAGTTGTCAGAAGGCAGAAAAGCTTATCCCAAAGAAGTAAGAGAAGCAAAACAATACTTAATCAGGCTGCTTGCGATTGAAACAGGAAGAAATATTAAAGTTGATATTCTGGCAGATCTTTTGGAGGTAAAAGATGAGAAGTGGCAAAATGCGGTAGAAGGATATTTGGGGAGTCAGAAACTTTCGTTGGTTGTTGAACCGGCCTATGTAAAATCGGCCATGGAAATTTACCGCAAAATGGACCAGAAACGTTTTTTTCGAGTCTCTATCTTAGATACGGAGAAATTGCAGACTTCTACTTTTACAGAACAAAAAAATTCATTGGCAGAAGAAGTTGAGGCGAAGGAAGACTATGTGAATTCGTATCTGAAATTTCTTCTTGGTAACGTTATAAAATGTGAAACAGAAGAAGAGCTTAGAAAGCAAAAAATAGGTGTGACCCCAGATTGTATGCAGTATCGTGGATTTAAGCTCCAGCACATGAACCCGGATAACTACACCAAATTTGCCTATATTGGCGTGGATAGTATGAAACGTCGAATGAAGCAGTTGAAACAGCAGGAGGAAAAAGTTGCAAAGAAACTGGTGCCTGCCTTTGAAAAGAAAGGAAGATATGACAGACTGCTTTCCATGGAAAGCCTTAGTCATTCGGTGGAAGAGTATCAGGAATGGCAAAAGGACATGGAAGAATTAAAAGTCCGGGAAAAAGAGAAAAGTCGCTTAAAAGAAAGACTTATGGCTTTAAAAGAGCTGGATGTAGACCGGCTGGAAGAGGAAAAGAAGGAGATTGGGGAAAGACTGGAAAAAAGGCGGGAAAATTTAACGCATCTGGTCAAGGAAATGGGAAAAAAAGAAGATGAAATCAGAGGAATTGACCAGTCTTATCTGTCATTTAGCGAGGCATTATTAAAAGAAGAAAATGAATTTGAAACAACAGAAAAATGGGAAGATTCATTTACAATGTTTTTGGAAAGAAAAGAAAAAGATCAGATGACAAAACGATGGTTAGATGGACTGAAATCTGATTTTTCCAAAAAGGCAGAACAGTGCCGGAAAGAAGGGGAAGAACAAAAATCCTGGCTTTATCAGAAACGCCATCTTTATTTGCAGCAGTATCCGAATCGAAGCTTTGATTTCCAGGCAGAAAATAATGAAGCATATGATAAACTTCTGTCTGAACTGGAATGTGATGATCTGGGAAAATACCAGTCGATTGCAAGAGAAATGGCAAAATCGGCAGCAGAACATTTTAAAGATGACTTTATTTTTAAGATTCGAAGTGCCATAAAAGAAGCCATGATGCGAAAAGATGAATTAAACCGTATTATTCATAAGCTGGATTTTGGAAAAGATAAGTATCAGTTTATTTTTACAAAAAATAAGGGAGAAGATGGGAAGTATTTCGATATGTTTATGGATGATTCTTTGGAAGTGAATCCGAAAAATCTGTCAGATTCTATGGAAGAACAGGCAAATCTATTTACCATGGCCCATGAAAATCAGTATGGTGAATTGATGAATGAACTGATTTCTGTCTTTATTCCACCGGAAGATGCAACAGAAAAGGAACTGGAAGAGGCAAGGCGTAATATGGAGCATTACGCAGATTACCGATCCTATCTGTCTTTTGATATGGAGCAGACGATTGAAGGAGAAGAAGGGGAACCAATCAAAATCCGCCTGAGTAAAATGCTGAAGAAAAACTCCGGCGGAGAAGGTCAGAACCCGCTTTATGTAGCTCTTCTTGCAAGTTTTGCTCAGGCATACCGCATCGGAATGCCGCCGAAAATGCAAAGAAATCCAACGATTCGTCTGGTTGTTCTGGATGAGGCCTTTTCAAAAATGGATGGTGAAAAGGTCGCAAGCTGCATCCGCTTAATCCGGGATCTGGGATTTCAGGTGATTATCAGAGCTACCAATGATAAAATTCAGAATTATCTGGAAAATGTAGATAAAACCTTTGTATTTGCCAATCCTAATAAAAAAAGCATCTCGATTCAGGAGTTTGAAAAGAATGATTTTTACGAATTGTCAGACGAGATCGAGTAGAATACGAACATGAGAAAAATAAAAAAGAAGGAAGGGAATTTGATGCTTAAGTGACAGATTCCCTTCTTTTTTCTGTGAATAAAAACATAAATGCATTCTTTAACTGCATAAAAATATGTTATAATAAAAAAATCAAAAAATATATTGACAATTCAGAAATTATCTATTATTATAAATATATCAAAAACAAAAGACAAAAAATTCAAATCTAAATACAGAATTTGAATTAGCAACATGGAGGGTAGTCCAATGAAATAATTCGTTTTTTTCGTCAATATAAGAGTGGTAAGGCTGATGTCCCTGAAGAAAGACCAGTTACCTAGTAGTAAGAAAAGAGAGAGAACCAGTAGAGAATGGTTAAGAAGAAGGTAACAGGTGACTATCACGAAGTCCTTATATTGAACAGTTACCACAAACCTGATAAGAAGATTTTGATTCTTGTGTAAAGAAATAAGAATCAGAAGGAAGACGTGATCTGATACGGACAGAACATCCAGAACAGGAAGTAATAGAAGAGGAGTTTTCGGTGATGGAAGTAAAGCAGAGATGATATTCGAAGAGGAGAATATCCTGACTGACTGGATGGATGAAAGATATGAGATACGTATTTTTGAAGTAATGCGAAGGGAAGCAGCAGAGCAGAAGCTTTTTATTATGGATGAATGATTTTGATAGTGAATATTTCAATGAACAGATAGATTCATAACAGGGATAACTTGTGAGCGAATAGAATAGTAGTAGTTAACCATAAGCACTCAGGAGTGAATATAGATTTTAGATCTGCATCATGACCTGATTATAAATTTTAAGAAAGTAGGACGTTGTAAATTGAATAAAGAAGATCATTAGAACAACCGTTGTATCGAAGCAGAAAAGTAGATATGGCGGTTGTTCTTTTTGTGTCTGCAAATGTTAATTGGTAATAGTGCACAAAAAACTGGTTGAAATATATTAAAAACTAACAAAGTTGTGGCTTAAGGAAAATTCCGTCTTGTGTTTTTTTACAAATGGTGATACTATAATATCAGAAACCGGAAACGTTACCGGTAGCGTTACCAAAAAGGATGATAAGTACCGGTAAGAATTCCAAAAGCACGATGCTTTAAAAAGCAGAAAGGAAGAGGTATTATGAGAATCAAAAAATTAACAGCGGTTTTACTTTCAGCTGTTATGGCAGTTGGAATGCTGGCAGGATGCGGCGGAAGCGACAGTGGAAAAGAAGAGACAGGTTCTGTTTACTATCTGAACTTTAAACCAGAAGTAGCAGAGACATGGGAAAAAATTGCAAAAGACTACACAGAAGAAACAGGTGTAGAAGTTAAAGTTCAGACAGCAGCAGCCGGAACTTATGAACAGACTTTAAAATCTGAGATTGCAAAGAAAGATGCTCCTACATTATTCCAGATCAACGGACCAATCGGTTTAAAATCCTGGAAAGACTACTGTGCAGATCTTTCTGATACAGAACTGTATGGACAGTTATTAGACCAGAGCATGGCAGTTAGCGATGAAGACGGTGTATTCGGTATCCCATATGTAGAAGAAGGATACGGCATTATTTACAACAACGCTATTATGGAGAAATATTTTGCACTTCCTGACAAAGCAGTTGATATTTCCTCCGCAGAAGAAATCAAAAACTTTGATACATTAAAAGCAGTAGTAGAAGATATGCAGGCTAAGAAAGCTGATCTTGGTATCGATGGTGTTTTTGCTTCTACTTCTTTAAAGACAGGAGAAGACTGGAGATGGCAGACACATCTTGCAAACCTTCCTATCTACTATGAATACAAAGATGACAATGTACAGGACAAAGAAGCAGTTGATTTCAAATATGCTGATAACTTCAAAAACATCTTTGATTTGTATCTGAACAACTCCTGTACAGAACCTGCAAAATTAGGTTCTAAATCTGTAGAAGATTCTATGTCAGAATTTGCATTAGGCAAAGTTGCTATGGTTCAGAACGGTAACTGGGGCTGGGGCCAGGTTTCCGGTGTTGATGGAAACGTTGTAAAAGAAGAAGATGTTAAATTCCTTCCTATCTACACAGGTGTAGCAGGAGAAGAAAACCAGGGATTATGTATTGGTACAGAAAACTACTTCTCCATTAATTCTCACGCAAGCGAAGCAGATCAGAAAGCTTCCATCGACTTTATTACATGGCTTTTCAACTCTGACAAGGGTAAAGCTTATATCACAAATGACTTAGGATTTATTGCACCATTTAACTCATTTACAGAAGATGAACAGCCTACAGATCCTCTGGCAAAAGAAGTAATCAGATATATGTCCGATGAAAATCTGACAAATGTATCCTGGAACTTCGTATCCTTCCCAAGCCAGAACTTCAAAGATATGTTCGGTGCAGACTTACTTTCCTATGCACAGGGCAAGATGGACTGGAATACAGTAAAAGATAACATGGTTAAAAACTGGGCAGAAGAGAAAGCTGCAATCGCAGAATAATCATACATAAAGAGCAAGTTACGTAGTGAGAGGGCGGGCGGAAAGCCTGC
Organism: Lachnospiraceae bacterium; assembly: GCA_022766905.1. GTDB lineage: Bacteria > Bacillota > Clostridia > Lachnospirales > Lachnospiraceae > SIG292. Next base: position 8,238 of record JALEPU010000121.1, read on the forward strand.
CCTTTTCCGTTTTAGAAAGGGAGAGTGGAAAAATGGAAAAGTCAGTAAAAAAATATTTTCCATTGTTTGTCCTTCCAACTTTAGTTGCATTTCTGATTGCATTTTTAGTCCCATTTCTTCTGGGAATTGTATTATCATTTTGTAAATTTACAACCGTTACAAATGCAACCTTTGTTGGAATTTCAAATTATGTAAAGGCATTTGCCAATGAGGACTTTTTTAATGCTTTATGGTTTACAGTGAAATTTACAGTAGTGTCTGTAATCAGTGTTAACGTCATTGCATTCGTTCTGGCACTGGGACTGACAAAAGGAATCAAAGGAACCAACCTGTTCCGTACTGTATTTTTTATGCCGAACTTAATCGGTGGTATTGTACTTGGTTATATCTGGCAGATCATTATCAATGGTGTTTTAGGACATTTTGGTCTGACCTTAAGTATGGATGGTAAGTATGGCTTCTGGGGTCTGGTTGTATTAATGAACTGGCAGCTGATTGGTTATATGATGATTATCTATATTGCAGGTCTTCAGAATATTTCACCGGAATTGATTGAGGCTGCAAAAATTGATGGAGCAACAAAACTTCAGACTTTATTTAATGTAACAATTCCGATGGTTATGCCATCTGTTACAATTTGTTTATTCTTAACATTGACAAATTCATTTAAGCTGTTTGACCAGAACCTGGCATTGACTCAGGGAGGACCGGCAAAATCGACGACAATGCTTGCTTTGGATATTTATAATACCTTCTATGGAAGAATGGGATGGGAAGGTGTTGGTCAGGCTAAGGCAGTGATCTTCTTTATTATTGTAGGTGTACTGGCGATTACACAGCTTGTGCTGACCAGAAGAAAAGAGGTGGAAAACTAATGGCTGAAAAAAAGAAACAGGAACAGACAATGGAAGTTTCTCAGGGAACAGGGATGATTCTTACAATCCTCTTTTCCTTTTTAGCAATAGCTTTCCTCTTCCCGATTGTTGTTGTATTTTATAACTCTTTTAAGAGTAAATTATATATCAGCGATGCACCATTTGCATTGCCAAACAGTGAGACCTTTGTTGGTCTGAAAAACTTTATCGGTGGTATTGCAAAGACAAACTTTATTCATGCATTTTTTAATACCGCATTTATTACTGTATTTTCTGTACTGGTAATTGTACTTTTTACAGCGATGACAGCCTGGTATCTTGTGAGAGTAAAAAATAAATTTACAGGAGCGTTATATTATCTGTTTGTATTTGCGATGATCGTCCCGTTCCAGATGGTTATGTTTACCATGTCTAAAATTGCCAACATGCTTTATCTGGATAATCCGCTTGGAATTATTCTGATTTACCTTGGATTTGGTGCAGGACAATCTGTATTCCTGTTTACCGGTTTTGTAAAGGCAGTTCCGCTGGAAATTGAAGAAGCAGCCATGATTGACGGATGTACGCCAATTCAGACCTTCTTTATGATTGTACTTCCGATGTTAAAACCAACGGCGATTACAGTTGCAATCTTAAATGCAATGTGGATCTGGAACGACTATCTGCTTCCATATCTGATTCTTGGTACAGATTATCCGACTATTTCCATTGCAATTCAGTACCTGCAGGGTGGATATGGCTCCATTGATATGGGTGCTATGATGGCAATGCTTGTACTTGCAATTGTACCAATTATTATTTTCTATCTGACTTGCCAGAAACATATTATCAAAGGTGTTGCAGCAGGTGCGGTGAAAGGTTAAAGGTGATTTATGAGAAAAAGCGGTATTTTGCTTCCTGTGTTCAGTCTCCCGGGACCTTATGGAATCGGATGCTTTTCCAGGTATGCTTATGAATTTGCAGATCAACTAAAAGAAGCAGGACAGACTTATTGGCAGATTCTTCCGCTGGGACCAACGAGTTACGGAGATTCTCCGTATCAGTCCTATTCTACCTTTGCAGGGAATCCATATTTTATTGATTTAGAAGAATTGATAAAAATGGGCCTTTTGACAAAAGAAGAGTGTGAGGAAAAAGATTTGTCTTCGGCACCGGACCAGATTGATTATGGTAAGCTTTATGAAAATCGATTTCCGCTTTTGAAGACGGCATTTGAACGGACAGAAAAAGGGACAGAGGAATTTAACCATTTCCGGGAGCAGGAAAAGTGGTGGCTGGATGATTATTCTTTGTATATGGCAATCAAAGAATCTCAAAATGGAAAAAGCTGGATTGAATGGCCGAAGGATTTAAAGGATAGAAATCCGGAAGCCATTGCATCCTGTCGGGAAGAATTGGAAGAGGAGATTTTGTTTTATCAGTATCTGCAATTCTGGTTTTTTACACAGTGGAATCGGCTGAAAGAGTATGTCAATAGACAGGGAATCCAGATTATCGGAGATCTTCCTATTTATGTTGCTTTTGATAGTGCAGATACCTGGGCTGACCCGGAATTATTCCAATTTGATGAGGAGAAAAATCCGGCTGCAGTTGCAGGATGCCCGCCGGATGGTTTTTCTGCTACAGGTCAGTTGTGGGGAAATCCTTTGTATCGATGGGATTACCATAAAGAGACAGAATACAGTTGGTGGATTTCAAGAATTTCTCATAGCTGTAAGATGTATGATATCATTCGCATTGATCACTTTAGAGGATTTGATTCTTACTATTCCATCCCATATGGGGCACCGGATGCATCTTCGGGACACTGGGAACAGGGGCCTGGAATTGACTTCTTCCGTAAGGTGGAAGAAAAACTGGGACGGCAGAGCATTATTGCAGAGGATTTAGGATATCTTACGGATTCTGTGAAGCAGCTGGTGAAAAACACTGGTTTTCCAGGTATGAAAATTATCCAGTTTGCATTTGATTCCAGAGAAGAGAGTGACTACCTGCCTCATAATTATGAGAAGAATTGTGTTGTATATACAGGTACTCATGATAACGATACATTGATTGGCTGGTATGAAGCTTTATTACCGGAAGATCAGATTTTCGCCCTTGAATATCTGGGCAGAGAAGAAAATAACTATTGGGATTATATCCGGCTTGCTCTTGCAAGTGTGGCAAATACAGCAATTATTCCGATGAATGATTATCTTGGAAAAGGAACCAATGCCCGAATCAATCAGCCTTCCACTCTGGGAAAAAACTGGAAATGGCGGATGCAGGAGGGTGAAGTGACAAAAGAATTATTGCAGCGGATTTGCAAAATGACAAGAATCTACAAAAGATAACTTTATTAAGTCTGAATTCATTGCATTTTTCCATATCGATTGATATAATCGAACCAGAAAAGAAAGGGTGGAAAATACATGGGAACGATGACAATTAAAGACGTTGCTAGAATTTGTGGAGTAGGGGTTAGTACGGTATCTCGTGCCATGAATAATCATCCGGACATTAATCCGGAGACAAAGGCGATGATTATGCAGGTCATGAAGGAGCACAACTATGTTCCCAACAACAGTGCAAGAAATTTAAAAAGGACTGCCTCTAAGACGATTGCTGTTTTAGTAAAAGGAGTAGCCAATCCTTTTTTCCAGAGAATGATTCAGATTTTTGAACATGAGATTGATTCAAATAAGTATTCCATGATTTTGCAGGGCGTGGAAGAATCAGAAGATGAAGCCAAAATAGCAGCCCAGCTTGTTAAGGAAAAAAGGCTGAAGGGAATTATTTTTCTGGGAGGTAACCTGACCAATCCGGAAGAGAATTTAAAAAATCTCGGTGTACCTTTTGTACTGAGTACAGCACCTTTATGCCAGGAGACTTTTGATTACAGCCCTGATAAGAAGGAAGATAGTAGTGAAGTTGCTTATGTGACAGTGGCAGTGGATGACCGAAAAGAAAGTTATAAGATGGTAAATCATTTATGTCAGCTGGGACACAAAAGAATCGGGATTCTGACGGCAACAAAGGATGATCGTAGTATCGGTCTTTTAAGAACACAGGGGTATCTGGAAGCTTTGAAAGATAATCATATCACATATGAGGAAGATTTGGTCGTTCATATGAAAGAGAAAGTGGAAGGGTATTCTATGGCATCCGGCTATCAGATGATGAATCGTCTTTTGGATACGACCAAAGATTTTACTGCAGTTTATGCGATTTCTGATGCGGTTGCAATTGGTGCCTGTAAAGCGATTTTTGACAGAGGATATCGGATACCGGAAGATTATTCGGTCGCCGGATTTGATGGACTGGATGCAGCACATTATTATCAGCCTTCGATTACAACCATACGTCAGCCGGTAGAAGAGATGGCTCGGGAAACGATTAAACAATTATTTCAGATGATAAAAAAGAAAAAAAGCAGGAGAGAGTGTGTTTTTGAGGGAACTTTGGAAGAAGGGCAATCCACGAGAAGAATCGAGAAAGCATAAATTCTGAAAATGAACAAAAAAAGAAGCTGTGATTTACAGCTTCTTTTTTGTGTACTATTTTTCATTTGAGGGGAGAGGATTCAAATATATGAATAGCTTTGTTACGATTATTATAATAACAGATGCGTCATGAAAAATTAGGTGGATTATTCTTAAAATTAATGAATATTTTCTTAAGTTCCTCTTGCTAAGAAGTATCATAACATAAAATTTACAAAAATTGTTTTTCTTTTTCGGATGGGTTTTTGTATAATAAAAGTGGATTACTTTTGTATATTTGCAAACCGGACGATGGAGGCGCCGGGGTAGAAACAGAGAATGGTATGAAAGAAGAAAAGAAGAAAAAAATTCGTATAGGTGAAGAAAAACAGAACAAAAAAACGGAAACAGAAAGCGGATATGAGGAGATCGAGGCTGCTTTAAATGATCCTGAATTTGTGAAAAGGCAGGAGGAAGCCATTGATTTTGTGAAAAAGCAAATCGATGAAATCAATGAGAGGCTTTCTCGAATAGTTGGGCGGGAATTGATTGACATTGTAACCTACAGAAAAAAAACAGCAGAAAGTGTCAGAAAAAAATTAATCCGAAAAGGGCATGAGGTAAACTGGGAGAATGCCAGGACAAAATTGAATGACCTGACCGGAATCCGTATTTCCTGTTCTTTTCAGGATGATGTATACCGGCTGGCAGGAAAACTTCAGAAAAATAAAAAATTTACTTTGATAAAAACAAAAGATTACATTAAGAAGCCGAAAGCGAGTGGATATCAAAGCATTCATATTATTGTCGATGTTTTGGTGGACCAGGGAAAGGATCCGATGCGGGTGGAAATACAGCTTCGTACTATGGCGATGAATTACTGGGCAAAACTGGATCATCAGCTTTGTTATAAAAAAGAATCCAGAGATGCGGATAAAATTCGAAAAGAATTAAAGGAATATGCGGAAGAGATTGCCAAGATCGATGAGAAAATGTTAAAATTGAGGAAGAAAATTGAAAAGATTTAACCGAATCAAGTAAGTCCATCACTTCAAATGTGCAGAGCATGAAGTGGTGGGTAGGGACTTACTTGTATCAGACAAAAAATCGATGAGGCAGGAGGAAAAATAGTGAAAATTCACAGCAATTATGATACAAAAGCAATTCTGAAAAAGGGAGAAGGCCGTACCTTAAAAGCAGGTGGCATGTGGATCTACGACAATGAAATTGATCGAATCGATGGAAATTTTGAAAATGGAGATATTATTTCTGTTTTGGATTTTGATGATTATTTTATGGGATATGGGTTTATCAATACCAAATCAAAGATTACCATACGTATGCTGGCAAGAAAAAAAGAAAATCAGATTACAGAAGATTTTATTGAGACAAGAGTGAGAAATGCATGGGAGTATCGAAAGGCAGCAGCAGAGACAAATAGCTGTCGTTTGATTTTTGGAGAGGCAGATTTTCTTCCCGGTATTGTTATCGATAAATTTTCTGATGTTCTGGTGGTAGAAAGTCTGGCACTTGGAATCGATTTGTTAAAGCCATTGATTGTAGAGAAGCTTTGCAAAGTACTGAAAGAAGACGGGATTATCATTCGAGGCGTCTATGAGCGAAGTGACGCGAAAGTACGGACCCAGGAAGGGATGGAGCGGATAAAAGGATTTTTAAGTGAGCCATTTGATACAAAAATTGAGATTATGGAAAATGGTGTGAAATACATGGTGGATGTAAAAGATGGGCAGAAGACAGGATTTTTCCTGGATCAGAAATATAACAGGGCTGCCATTCATAAAATCTGTCGGGGCAAAAAGGTTCTGGACTGCTTTACCCATACAGGTTCTTTTGCTTTGAATGCTGGTATTGCAGGTGCTTCTTCTGTTCTTGGGGTAGATGCTTCCCAGCTTGGAGTGGATCAGGCAAGGGAAAATGCCCGGTTAAATCATCTGGAAGACAGGGTAGAGTTTCTTTGTGCCGATGTATTTAAGCTTCTTCCGGATCTGGAAAAAAAGGGAGAAAAGTTCGATGTGGTCATTTTAGATCCTCCGGCTTTTACCAAATCCAGAAATTCGATCAAAAATGCAGTAAAAGGATACCGGGAAATCAATCTAAGAGGCATGAAGCTTGTGGAGGATGGAGGTTTCCTGGCAACCTGTTCCTGTTCTCATTTTATGGATCCCGATTTATTTGCAAAGACAATTCGGGAAGCGGCCAGAGGTGCCCATAAAAGAATCCGCCAGGTAGAATTTAGGACACAGGCACTGGATCATCCGATTCTATGGGCGGCAGATCAATCCTATTATTTGAAATTTTATATTTTTCAGGTATTTGAAGAAATGTAAGTGTAAAAAAGATATAAAAGAGAAAAGGGGGATGTTGCAAAATGTGGTGAAATTATTCAGTTTTTACCACATTTTGCAACATCCCCCTTTTAACATAATTCAATTAATAGAATAATGCGATAAAAGGCAAGGTGAACAGAGAAAGCAGGGTAGTAAGAACAATTCCCTGGACTCCTTCTTTTCCGCCTATTCCGTATTCATCTGCAACGAGAATGACAATACTTCCTACGGGTGTTCCGGATAAAAGAAGGAAGATACCAAGTAAAGTAGAGTCAAAAGGCAGAAGTTTTAAAATCTGAATCAGTAAAATAGGCAAAATGACCAGTTTGATCAGGCTGAATAAATATATTTTTATATTGGTAAAGATTTCTTTTAAGTTGATCTTTGCCATGAAAACGCCGATTAAAATCATGGATAGAGGAACTGCTGTATTTCCCATGTAGGAAACCAAAGTAGCAGCTGCCTGGGGAACCGGAATCTGGAGGGCAAAGATTATAATAGCAACCAAACAGGATATAAATCCGGGATTCATTATTTTTTTCCAGGAAAAATCAGCCTTTTTGGAAGGGGAATGTTTTCCTGCTACATAGATGCCATAAGTATATAAAAGCAGATTATACATCAACATATAAAATGAGACGTAGATGACAGCTCCTTTTCCATAAATAGCGGAAATGAGCGGCAGCCCCATAAATCCCAGGTTGGAAAAAATGTTCATCAGGCTGTATAAAGGACGTTTCTCGCCCGGAATACGAAGCAGACGGACAATGATTGGCCCTGTTATCATCCAGACTGCAAATAAAATGATAACAAGGCAGATATTTTCCAGAATCAGTTCCATGGATTTATCCACAGATTTGTCTGTAATACTGGAAATGACCAGAAAAGGATTAAATACATTCACAACCATATAGGATAACTTAGGTTGAAGTTCATCTGTAATAATATCTTTTTTATAGCAGAAATATCCTGCCAGAATCATGGCGAATAAGACAAGCATTTGTTGAAATACAATCAGTGAGTTCATATAATAGGACCTTTCTAAAATGTCGTTTTATTCTTGCGTAAGTTCGCGTAGTTTTAAAATACGTTGATTTTTACTTCCACGGAACGGAAGAGAAATATCTTTTTGTTCTTCGATAAATTCTCCATCGACTAAAACATCGATATAGGAAAGCATCTCGGCGGTAACAGATGTAAATACCCTGCCACCGGGTTTTAGATCCACGTCAAAAAGATAGCCGGTGTAACACCAGATATCTTTTTGAGGATATGTCTTTCGAATAGTTTTTAAAAGTTTTACCAGTTCAATCTGGTTTTCCGGTTCAAATGGTTCACCGCCCAGAAGAGTAAATCCCTGAATATAAGAAGGTTTTAAAGCCTTAAGAATCATCTGGGTTGTTTCTTCTGTATAAGGCTGTCCGTATTGAAAATCCCAGGTTTCTGAGTTGAAACAGCCTTTGCAGTGATGGCGGCATCCGGACACAAAAAGACTTGTGCGGACACCTGGTCCATCTGCAATATCGCAGGGTTTGATCATTCCGTAATACATGTTATTATCTCCTGCTTTTTTGGTCTAAAGGTGAAGA
>JALEPU010000122.1 GCA_022766905.1 Lachnospiraceae bacterium
GATTACTTTTAAAAGGACTCTTCCATAATCAGGAAGCCCTACACCCACTCCGGCATTCTTCATCGCGCAGGCGATTCCCGCATAAGGAGCATTTTCATAGGCTTCTTTTACTGCTTCCAACGTCTCCTTTAATCCGGTTTCCTCTCCGGCAATCTGTCCGTTTGGGAGTTCCTGACCCGGACGAATTGCATTTTTATAACGAATTTCCCATGGAGAAATACCCACCATCTTCGCCAGTTCATTTAAATTACATTCTGTTGCAAAACAGGTCTGGGTCACACCGAAACCTCTGAATGCTCCGGAAGGCGGATTATCTGTATATACGGCTTTTCCATCAATGTCAATATTTTGATAATTGTAAGGGCCGGCTGCATGGGTACAGGCTCTTTGAAGGACCGGTCCTCCAAGAGATGCATAAGCTCCGGTATCTGCAATGATAACAGCTTTCATTCCTGTCAGTTTTCCCTCTTCATCACATGCCGTAGTAAAATCCATCTCCATCGGATGGCGTTTCGGATGGATCAGAATACTTTCTTCTCTCGAAAACTTCACTTTTACAGGGCGTTTCAGCAGATAAGCCGCCAAGGCAGCATGATGCTGTACAGAAACGTCTTCTTTTCCTCCGAATCCACCGCCGACTAACTTATTAATAACCTGAACCTTTTCAAAAGGAAGTCCTAAAAGGCCGGCGCACTCCTGTCTCGTATCATAGACACCCTGATCGGTCGAATAGATCAGAACTCCATCCTCCGTTGGCACAGAAATTGCACACTCCGGTTCCAGAAATGCATGCTCTGTATATGGGACACTGTAGTGATGTGTTACCACATATTTTGCCTTTGCAATTGCTTCTTCTGCGTTTCCCCGAATCAGATGTTCGTGAGCAAGAAGATTACCCCTCTCATGAACAAGAGGTGCACCATCTTTTAAAGCTTCTTCCGGAGAAAAAACAGCCGGAAGTTCTTCGTACTCTACTTTCACCAGTTTTTTCCCTTTTTCCAATGCTTCCTGATTTTCTGCAACAACCAGTGCTATCGCATCTCCCAGATACCTGGTACTTTTCCCTTCCGGAATAAACGCATCCCAGTCTTTCACAAGATGACCGACCTGGTTCTTGCCCGGAACATCTTTCGCTGTTAAGACTCCGATTACACCGGGAACCTGTAAAGCATCTTCTGTCTGAATAGAGATTACTTTAGCCCTTGGATACACAGCTCTGACCGCACTTGCAAAGCACAGTCCTTCCATTTCCATATCATCTACATACTCCCCGATTCCAAGGACTTTTTCCCGGACATCAATTCTTGCCATCCTGCTTCCTACTTTACAGGCCTCTTCCTCTTTTGGAATCGGAAGATTTTCCCGCAATATTTTTGCTGCAAGTAAAATACCATCAATTATTTTTTTGTAACCGGTACAGCGGCAGATATTGTTTCGCAGTGCATATGCCACATCTGCCCTGGTTGGATTTGGATTTTGCAAAAGAAGGGCTTTTCCGCTGATCACCATTCCAGGAATGCAGAATCCGCATTGAACGGCACCTGCTTTTCCAAAAGCATAAACAAATACTTCTTTTTCTCTTTCACTTAATCCTTCTACTGTGACAATGTCCTTTCCTTCTAATTGGGAAAGCTTTGGAATACAGCATTTGATGGACTTCCCATTGATCAGAACATGACAGGTGCCGCAAGCTCCTTCACTGCAACCGTCTTTCACCGATTTTAAATGAAGGTCATCCCGCAAAAAACGGAGTAATGATTTATTTGCCGTTACCTCATAATTGATTCCGTTTACCTTGATTCGATACATGTTATCACCCAGCAATCTGCTGATTCCTTTCTCAATCAATTGATATTTGCAATTTAGATTCCGTAAAAACTAAATTAAATAAGAATAATCCTCTAAAAATGCTTTTATGATTTCTTCTACTCCGCCCAGTTGAGGAAGGATACCGGAAGAAACCAAAAATACTTTTTCCATGGTACCTAATCGAAGAGTAACCTCTCCTGTTTCTTTGTTATTTACATAAAAACCATCATTTTGGCTATCTCCATAATCTTGTCTGTCATTAAAGTAAGTAAGTTTTTCCTTATATGGAGCACTATCATACGGACAAAATGTCATACAGTTTCCGCATTCATTACACATGCCGTCCATATGGATAATCTGAAGTTTTCCTCCCGTTGTTCGGATAGAAATGTTCGCTCTGTTCGGGCAGACATCTACACAACATTCACAGATCTGGCTGCAGTTCAGACATCTTTCTCCTTCTTTTTCTAAAGCAGATGCTTCGGAAAGAATAGCACGTTTCTTTCTTAGATCCTTTTCCGGAAGTTTCAGGGAAAAATCTTTTTCGTCCTCTTTTAGCTCTTCCTTAAGACAAATCAGATCACAAACCACTTTTGCATCTGCGATTGCTTCTACAACTGTTGCCGGTCCCCGGCTTACATCTCCGGCAGTAAATACATTTTCTTCACTGGTTAATACTGAGCCTTTTTCTACGGTAACACCCATATTTTCAAAGAAGTCTACATCCACTTTTTCCCCAATAGCAAGAATCACTGTGTCTGCTTTTATTTCACAAACCTCACCGGTTGGAACAGGACTTCTTCTTCCGGAAGAATCTGCTTTCCCCAGTTCCATCTTTTCGCAAGTCAAAACACCGGAAAGGAATCGTTTCGGTGCTTTCAGTTCTTCAAATTGAATTCCCTCTTCCATTGCCAGCATCAATTCTTCTTCCTCTGCCGGCATATACCTTCTGGTACGACGGTATACAATTGTAACATCTTCAACACCTGCTACTCTTTTTGCAGCTCTTGCTGCATCCATCGCTGTATTACCGCCACCGATAATGACAACATGCTGTCCTAAATTTAAATTGCCATCTTCTTTTTTATAGGTTTCGAGGAACTCCAGTACAGGAAGTGTTTTCTCTCCTTCCAGATCCATGGCACCATGCTTCCATGCACCTGTTGCATAGATCACATAGGTATATCCCATTCGTTTTAGTTCACGAAGAGACGGTGCTTTTGTAGACAATAACACTTCTGCTCCCATTTTTTCAAGAATATCGGCGTCTTTTTTAATCGCCTCTTCCCCGATTCTAAAGTTCGGAATCACATGCCGGACAATACCGCCCAAACTCTCTTTTTCTTCATAAAGGACAGATTTGATTCCTGCTCTTCCAAGGAAATAAGCGGCTGCCATACCAGCCGGTCCACCACCTACAATTGCTGCTTTTGCAGGCCCTTCCAGCTTTTTCTCCGGCAATTTGCCTATGACTGCGTCAAACCCATTTTTTGCTGCCACCAGTTTTACATCCCGGATTTTCACTGACTCTTCGTAGAAATTTCTGGTACAACGGTTCATACATCGATGACTGCAGATCGTTCCGGTTATAAAAGGAAGCGGATTTTTTTCAAGGATTACTTCCAGTGCTTCTTCATACCTTCCTTCGGATGTAAGTTCCACATAGGTCGGAATATCCTGATGGATCGGACATCCTGCCTGACATGGGTTGGCGAAACAGTCCACCAGAGGTACTTTTTCTTTTCGTTTTCTCGATGGAGCAGGTTTCACTGATTTCAGGTGATGAATATCCTTCTTCACTTTCTCTGACAAAGCCGAAATTCCTTTTACGTCAATTCCTTCAAAAGCTCCTGTTTTCATTTCCTGAAGACTTGTTACAATCTGATGAAAACGTCCATAACCGCCCGGTTTTAATAAAGTAGTTGCCATGGTAACCGGCCAGATTCCTATGGAAATCAGATCTTTTATATTAAATACATCTGCGCCTCCTGAGAAGGAAATACGCAGTTTTCCATCGAATTCTTCTGTCAGTTTTCTTGCAACTGCAAGAGATACCGGGAAGAGAGAACGGCCTGACATATACATCTCATCTGCTTTTGGCAATACATCTTTCGGATTATCTACCGGGAATGTATTTGTAATCTTTACACCAAACTCAACCTGATTTTTCTTTGCCAGATCAAGCAATCGTAAAATCATTGGCACAGCATCTTCATACTGAAGATCGTCTTCAAAATGGAAAGCTCCAAAACTGACATAATCAAATCCCATCTCATCCAGGATTTTTCTGGCATCTTCATAACCTAATAAAGTTGGATTACATTTTACAAAGGTATGAAGTCCTTTCTTATCGATTAAGTAAGATGCAATCTTTTCAATCTCGGAAGGCGGACATCCATGGAGGGTGGATACGGTAATAGAATTGGATACTTTCGAAGAAATCTGTTCCACATAATCCTGATCTACATTCCGGAATAAGTCCAGATGAGAAAGAGCAAATTCCTTACATTCTTTAAAAATATCTGTCTCTTTTGCTTCCATCATTCCCTCAATATATGTGTCAATTTTTGAGGAAGTGATACCGGCAAAATCATACCCTACACTCATATTAAAAATAAATCCATCGGGATCACCAAGGTTAAACTCTTTTGAAATCAATTTCAATGCAAACCATGCTTTTACATACTCATCAAAGGCCTGTGGAACAGTAAGTTCTGTTGACCATTCCGTATTGTAACCTTCATCCCTTGCATCAATACAAGGCTTTGCAATACAGGCTGACAGTTCTTCTCCATCCATAATCTGTACGGTTTTCAATTCGAAGAAACGGCCGCCTGCCACATAAGCAGCAATAATATTCTGTGCCAGCTGGGTATGTGGTCCGGCAGCAGGGCCAACCGGAGTCTCCAGTTCCGTTCCGAAAATCGGCATTTTATCTTCATTTTCCTTCCGGTAAATTTTATCGATGCCAAAAATAGTTCCTGATTGTTCTTTTTCTTTGATGATCCAGTTCATAAGTTTATGAAACGGGATAGGTCTCATTATATCTCCCATGTTAATCCTCCCCTAACTATTAATAGAATTCCAGAGTTTCTCTGCCTCTTCTCTGGATTTTGCCATGATCTCTTCTTCATCAATTCCGATTAATTTACGGTCTTTCATGCGGACTTTTCCGTTAATCATAGTCATAACCGTATTTCTTCCACTAGCTCCAAATAAAAGATGTCCGTTTACGTTGGAGGCGTTCATTGGTGTAAGCGGATTATAATCCATAATAATCACATCTGCCCGGGCGCCTGGTTTTAAAATTCCAATCGGCTTCTCAAAATATCTGGCTCCGATTTCCCGGTTATTATAGTAAAGCATCTGAGGTACTTCTCCCCATGCAGCGTTTGGATCGCAAAGATGATGTTTGTGGATGATATTAGCTACTTTTAAAGATTCCAGCATATCATTGGTATATCCGTCTGTTCCAAGACCCACTAAAATACCTTTTTCCATCATCTTTAAAACAGGGCCGCAGCCAACTGCATTTCCCATATTGGATTCAGGGTTATGAACAACCATTGTGTTTGTCTCTTTTAATAAATCCATCTCTGCTTCATTAATATGGATACAATGGCCACAGATTGTTTTTTCTCCTAAAATACCCATATCGAACAAGCGATAAATCAATCGTTTCTGATATTTATGCAGGCAATCAAGCAAATCATCCATACCTTCTGCCACATGAATGTGGTAACCAACTTCCGGACTCTTATGTTCAGCACAGTATTCCAGAGTTTTATTGCTTAAAGTAAAGGAAGCATGATATCCCATCATTGCTTTTACCATATCGGTGTCATCCTGGAGGGCAAAAGAAATGAAATCTTCACTTTCTTTCACAGCTTCTTTCATCTTTTCTTCGCCATCACGATCCGAAATCTCATAACAAAGACAGGTTCTTACTCCCAGTTCTTTTGCCACATCGGCGATTGTAAATAAACTTCCGCTGATATCCTTATAGCTGGCATGGTGGTCAAAGACCGTTGTAACACCATTTTTAATACAGTCGATATAGGTCGCATAAGCACTGTACTTTGTCTGTTCCAGCGTAAGATGACGATCGATGTTCCACCACATTCCATTCAGTATATCCAAAAATCCATGAGGATCATAACCATTGATGGAAATACCCCGGGACATAGCGCTGTAAATATGATCATGGGCATTGATCAGTCCAGGCATAATCAAACCGCCTTTCGCATCAATAAATTTACTGCCCGGATATCTGGCAACTAATTCTTCTGTAGAACCTACTGCTTCAATCAAGGTACCATTTACTGCAACACAGCCGTCTTCCATAAAAGGCTGTTCTTCATCTCTTGTCACCATTCTTCCATTTCCTATTAAGATCATATTCCTCACTCCTTTTGAATTTTTTCACACCAAATCCTTCATCAGCAAAAATAGTTACAGAGAAAAAACAATCATCTGTAAAAAAATTGTTTTGAAATTTGATTATTTGGTCAAGAAAGTTAATAAAAAAAATTTTCCTTCTGAAAATACGAAATATTGGAAAGTTCAGAAAGAAATCCTCCTTTTTCTTATTCATTCTTCACAAATTTCAAATCCATCTTAGATTTATTATGTTCATTTTAACATATATCATATGGGTTGACAAGACGCTTTTCTCATAAAATATATCTTTTTCAAAAAAAAATTAGGTACTTAAAATTTTTTTTGAAAAAGTTCTTGCAAAATATATAATATGTGATATAGTAAAAATAGATTAAATAATCAAATGAAGGGAGGTTTTACTATTGCTTGCAGAAACCTTGATTCCGGCAGAGTTTCTGTTTCGACTTAGCAATGCACTTGCATCGCAATTCGGAGAAGATTGTGAGATCGTCATTCACAGTTTTGATGACAAGAATGGCATCGGAAAGATTCTTTCCATAAAGAACGGTCATGTGACTCATCGAAAAGCTGGAGATGGTCCTTCCCACATCGTACTCGAAAGTCTCAAAAGGATGGAGAATCAGGATGGACCTTTGGAAGATCAACTCTCCTATCTGACTCAGACAGAAGATGGACGGCTCATTAAATCCAGCAGTGTATATATCAGAGATGAAGCAGGCAGGC
>JALEPU010000157.1 GCA_022766905.1 Lachnospiraceae bacterium
GCCTGCATAATATATGGCATGCTGTCAATGGCCTTCTTTCCAAGTACTCCCGGTTTGGTTGGAACAACTCTCCATCCAAGGAAGCGAACACCTTCTTTTTCCGCTATAATCTCAAACATCTTCTTGGCTCTGTTTCTTCGAATCTCGTCCTGAGGGAAGAAAAACATGCCAATTCCGTAATCTCTCTCATTACCTAAAAAAATGCCGAGGTCCTGACAGACTTTCTGAAAGAAGTTATGCGAAATCTGAAGCATAATTCCTACACCGTCTCCTGTCTTTCCCTCGGCATCTTTGCCGGCTCTATGTTCTAATCGTTCTACTATCTTAAGTGCATTGGTAACTGTCTCGTGTGTCTTGATCCCCTTGATGTTCACGACTGCACCGATACCGCAGTTGTCATGTTCAAAGGATGGATCATATAGACGACCGGTCACCTGAGGATCCTTGTTCATCTTTTTATCTCCTTCCTGCTGTGAAACATTTTTGGCATGAATCAATCATACTACAATTCATTTCATTTGTAAACAAGAATTTTCCTCATTGTTGTCTGATAATTTGATAATTTATTTTTATTTATGAAATTATCTGTTAATTATTCATTTCTTACTTTGTTTTCCATTTGTTTTTCGTGTTTTTTCCCCAAACACACAATTTATTATTTATATTTTTTCTTTATTTTTTCATTTTTTCTTTTGATTTTGAAATTGTTTTTCTTTTTGGTTCAATTTTTAATGAAGTTTTTTAAGTCCATTTCTTCATTTTTAAAAAAGAACAACAGGAAAACTTTATTTTTGAAACACCCCGAAAGCCTTGTCCTGCAGTTTTCTCTTCATGGAAATAATCAATGGAATCACCATTACCATCCAGGTCAGAGGCTCTGTCATAATAATTCCCATGTATCCAAAGTAGCGGCTCAGGGTAAAAGTGGCAATGATTTTTCCTGTCATTTCAATTCCACTGGAAAGAACCGGAGTCTTTCTGTCTCCCAGCCCCTGGAGGCTTTACCAGACCCGCGGCAAATCCATAGGTAATAAGAAGAACAAGAACGCTCCAGACAGCTCCGTAAATCATACTGATTTTCAGTCCTTCTTTTACTCTTTGCCCATCTCCTGCCCCGTAATTTTGGCTGGTAAAAGTAGCCATGGTTGTTCCAAGTACAATATAAGGAGTCATAAAAAGGCTGGATAACCTTCTGGCTGCGATATGAGCTACAATAATCGTCGTGCCAAAACCGTTGATTGCACTTTGCAGTACCACAGAACCTATCATAATCAAAGAATTCATAAGTCCCATGGAACATCCTCCGGCCAAAAGTTCCTGAATCAGATTCAGATTCCAGAAAAAGTCTTCCTTTTGCAAATGTAAAATAGGATACTTTTTCCACAGATATAAAAAACAGACAAAGGCTGAAATTCCCTGGGAAAGTATGGTCGCTGCGGCTGCTGCGCAAACTCCCATTCCCATTTTTCCGATAAACAAAAAGTCCAGCAGCACATTAAAGCATACCGACAAAATCAGGATACAAAGAGGTGTTATCGTATCTCCAATCGAGCGAAGCACCGCTGCCAACATATGATAAAAGGCAGTAAAAATCAATCCTCCTACAATGATGGTCAGATAATCGCTCCCTTCTCCCATATGCTCTTTTGGAACAGAAATCCATCGAAGGGCAGGGGTAAGCAGGATCAGGCTGAAAAAAGTAAGAATCAGGGCAATTCACGTACCAAAAACCAGGATGGCCGCGAATGTTTTTCTCAGGTTCTTTTCATCTCCTGCCCCAAAAAAACGGGCAGAGATGACTGCAAATCCATTGGCTGCTCCCATCACAAAACCGGACAGAAGATCGATGATCGTAGCGGTTGCTCCGATAGCCGCCAGGGAATGATCTCCCAGATACATTCCCACAATTCTTGTATCTGCCATATTAAAAAAAAGCTGAAACAACTGTCCCAGCAAAATGGGAATTGCAAAAGAAACGATTGCTTTTCCCGGATTTCCTTTTGTAAGATCTTTCATGGTTTCTCCTTCTAATCATGTATCAGTCATTCGGTATTTTATTCTATTTTATTTTCTCCGAAAAATCAACATTTTCTCTTGACAAAGAAGTATTCCCATTGTATTATTTTAGTACAAAATATTTTATTTAGTACATTAATACTTTTGTTGTTACCGGAATTTATACTAGTTGATTTTTAGGGCAGATTTTTTCACGTTGTTATATTTTTATATTTTTTTTGTGCAAATTCACCTATTTTATTCTATTTCGCCGAAACAGCAGAAGTTTTCTTTATGTTTTGATATTATTGCGATATATTGCATATCTCATCAATATAATAGAGATTCTGCAATGAGATCACAGATTTCCGATCGGACTTAATGATACAACATGATATGAACATATATGAAATTGATTTATTTTGAAGGAGGACAAGATCATGTCATATGTAGACAGAGTAATTGCTGAAACTGAAGCAAAAAACCCAAATCAGCCTGAATTTCTTCAGACTGTAAGAGAAGTATTGAATTCTCTTCGCCCAATCGTTGATTTTGACGACACCTATGAACGTGCAGGCATTCTGGAAAGACTGGTGGAGCCTGAAAAAGCTGTTATGTTTCGTGTACCATGGGTAGACGATGAAGGAAAAGTACGTGTGAACAGAGGCTATCGTGTACAGTTCAACAGCGCAATCGGACCTTACAAGGGCGGTTTACGTTTCCACCCATCTGTAAATATCAGCATTATCAAATTCCTTGGTTTTGAACAGACTTTCAAGAACTCTCTGACCGGACTTCCGATCGGTGGAGGAAAAGGTGGTTCTGACTTTGATCCAAAGGGTAAATCTGACGGAGAAATCATGCGTTTCTGCCAGTCCTTTATGACAGAATTATACCGTTATATCGGTCCTGATACAGACTGTCCGGCCGGCGATATCGGTGTTGGAGCAAGAGAGATCGGTTATTTATACGGCCAATATAAGAGAATCCGCGGTTCCTATGAAGCCGGTGCTTTATCCGGAAAAGGACTTTCTTACGGAGGATCTTTAGGACGTTCCGAGGCAACCGGTTTTGGTGCTGTATACTTTACCGATGAATTCTTCAAATCCATTGGCAAAGAAATTAAAGGTACTACTTTCGCTATCTCCGGTTTTGGTAACGTATCCTGGGGTGTTTGCAGAAAGATTCATGAGCTTGGCGGTAAAGTTGTTACTTTATCCGGTCCTGACGGATATATTTACGATCCGGACGGAATCACCGGCGATAAGATTGACTATCTGGTAGAGATGCGTTCTTCCAATCGTGATATGGTAAAAGATTACGCAGATAAATATAACGTAGAATATCATCCTGGAGAAAAACCATGGGGCAGAGTCAATGCTGACATTTATATGCCTTGTGCAACTCAGAATGAGATTCATAAAGAAGATGCAGAAAGAATCCTGGCAGAAGGACACTGCAAGATTCTTGTTGAAGTATCCAACATGCCTACCACACAGGAAGCTGTTGATTTACTGATGGAAAACAACGTAACCATTCTTCCTTCCAAAGCAGTAAATGCCGGTGGTGTTGCTGTTTCCGCTCTTGAGATGTCTCAGAATGCAGAACATCTTTCCTGGAGTGCAGAAGAAGTAGATAAACAGCTGCAGCGTATTATGAGAAACATTTTCCACAATATTGATGATGCAGCAGAATTTTACGGATGTCCTGGCAATTACATCTCCGGTGCAAACCTGGCTGGTTTCCAGAAAGTTTCTGATGCAATGCTTGCACAGGGTGTTTGCTAATTGTCTTCTATCTGTGATATAATAAGTACATATAAATGAAAAGCAGATCGGTGAGCTTTTCATATTCGGAAAATGCCTCGCAGCAAAGATGTCTGCGAGGCATTTTGTGTCACAGAAAAGACAGAGAATTTTCCTGCGGCATAAAATGAAGGAAATCACATAAGACACAGGGGGAAAAACATGTACAACCAATGGGAACAGGAAGCCGGACGAATCAAAGAGGAATACAAAATGCCCAAAGAAGGGGTATGCGTAAAAGAGGTTCTTTCCATGTGCCGGCCGACGATGAAAAAATTATGCGGCGGCATAGAAGAACCGAAAGACTGGCTTTCTTATCTATACGATTATCTGACTGCTGCCTATTACCCGGAAAATTTTCAGGCAGAGTATGGAGCAGAAAGAAAAAAAGCCGTTGACTTCTTTCTTTTTGTTCTTACACAGTTATTTGAACGGGAAAAAAAAGAAACAGCATTTGACCGAATTCGGGATTTTCAGATACTGACGGAAGAAGAACGGGCAGAATGTGAAATCAAAGAAGAATACGACCGTTTTTTAAGTTGTTTTTATGACTACCACATCTATGAATATTTAAGAATTGCACGGGAATGTACTCCTTTTAACTCTTTGGGACATATTGCAGGGGTACATCATGTCTCCATGTATATTGCAAGACAGTTAAAACAGGCCGGGATTCCAATCGATCTTGGTTTAATGTCCGCGGCAGCAATTATCCATGACATTGGAAAATTCGGATGTAAAGGAAAGGAAGTACGCCGTATTCCCTACCTTCACTATTATTATACAGACCAATTTGCAAGAAAATTTCATTTCCACAGTATTGGCCACATTGCGGCCAATCATTCCACCTGGGACCTTGAACTTGAAAATCTTTCTGTGGAAAACCTGCTTTTAATTTATGCCGATTTCCGGGTAAAAAGCACCCGTAATCCAGATGGTACAGAGCGGGTCTGCTTCTGGTCCTTGGATGAATCCTATGATATTATCTTAAGCAAACTGGATAATGTAGATGCTGCCAAACAGAACCGGTACCGCAAGGTATTTATGAAACTGAAGGATTTTGAGGAATTTATCAAAAGCCTTGGATGTTCGACCGATCTGATTCAGCCTTATGGTTCCCCGCAGGAATCCAAAGATCCTGTTTTAATGTCCATGGATGAGATGATCTGTAAATTAAAATATCAGGCTATTCATTCTAATCTAATGGTCATGCACAACATTAATCTGGAAACCCGTTTCATCAGTTTGCTGGAAGAGATAAAAAGTGAGAAAGACTGGAGAAATATCCGTTCCTATCTGAATATTATTGAGGAATATTCTACTTATATGAAACGAAAACAGAAGGATATTATGATTCAGTTTCTTTACGAAATGCTGCTTCACCGGGATGGGGATATCCGCAGACAGGCAGCCCGGGTATTAAGTCACCTGATTATCCATTATGAAAAGAAATACCAGAAAGAAATTCCGGATGGTGCTTCCCTGCCTGATACAGGAAAAACTTCTGTGGAAATCTGGTCTTCTCTTTTGCGGGTCATGCTGATTCCGGATCACAAGATTACCGAACAGCATAAAAGATGGATCGGATATGCAATGAAAACCGTTTTTTCCACTTTATACCATGAAATAGAAGAAGAAAAGAAAGAAAGTATCCTGCTGGTTCTGATTGAATACTACAAAAAGACTACCTGGGAAGGGCTGGTTCTCTTCCTTCTTATGGATTGCGCCGCAAACATTCCATGGCGGGAATGTTCCGATGAATCCAGAACCATCCTGATCTCCTTCGCCATGGAAATGCTCTCCCGCAATGATCTTGAAATTCAGACCGCAGCTTTACGTTTCATAAAAATATGGCTTTTGCAGGGATGGCATCCGGAAGAAGCCATTCAGGTTTCCCTGAAAAAGCAGATGGAAAGCTTTTGCAACCCTCCATCCTGTATTTTATATCTGACCGAAAAAATCGGACACAAACTGGGATGGGTACAGCGAAAAGATTTCCATGCTTTTGAAATGCCATCCCTGTTTCAGGAAAACCAGCAGATGGACACTCCTTGGATTTTTAAGCTTGTCAACCTGGAAATTTTAAAAGATCAGTGCCGGGAAGATCAGTCCCGCTATGCCTTCCAGCTGGCTGCCCATCTTGCCAACATGATTCAGACCAGTGACCGGATTGTCATCCGCCACCAGGCCGGAAATGATCTGGTCGATATGATGTACCAGCTTTCCTATGCAGAGCGCTATGAAATTGCCCTGGAGCTTTCCAAAGGACTGGAAATGGGAGAATATTCCGTTTCCAAATATATTCCGGAATATCTGGGTCAGATTTATTTTTATCTGTCCAAAGAAGAGCAGACGGAGCTTTTGTCCCGTTTTCGAACCATGATCGACAGCACCAATCATAAGGTGGTCATTGTAACCTTAGATACCATCGGAGTCATTTTACAGCAGATTCCTTACTATATCGACAAATATCCAAGCTATGGCCGGGGATATCAGCGGACCAAAGACATTGTAGAAGGGCTTTTGTTCCGGGGCATGGCTCATTATGCGGACGAAGTCGTCCAGGAAGCCTTTTACATTGCAGGACACAACATTTTCGGCTGCAGGCACCTTTCCATGAAACAAAAAGAATCCTATTTCCAGCTAATGTGCCGGAAGATTCTTACTTTGATGAATCAGGAAGAAAAAGAGCTTTATCTGTATCACAATGCAGCAGCTTTAAATCATATATACCGGTTTTTATCCGATTACTTATTTATTCATCCGTCTTTTCCTCCGGAAAGTCAAAAACGGATTGCCTTTTTCCCGGGAACCTTTGACCCATTTTCTCTGGGACACAAAAAAATTGTGGACGAAATCCGAAAACAGGGATTTCAGGTTTATCTGGCTCTGGATGAATTTTCCTGGTCGAAAAAAACACAGCCTTATCAGATCAGAAGGAAAATTCTTACCATGTCCGCAGCGGATTTAAAAGATGTTTACCTATTTCCGGCTGAAATACCAATCAACATTGCCAATCCAAAAGATCTGGAAATGCTGACGGAAATTTTCGGCCGAAAAGATATTTATTTTGTAATGGGAAGTGACGTGGTAAAAAATGCATCTGCTTACCGGATTCCTCCTTCCGAGTTTACGATTCATAGTTTTCCTCACATTATTTTCAGCCGCAACATGACCGGAGAAAAGGAACCGGAAGAGAATCTGGAACAATACATTCATAATTCGGTACTTCACTTAAGCCTGCCGACCCATTACGAAAATATCAGTTCCACAAAGATCAGAGATAACATTGATCTGAACCGGGATATTTCTAATCTGATTGATGATAATGTACAAAATTACATATATGATATGGGCCTTTACACCATGGAACCACTGTACAAAAAAATGGTACGGACCAAACCAATTAATACAGTGGTAACCGCCCGGGCCAGTGAAAATCTCCGGATTGAACTGAAACTTGGTTTTCTTTCGGAGGTAACACCGGAGCATCTTGCCAAAGAACAGATTCTGGTCATCCGGGACGAAAAAGAATACAACCGGATTCAGGGTGTTGTCCTCTTCCACCGTCTCAACTTTACTGAATTGTATGAAGAATGCCAGGACCCTGTATTGACATCCCACCTTAGGAAAAATATATCCGGAAAAATTGCTGTTATTTCCGGTATTTACGGAACCGTATCTGAGACGGATGATACTCGTCAGACTGTTCTCACAGAAATGATTGCCTACTGTCTGAAAAGAGAATACACTTACATTATGTATCTTCATGGAAAAGAATCGGAAGACCTGCTTCTTCGCCAGGGATTTGTTCCTTTATCGGTAGCAGATGACTGTTACATCGTTAACCTGACAAATCCGGTCATTCTGTTTTTTGATACCTACTCTGCTTTCAAAGAACCTTTTGGCAGCAATACCAATATCCGAAAAACAATTTTTTCCTGCCATCAGAAACTGCAGCGAGCGATCAGCCGGCTTTATCCCGGCAATCTGGTCCTGTCCCTGGATTCAGATATTTTAAATCATCGACTGATGAAGCTGATTACAAGAGAAAATCAGGTTCCCGCAACTCCCCTCGCTGTCCGGCAATTAGGCGAAAAGATGGTTGTACCTTTCGGTAATATTTTAAAAGGAATTCTGGTTCCCAACTGTGTGACAAAAAGTCTGGATACTGATAAACTATACGATCCTGATATGCAGCAATTTGATATTCGGGAGTTCCCCAACTATGCTCCTTTGCGGACACAGATCAGAACCATCAAATCCTTTGGAAGACCGGTCATTCTGGTAAATGACCTGTACCATAAAAGTTTCCGAATGGAAAAGCTGGATCCATTGCTCAAGGAAGAAAATGTGCCGATCAGTAAGATCATTGTCGGTGTTTTGTCCGGCAACGGAAGTGATCTGGCAAAACTTCAAAACAAAAAAATCGACAGTGCCTATTTTGTCCCCAACATGCGATCCTGGTTCATTGAATCCAACCTGTATCCATTTATCGGCGGAGACAGCATCAAAGTGAAAGCAGACAAAAAACAGCCTTCCACCATCCTGCCTTCCATTAACCCGATTCTACCTTATTATCTGCCACATTTTTTAGATCATATTGCACCGAAGGCATTTTATGAGATGTCAGAAGTCTGTCTGGAAAATGCAAAAGAAATACTTCGTTGTGTGGAAAAGGAATATCAAAAGCTTTCAGGGCGAAAACTGACTATGGAACGATTGGGAGAAATTATGGCAGTTCCCCGCTGTCCGGACGTTGGAAAGTCCATTTCCTATAGTCCTCATGAATCGCCTTCTTCCTATATCGAATATGAAGAGCAAAAATTGGTACGTTTAAAAAATTTAATTGACTTAATGGATGACAGTGAAACGCGAAGAAATCTGTAAGCATCATGGGGTCAAAAGCTTTGACCACAATATCCTTATATATGGAAACAGGAGGCCTTTATGAACCAAACATATACTATTTTAGATCTCGGAAAAAAAGAAAATACCAGGAAGCCTTTTCCTGCTTCGCCCCGATGGCTTTCCACCGGACCTTCCGACCGGAAAAAAGTCCATCTTGCCGGTCTTGGGGATGTGGGTGGAACCGTATTAATCGGCCTGACGCTTTTAGGCGGCGATGTGATTTCTTCCCTTGGGATTTTTGACTTAAAGGAAACGGCATGCCACCGCTATGAGATGGAGCTGAATCAGGTCAGAGCTCCTTTCGAGCAAACCCGGACACCGGAAACAACAATATTATCGGAAGAAGAACTCTTCGACTGTGATATTTTCGCCTTTTGCATCGCAAAAGCCGTACCTGCTGTGGGAAGCCAGGTAAGCGATGTAAGAATGGCTCAATTCGAAGCAAATCGAGCGATTGTGGCAGAGTATGCAAAAAAAGCATCCAGGGCGCATTTTACCGGACTTTTTCTTGTCATCTCCGATCCGGTAGACCTGCTTTGCAAAGCAGCCCTTTTGGGCTCTATGGAAGGTCCCCATCCGCTTCATCCGGAGCAGATTCAGGGATTAGGCCTTGGAGTCATGAACGCTCGCGCCTGTTATTATGCAAAAAAAGAGGACCGCTTTTCTTCCTATCTGACGGAAGGAAGAGCTTTTGGCCCTCATGGCAAAGACCTGGTTCTTGCCAATAGTATTGTAAAGGAACATTATGATGAAGAATGTTCCCTGCTTCTTACAGACCTGACCACAAAAGCTAATTTAAGTATCCGGGAACTGGGCTATAAGCCTTACATTGCTCCTGCTCTGTCTTCCGCTGCCCTTACCATTTTATCGATTATAAAAGGGGAATGGAACTATAGTGCCAATTATCTGAACGGAGTCTATTTTGGAGCAAAAAACAAAACAACCAAAGACGGAATTTGCTGGGAGGTTCTTCCCCTTCCTGAAAAACTATTTCATCGGCTTTCGGTTTCTTACTCCCATTTAAAGGAGATATTATGAAACTAACTGTAATAAAACCCAAATGTTCCACACCGGAAAAAACAAAACGGCTG
>JALEPU010000172.1 GCA_022766905.1 Lachnospiraceae bacterium
AGCCAGTTCCAGATATTTTTTGTCGATTCCCTTGATGCCATCGACTGTATTTATAAAAACAGGAAATACGGCGCCGATAAAAATAATATATATTTTTGAATTCTGTCCGATCCCAAACCATAGAATTGCCAGTGGAATCCACGCAATAGGTGGAATCGGCTTGATAATCTGGATAACCATGTCTGTAAACAACTCAAATTTTGGAAAAAGTGAAACGAAAAGTCCTATCACAAAAGCAACCAAAAGCGCCAGAAAAAAGCCTTCCAGAACAAGAAAAATGCTGACTCCTATATTCTGCAACAATTCTCCGCTTCGAAGCATCTGAATCGTTGTTGTTACAATCACTTTTGGTTCAGGCATCGTATAAGGTTTTAACTGTCCTGCCAATGCTGCCCCTTCCCATACAAGCAGTATAAGGATTGGAAGTGTGACATACAAAAGGAAATCACCGGCACTTTTTTTTGCTTTCTGGTTCATCTGTTTCACCTACTTTTCTTCATTTTTCACTGCTTCCAGATACTGTGTATTAATAAATTGATTCATATCAACATCAGAAGCAATAATACCGGCTTCCAGAGAGAAGTCTTTTACTTTTGTAATCTCTTCGATATCCTCTGCTGTCAGTTCGGTTGAATAGCTGAAGTTATCGATAATCTTTCTCATCAGTTCAGTATCCACTCCAAAATCCTCGGCTGTAAGCTTTGCTGCTTCATCCGGATCGGAAGCTAACAGTTCATCTGCTCGATTCAATGCTTTGATATATGCTTCTACCACATCAGGATTTGCTTTTGCATAATCTGTCAGGAAATAGGTTACCATGTTTCCTCTTTTGATTCCGGTTCCGTCTGCAAGTACTTTCGCTGTTCCGTCACTGGTTAATTTGGAAATGTACTGCTCCCAAATTACGATTGCGTCTACTTCTCCATTGGCTAATGCTGCCGGCTGATCCCCTGCTCCCAGGTTGATTGACTCAACATCATCCAGGGATAAGCCTTCCTGATCCAGAAGAAGTGCAAGTAAATGCTGAGCATAAGAACCTGTTGCATATGCCACCTTTTTTCCTTTTAATTCAGCCACACTTTTTATGGAAGAATCGGATTTTACCAAAACCGCAAGTCCTTTTTCTCCATATGCGACATTGGAAACAATTTCAATTGGCTGTCCGGTAGATTTTGCCAGAATTGCTGGCAGGTCTGCCATAAAGCCCATATCCGCTTCTCCCGCTGCTACTGCTTCATTAACCAATGGACCGGACTGAAATTCCTGCCAGTCAAAAGATACTCCCACTTTATCCAATTCTTCCTTTAAGTATCCTTTTTCATAAGCTACATAAACCGGCGTATAAAGCGGGTAAGGCTGAGCTGCAATTCGAAGTACTCTTTCTTCCTGTCCTGCCGTACTACCTTCTGTTTTTGCTTCTTCACCTTTGCATCCGGCAAGAACCGGCAATGATAAAACTACAACGAGTAAAATAGAAATTATTTTTTTCATAGTTTCCCTTCTTTCTTGTTTCCATAGTTATTTGATATGTTTTATATACTTTATGGATGCCATTATACTTAGAGTAGAAGCAAAAGGAAATAGGAAAATATTTTAAAATAATTCCACCCTTTTCTTTTTTGTACTAATTATATTCTTTACAGAAAAAAAGCATTGAAAATTTATTCAATATTGACAAGACTTCACCATTAGTAGTATGATATAATTAGCAAAAATTTTTAAAAGGAGGACAAGAGATTATGAGTATTTTAGTAATCGTAATTTTTGCTGCACTGCTGGCACTGGCTTTTGCCTCATTTAATTTTTTTAGTGTAAAAAAAATGGATGAAGGCACAGACAAGATGGGAGAGATTGCATCTGCGATTCGAGTGGGCGCTAATGCTTTCATCGCGTATGAGTATAAAATACTGGCTATTGTGGCAGCGTTTATTTTTGTTGCTTTATGTGTACTGATTACCTGGGAGGCAGGTGTATCATTTTTAATTGGTGCAGCTATGAGCGCATCTGCAGGTTTTATTGGAATGAAGATTGCAACTTATGCCAATGTTCGTGTATCCAACAAAGCCCGCACCACCAAAAATCTTGGTGAGACTTTAAAAGTTGCATTCCAGGGCGGTTCCGTTATGGGACTTTGCGTTGGAGGCTTTGCTCTTTTAGGTCTTTTTATTGTTTACCTGATTTTTGGTATCGGCATGGATCAGTTAAATCTGGACAACGTATCCCTGGTAAAGAACTGGATGGGTGTTGAATACGTCCCATTCACCATGGCCGTTACCGGATATGCGCTTGGCTGTTCCGTAATCGCCATGTTCAACCGTATCGGCGGCGGTATTTATACCAAAGCTGCTGACATGGGAGCCGACCTGGTTGGTAAAACGGAGGCTCATATTCCGGAAGACGACCCGCGTAACCCTGCTACAATTGCAGATAATGTTGGAGATAACGTTGGCGACGTAGCCGGACTTGGTTCTGACCTGTTAGAGAGTTATGTTGGATCCATCGTATCTGCTACGATTTTATCTTTCCACTTATTCCTGACCTCAACTGCTACCAACGGATCTATGACAGGCGGATTAATGTCAACTGAATTATTGCAGAAAATGTTCCTGTTCCCTGTTATTTTCTGTGCTTGCGGATTGGTAGGATGTGTGATTGGAGTTTTCTATTTATTAAAGAAAAAAGTAAGCGATCATCCTCACAAAGAATTAAATGGAGCAACCTGGATTTCCGCGGCTCTGACTCTTGTTTTTGGTCTGATTCTTACTTTTCAGATGTTTAACGGTGTAGATCTTTCCGGTTCCGGATTTTCCTGTGGATTTATTTCCCCTTGGATTGCTGCAGCAATCGGTGTAGCTTCCGGAATCATCATTGGATTAATTGCAGAATTTTATACAAGTTATGATTATGACCCAACAAAAGGAATTGCCGGAGCTTCCAAAGAAGGTCCCGCTCTTACCATTACACAGGGTCTTGCTGTTGGTATGAAATCCTGTATGGCTCCTTGTATTATCCTTGGAATTGGTATTGTTGTTTCTTATTATGTTTCCGGATTATACGGTGTTGCTATGGCAGCCGTAGGTATGCTTTCCTTCGTTACTGCTACCGTATCCGTTGATACATACGGACCTATTTCTGATAATGCAGGCGGTATTGCAGAAATGTCCGAACTGGATCCAGAAGTACGTGAGATTACAGATACATTGGACTCTGTTGGAAATACAACAGCAGCCATTGGAAAAGGATTTGCCATTGGCTCCGGTGCCTTAGCTGCCCTTTCCATGATGATTTCCTATTTATATTCCTTTAATGACCCTGCCACAGACCTCGTCGTCAATCTGATTGAGCCTATGACATTGACCGGTGGTATTGTAGGCGCTGCTCTGCCATTCCTGTTTTCCGGTTTACTAATTGACGCTGTTGCAAAAGCTGCCCGCAAGATGGTAGATGAAGTTCGCCGTCAGTTCAGAGAAATCCCCGGCATTCTTACCGGAGAAGCAAAACCGGATTACAAGACCTGTATTTCAATCTCTGCCCAAGGAGCAATCGGTGAGATGAAGATGCCTGCAGTGCTGGCTATCATCGTTCCAGTTGCAACCGGATTCCTATTTGGGCCAAACTTTGTAGGCGGTCTTTTGATCGGCTCCACCCTTTCTTCTATTATGCTGGCTATTTTTGCCGGAAATGCCGGCGGTGCATGGGATAATGCAAAGAAATATATTGAATCCGGTGCATTGGAAGGACAGGGCAAAGGAAGCCCGGCTCACGACGCAGCCGTTGTCGGCGATACTGTTGGTGATCCGCTGAAAGATACCGTAGGACCTTGTCTCGATATCTTTATTAAGATTATGTCAACAATATCCGTTGTATTTGTATCTATTTTCAGCAAATACAACCTTTTTGAAGTTATTATGAATATGATCAA
>JALEPU010000183.1 GCA_022766905.1 Lachnospiraceae bacterium
AAAGATTATGGAAATACCAATGCAGGTGCTGCAATGCAGGAAGCACTTTCGATGATAGAAAATGCAAGAGAAAGACAGGACGAAGAGATACCATCTGTCATTCTTCTTTTCTCAGATGGGGAAAATGATTTCCTGGATGAAGATGGAGAGCAGATTGATACTTATGTAGAGGAAGCGGATCAACTAACGGAAGAGATGGCAGAACAGGCAAACAATGCAAATGTAATTATACATACCATTTGCCTCAATGACAATGATATATCATTATTAGAGGATGTGGCTGAAAAAACAGGCGGCATGTATCTGCGAATCGATTCAGTGGAAGAACTTACAGATATGCTGCTTCTGGCAGCGGACCCTTATAGAAAACAAAAGCCTCAGGGAGGAAAACTAGGAATGGGAATTTTGATTTTGCTAATAATTGCAGGAACAGGAGCAGTGGCTGCTTATTATTTTCGCAATTATAAAAAACAGGAATATTTGATGGATTACCAGGTCAATATGATGAAAGACGAGATTGACCAGAAGAATAAAAGAGAAGAATTGGATGCTCAGATTCGGGAAGAACAGAAGAATAAAAAGTTTTATCTGGATGTGATTGTTACCCATGGAAATGCCATTGGAGCAAGATCCTGTTTTGATGCTGAAGGAAGGCGCAGAGGCGGTATTTTTTCCATTGGAGATGTGGTCATGTTCGGACGAAATCAGCGCGGAGAAGATTATACCTATCGGATTGATGAAGCGGGATTGGAAATCTGGGCGACTTTTGATGAAGACGAGTTGATTTTACGTTCCAAAAAGACTCCGTTCGAGATTCGTAAAGAGGGAACAGCAAGGGACCAGGGAAATCGAACGCAAAAAGCAACGGTAAAAAAAGATCAGCAATACTACATTATATTAAATTCCAAACATGAGATTGGCCTATTGGCATCCAGGGGAATATAAGGAGGAAGAAAATGGAGCACCAGAAAATGATAAAAAAATGTCCCTGCTGTTTCAGGGAGATTTCCAATGAAGAAGCAGATATTTTAGTGCGTGATCATGAAATCCGATTTCATTCCCCTATTCTAAATGACCTGATTTCACCGAGAGAAGATGAAAAGTATGCACAGTTCTGGGGGAATATGGGTGATAGCCAAAATGTCAATGAGACAAATCGAATTATTATTACCAATGAGATGATAGAAGAAGCCAATGAGGAATTGCTGGAACTAGGTATGCAACCTGTGGAAAAAACATATGATGAGGATAGCTTAAGTTATACACTAACCATTCGTGAAGATTCGGTGATTGTCGTTTCGAATACGATGGTTTGCCCCCATTGCCATAATGTTCTGCCACAGAATTTTTTTAAATATGAGATGATTTCCATTGGGCTCGCCGGAAGTGTGGCGACAGGAAAAACGGTCTATATGGCCAGTTTGATGATGAATGGATTTCGAATTTTAAATAAAGAAAATATTACTGTAAGAAATGCCCATGGTAATCCTTTGGATCCGGAAAAAATGAAGATGGAAAAAATTTCTCAGAAGCTTTTTACGGACCGGATTTGTCCGGACCCGACGAAAAAAGCATTTCATCAGCCTGTATATCTGGAAGTCAGCTTAAAACTGGAACGGGACGTAAAAAATTTTCTGGTTACATTTTACGATGTGGCCGGAGAGACGATTCGAAAAGAAGCAGGAAGCGGAAAGACCATGTTTGCACGCCATGTAGATGGAATTATTTTCTTTGTGGATCCGTCTCAGATGTATTTAAAACAGCCAATTTCATTAAAGACAACAGTAAATGAGGAAAAAATTCTTTCTTCTATGAAGCTGTTATCTCCAAAAGAACAGGCTGCCATTCAGCGGGAAAATAAAATGAAAGGAAGTCAGCCGATAGTTTTGGATTTTGGTACCTCTTTTCAGGAAGAAGATGAAAATCTGGTTTATGAGCGAAATCCGGAAACGATTCTTTCTTCCCTTCGAATGGGAATCGGAGACAGTCAGCTAAAGAACAAGTACATTGCTCTTACCATTGCAAAATGTGATCAATTGTCTGAACTGGCTGAGTTTCGTGAGATTCCGGCGTCCAGTCTTCTGTTTGAAAGGGAAGATATCAAAAAAGGATGGCTGAATACAGATCATCAGGTAATCCGACAAAAGCTTCTGGAGAAAATTTTTGAAGAAAAGGTTTATCATTTACAAAGAAACGTTGGAGAATATAAAGAAGGCGGTCTGTTTTGCATCTCGGCTTTAGGCTGTGAGACAAGGCAGGAAGAGTATCAACAGGCACTGATTACCAGAGCAGTCAGCCCGGTAAAACCAATCCGGGTGGAAGAACCATTTATGTGGCTGCTTATGAAAGCCGTACAGGAAAGGGGATGGATTTAGATGAATCATTGGGAACAACATTATTATACCTGGTCAACAAACAGCCTTTCCGGAAATAAAGTAGGGCTGGGAATTGTGGCTGCCTCCGGAAAAAATGACAGGGATACCCTAAGGATTATGGAATCCTTAGGTGGAAGAAGTGAAGTTTGCCGGGAACAGATGAATCTTACCATTGAACGTTTCTATTACAGTGAAGAACTTCCGGGTTATATCCGGACAGGAGCAACACCTTGTGCCTCTGGTGCAGACCTTCGAAACAATAAATTTGTTCATATCTATAGTTTAAAAGAAAAACAGGGTTTATTGCCGGAAGATTATCTGGTTCCATTAAGTTATAAAAAACAGTGGAATGAAAACGCAGAACTTTCTGTTTATACAAGCGGTGACAGAGAAAAGAAAGGTAGACAGGAAGCAAAAAAAGTGTTGCTGGCATATGATCTGGAAGACAGACTGGCGGAGCTTTTTTCCTGTGTTTATCGCTGCCTGCTGGCCGGTGAGAAGCCCCTTTCCTTTGTAAATGGAAAGAAAAGGCCGGAAGAATTTGGAGAATTTTCCCGCCAGGTAATGATCTTAGTTCATTATCTTCTTCCGAAATCGTTGCGAAAAGAAGCGGATTATGTGTCCTATGTCCAGGAGGACAGCCAGGAAACCCATTTTCTTTTCCGGAGAGAAGGAGGACACTATGTTTTTGATTTTTTGAACCGGCCGAAGAAGGAAATGGACTATGTTTTGCTGGAAAAAGAATTTTATGAAAAACTGGCAGATGCATTTATTAAAGAAAATGACGAATTTGAGCATTTGATGGAAGAACTGGATTCTTTTATATGTCGGTTGAATGACAAAAGAAATCAGTTGGAAAAATGTATCTTTGCTTTTATGGCCTCAGAAGCGGGAAAGGCAGAAAAAAAAGAAGTCTTTTTTACCGGAGTGGAACGTCTGATGTACTGGGCGAGAAAAGATGAAAGTCTGATTCCGGCCATCAAAGAGGCGACACAAGGGCTGGATTTTCATGCGATGGAAGAAGAGGAGCTTTTGTCCTATTTGAATCTTTTACTGACAGGAGCCGGTGGAAGTACGAAAAAAATGGTTTTTGAAGAATTAAATCGAATGCTTTGCTATTATTATAAATGCAGGGACAGCCGGTTTGATTTGATTTTAGATCGGATCCGTAAAAAAAATCTTCATGTTTATGAGCAGATTTTAAAAGAAAACGAAAAAGAAAACGGATTTACCAAAATGGTTCTCTTTCAGCCGATTGAAAATAAAGGTCAGCTGGAAGAAGCGATTCAAAACCATGGCAGTTTTTTAGGAGAAGAAGATTATCGGTCCTATGTGGCCCAATCTGCATATACGTTGTACCAGAAGGAAAAATCGAAAAAAAATCAGGAACTGATTGAAAGGTTGGGAAAATCAGCAGATCAGAATCTGTTCGTAAAACTGAAGCAGAAAGATGTAGAGAAAGTATTAGGAAAAGCTTCCCATGTGGCAGATTTTCTGGATCTTACCGATCAGATGGAGATCGACGCTTTTGAAGAACCAATTCGGAATATGATTGCTCAGATGGCTTTTGCTCTTTTCCAGAAAGATTATCCAAAACTTCTGCCGGAGTTTTATCCAGGTGAAAAACCACTGGTAAAAAGGGAGAAAAAAATCGGGGAAAGAAGTCACGAGGATGATGTGAGAAGGCTCTTGCTCCTGAGCGAAGAGCTTTCTATGAAAAAGAAAATGGAACAAGATCTGTATGATTACTATGAAAAACTGCTTCTCCCTGTATTTGCCAGATTTAATCCAAAGGAATTGATCTTAATTTCGTTCTGGAATCAGGAAGATGGCCTGGAGACAGAAATTTATTTTCAGGTCATGGAAACCATTGCCCTGAATCGATATATGATTCTGCTAAAAGAGAAAAAAGAAGATTTTTATGCCCTTGACACAAAAGAATGGATTCATTTTGTGCTGAAAATCACCAATGCTGTAGAAAAGAGAGAGAA
Organism: Lachnospiraceae bacterium; assembly: GCA_022766905.1. Taxonomy (GTDB): domain Bacteria; phylum Bacillota; class Clostridia; order Lachnospirales; family Lachnospiraceae; genus SIG292. The sequence goes on from JALEPU010000183.1 coordinate 4,367, forward strand.
GAAAACAGCGAAAAAAGCAATTACAGAGACCAAAAATGTGATTCTTGGGAAAAAAGATATTTTCTTTTTGGCAAAGGCAAATCAGGCTTTAAAAAATCATGGGGTGGCTGCTATTCGCTGTCCAAAAACTTTGTGGAATTCCTATCAGGTTTCTGATTTTGGACAATTTTATAAGGAAATACTGGATATTACATTATTAAAATGTGAGGAAAGTCCTGTTTATCAGGCGATGGAAATTTTATATCGTTTTACCAATCAGAAAACATCCCGGGAAGAGGAAAAAAAGATTGGTTCTGTTTTGAAAAAAGAGCCGGCTGTTGGGGAAGAATTATTAAAAGCCATGGCAGGTTTATGGGGAAAAAATGAAAATCTGAATCTGGATGTTTTTTATCCGCTTCTGGAAGAAAGATTCGGGCAGGAGGAAGCTTATTCCCTGATGGAGGAGTATACAAAAGAAAATGAAGAAGGCAAAATAATCTGGAAGGATTATGCAAAAAAGAGAAAAAAAGAGGTGGAGAGGAAAATGAGTCGAAAAGAAAAACAAAATCCTTTGATGAATGTATTTGAAGATATCATGTCAGGAAGTATTTGGGCTGTTCTTCTTGGGTTTTACGGATTTTTGTTTGTTACCCTCAGGGAAACGACTCATTTTCTGGCAGGTTATTACTGTTCGATTTTTACTCTTGTTTTTCTGGTTCTTGGTTATCTGGCTGTTTTCTTCTTTGGAAAAAGAAAGAAAATGACACCGGGAAGATGGATATACATCAGTGGTGTAGCAGTTTTTTTGATGAATCTGGGGCTTTGCCTGGATTCTATGAAGGTGGTTAAAATCCTGTTTTTTGTATGCTTTCTTGTGGCATTTGCACTGAAAATCGTATATTATTTCTGGAAAAACAAATAACAGAGGGAAAAACACATGAAGATTGAGATGAAAGAACTGGAAGATAAGATTTTAACCTTGAATAAAAATCGGAATACCTTCGCGCAGTTTCTGGAAGACAAAATGGATGAATTTGATTACAGTAATACGACATTGGCAAAACAGGTATTTCATCAGGTAGAAGACAAGGAAACCAGACAGATTCGATATGTGCCGGTTACCAGACAGGCCATTGCTTCCTGGTTGAAAGGCACCATGCCGGGAAGCAGGGAAATCTATGTCAGTCTGGGCATGTCTTTTCAGATGTCCTTGCGGGAAATCAATGATCAGCTTCTGGAAGTCTATATGGGTACCGGCCTTTACTGCAAAAATATTGATGATGCGGTCTGGATTGCAGTAATCAATCATTTATTTCCCTTAGAAGAGCTGCCGTCTGTCCGGGAAGATATTGAAAATCTGGTCAATCAGGAGATTGAAGAAGACAATGAGGGCAGAAGTGTGCTTACGACCGATCTTTGGAGAGACTTAGAGTCGGCAAGGACAAAGGAAGAATTTTTCGATGTGATTGTGCAAAACCGGGAAGAATTTCGGGACGGTGCGAGAAAATTCGGTCAGTGTCTGTCTGAAGTCATTGAAGAAGAATATGGTTATTATGAGAAAAATACAGAATTTTTAAGTGATATCGGCTGTCTTCATTGTGAGGCGCAGTTTTCAAAAATCCGGGCCGGAAAAGCAATTGTGACAAGAGAATGGCTGCTCCGTTTTCTTCTTTCTTTGCAGCCGTCTTACGATTCTATTGAAAAGTTGCTGGCAAAAGCACAGATGGAGCCTCTTGGAATTACGCCGGTGGAAATTGTAATTGAGGCAGTAGCGAGAAAAAAAAGTGACAGTGTAGCAAACAGCCAGGAAATCTGGATTGCCATAGAGGATCTTTGTTCCCGCCTGGAAGAGATGAATCTTCCTATGGAAGGAGAATTATGCCGTAAGTATGATAGTGTCTATTCCCTGCCACGGAAACAGAAGCTGTTTTTTGCCGCTTTCATTGGAAAAAAATTAATGGAAAGTGAGAAAAAGAAGGATTTTGGCTATGAGGGAGACGTTTATTGCCGTCATCAGCTGGTAGACCGGATTCTTTTTGAAGAGCTGAATCGGTTTAAGAAAAATGCTTCTTTGAAAACATTTGCCAATCATCTGGATGAAAAGGAAGAAAAAGAAATCGAAAAAATGTTACAAAAAGCGGTGATGGAATATCTTTTGCCCGGAACTTTAAAGATGGATTCCTATCATATGGAGCGATTTGAAGACTATTGTTATTTGTCCAGGCCAAAACGAAAATCCAATGAATTTTATATGAATGATATCTATTTTTACAGTGCTCTGTTATATTCTATTTTTACAGGCAGATGCTTTGTGAAAGATTTTGATGAGGCAAAAGAGCAGGAACTAAAGAAAGCTATGGGGCAGGATCCTCTTTTCCCATGGATGCTGACTTTGTGCCAAAATAATCTGGGAGAACAGATTCTTCCTTCTATGATGCTAACCATCAAAGAAATCGTCATCGGGCTTTTGAAAGCCGCGTAAAAGTCTATAAACCTCCGATTTGAATCGGAGGTTTTTTTTGTGATATGATTCTGACAGAAGAAAAGATAGAAGAAGTATCTGTCTCATACCTGAAAGGGATAAAGGAGGAATCAATATGAGTTTTTTGACACAGCTTGGAGTTTTAGCCGTCATTTTAATCATTGTGACCATTATTATAAAATCCAATCAGACGCTGGAAAAAATTTATATGGAAGAGGAAAAAGAAGATAATAAAAAGGTAGAAAAACCGGATTTTTCTCAAATTGAAGTGCCAAAAATCAAGGCTCCGAAAGTAGAAATACCAAAATGGTCTCTTCACAAAAAAGAAGAAAAAGATGAAGAAAAAGAACCGGTCATCTCTGAGAGGAAAACAAAAAAAGATAACGAAAGGGGAAAGCAAGAAGGAAACAGGTCTATGCCAACTGTTCCTATGGAACAGAATACAGGTCTGATTGTTGAAATTCTGGATGACAGAGGCAGAGTATGCCGGCATGAGCAAATAACCTCTTTCCCATTTTCAATCGGAAGAAATGAAGAAAATGATCTGGTTTTAGATGATTTAAGTGTCAGCGGATATCATGCATGTCTGGAAGAAGAAGACGGAAACATCGTTCTTTACGATCAGGGATCTCTGAACCGTTTGGTCGTAGATGGAAGGCAGGAAACGAAAGTGCCGATTTATGGAGAAATCACCGTTGGATTTGGAAATAGCCGGCTGCGTTTTATCAAAGAAGAAAAACGTACCGGACCAACCCTTTTCTATGAAGGGACATCACTGATGGAGGAGTGGCGCTAACATGTTTGAACAGATCTACAAAGGATGTTATCGGCTGGGATGGCAGCTAAAACAGCTGATTTTGGATGCGAAACGAAGTTTTGTATTTTACATTATTTTGCTTCAGCTGGCTTCTATTCTGATTGTATCAGGAAAGGGAGCAGGACAGATTTATCTGGATATGTTTTTGATTTTACTTGCAATTACCCTGGTTACCTATTTTCTGGTGAGAATTCATGGAGGTAATATTAAAATTGCAATTTATACCATTGTACTTCTTACCATTGGAACCATGCTTCAGTCCATTTTCCGGGAGGAAGCAGTTCTTGCTAACCCGGAAGTCTGGGCTATGAAAAACCCGGCAGCCGGTTTGCAGATGCAATATATCATTGCATTTTTAGTGGCCGTTTTTGCGTCCTGGATTTATAAAAAAGGGAAATTCCTTGCAAAACCGAAAACAATCAAAGTTATGTTCTGGACCTCCATGCTTTTGTATCTTTTTACGTTAGTTTTGGCAAAGGCAGTTGGAAATGTGAAAAACTGGCTGGTAATCGGCGGATTTTCCGTTCAGACATCGGAAATCAATAAACTATTGTATTTATTTTTAATGGCAGGTATTTTGGGAGGGGTGAAACACCCTTCGAAAAGAAGAATCGGATTTGCTTTTCTCGTAACGATTTTAAATTTAGGTTTTCTTACCTTACAAAGTGAGTTCGGAACCATGCTTTTAATCCTTACTGTATTCCCGGTTTATCTGCTGTTGTTCGTACCAGATCTTCGGGTTGTCCTTGGAACAGTAGCCGGGTTCTTAGGAATCGGAATAGGAACTGCATTAGTTGGAAATGGGATTTCCTCTTATGCAGCAGCTCACACAGCATTTGCAAATTTTTTTCCGGTAAGATTTTTCTTACAAAATTATAATAAAATTGCCAACCGGTTTATCTATTGGCTTCATCCGGAAAAAGATCCGATGGGACTTGGATACCAGATGTTAAAAGCAAAAGAGGCCATTGTACTGGGAGGATGGTTTGGAACCGATTCTGTTACGAATCTTCCGGTAAAGACCAGTGATATGGTATTTCCGGCTTTGATTGAACGCTGTGGCATTATTATTGCTGTTTTGGTTCTTATAATTATTATTTTCCTCTGGCTGGAAGGAATCCGGATTTTTATCAGAAAAAAAGACCGGTATCACCAGGCAGTCTGTGCAGGAATTGTATTTATGTTGTTTTATCAGGCTCTGATTATTGTAGCAGGAAGCTGCGGCATGTGTCCGCTTACCGGAATTACCCTTCCTTTTATCTCGAGCGGAGGAAGTTCTTTACTGGTCAGTGCTGTTATGATTGGAATTGTAATTACCATTTCCGGTGATGTGGAATGGGAAGGAGAAATGGATCATGAAGAAGAAATGGAATTGGGATTTAAATTTTTTAAGAAGGACACAGATCATACAAAGCATCTCCCTTCTTTGCGTCATCGCTATGGTGCTTTCATTAATCAGAATTTCAGCCGTCTTACCAGGGGTTTCCAAAAAAGCGGATCAGGACAAGGAAAAAGCAGTACAGACGAAAAATCTGAAAGAGTATGTGAGGGGACCGATTGTGGACAGGAACGGAGAAATTCTGGCCAGCTCCAGTGAACCTCTGGGAAAAAGAACGTATAAAAGTCCAAAAGCATTTTCTTCTCTGTTAGGATATTGGTCATCGATTTATGACACAGCCGGACTGGAAAAGACTTTCAACGAAGATCTTTCTATCAGTGAATGTTCCAAAAAAGGGGAAAAAACAGGTGCAACCTTAAAACTTACTATTGACAGCGGTCTGCAGGCAAAAGCATATCAGGCGATTTCTCAGTATCAGGGTTCTGCGGTGGTATTAGATGCCAAAACCGGAGAAATTCTGGCATTAACTTCATCTCCTTCTTTTAATGCCAATAAAATTGAAGAAGAGTGGGAAGAATTGAATCAGAAGGAAGGTATTTTTACGTCTAATGCTTATCAGAATGGAGCGATTCCAGGTTCTGTGTTTAAACTGGTTACATCAGCTGCTATTCTGGAAAATGGGCTGGAAGATGATGTGGTTCATGATACAGGTTCTTTGAAAGTTGATGGAAGAGAAATACAAAATGCAGGGGGAGCAGAATATGGTGACCTTACGTTTGAAGAAGGATTTATCAATTCATCCAATGTCTATTTTATGACAGAAGGACTTGCATTAGGAGCAGATACGTTAGAGCAGACCATGAAAAAATTCCTGATTGGAGAAAAAATATCCCTGGATTTTACAGACCTTACATCGAATCGGGATTTTGGCGATTATTCGGATAACATGGTGGCAACTACTTCTTTTGGACAGGGAAATACTCTGATTACTCCTCTTCACATGGCAATGATTACCCAGTCAATTGCAAATGAAGGAAAAATGATGAAACCTTATGTGGTAGAATCCATTACCAATGGAAAAGGAGAAGTTACAAAGAAAGGAAAGTCAGAAGAACTGACCCAGCCGGTTTCCAAAGAAACGGCAGATAAAATCAAAGAGGTCATGAAAAAAGCCGGAGAAAAATATGAGATGAAAACACTCTCCGATGGAAGTAAGATTGCGGCAAAAACGGGAACAGCTCAGAGAGGAGATGGAACCAATAATGCCTGGATGGTTTCCTTTGCTCCGGCTGATGATCCGCAATATATAATCTGTGTCAATCATTTAAAAACCAATGAATTTGGAATTGCTTTAAAAGACTCGGTAGAAGGGCTGTATGAACACTTACTGGGAACGGAAGATTAATCGGTCTTCCATTCCCGGTCCAGTTCTTTTAGAAAATCTGAAAATAAAAGTCCGTTGTGAGGATTTTGCCCCATTTCTAAAAGGAAATCAGGAATTCCCTGAATGGAAAATCGATCGGGAAGATGAATTAAAAGGAAAGAAAGAGCCTGGACAAGAAGCTGCTGTCCTTTCAGATTCTGATTCAGATGGTAGGAAATTTTTGGCACATAGGATGGATAGGGGTTTTTCAAAAAATAATAGGCACAGGTAAAGTCCAGGAGCTTAATCTGAGAATCCGATAGAAGCAGGTTTCCCGGATGAAGGTCTGTGTAAAGAACCCCTTTGGAAAGTAAAAGGAGAAGACCGTCTCCTAAATCCAATATATACTTCTTAAGTTGTTTTGTGGTAAGATAGTCTATAGAAAGAAAAGGAGTTCCTTTGATATATTCCATGCAAAGAGCTGGAACCGGGATGCTTTCGCTGTTTATTCTAAAATCCGGTATCATGGAAAAATAGTGGGGAAGAACCGGATGGGAGATCTGTTTTAATGTTTCGTATTCGTCTTCATAGGCTTCCAAAAGGGCAAGTGAATTCTGACGGGCCGCTTTGATTACGTAGTCCCTGGTACCATCACTGGCCAGATAGATGATATTCTGTCTGGGCGATGCCAGAACTTTTTGAATGGTAAGACGGGATATCAGATTCATCTTAAAACCTCCTTTTCTTGTAATATTCTGATGAGTGTCGAATCAATGAAAGATTCATCAATGGATCGTTGATGGAAAACTTTACAACGTTACCTGACTCATTATAGCATACAACATTCAGAAAGGCAAAACAGAAGGGAGACCAGAATGCCTGTATATTTTGAAAGTAGAACCAATAAGCGAAAGGTTAATCAGGACCGTTATTATTATATGGAATACAGAATTAATCACGAAGCTATGCTTCGGATCTTTTTAGTGGCAGACGGTATGGGAGGGCTCGCAAAAGGGGAAAAAGCCTCTGACTTAGCGTCCAGGAAGTGGCTGCAGAAATTGCAGCAGATGACCTTATCTGAGGATTTTTTAGGAAAAAGTCTGACAGAACAGATGGAAGGAATCAAACGATTTTCTTATCAGGTCGTTCAGGAAATTAATGAAGAAGTTTACCGGGAGTTGATGGATCAGGGCATAGAAGGAGGAACGACACTGACAGCAGGAATTCTCTTTTTTCATACACTGATCTTGTCAAACTGTGGAGACAGTCCGGCCTATCTTTATCAGAAAGATGGAAGTCTGATCAAGCTGACCCGGGATCAGAATGTGGCAGAAGAACTGGTACGACAAAAGAAAATTACAAGAGACAGCCCTTTGTATGAACAGAAAAAACACATGCTGACAGATTATATTGGAAAATATCGTCTGGCTGCTCCTTGTGTTGTATCTTTGGATTATCAAAAAGGAGATATGCTCCTCCTCGGCAGTGACGGAGCTTTTGGAAATTTAAAAGAAGAAGAATTAAAAAATCTGATTGCTGGGCAAAAAAGCCATCCGGAACAGCTGATTGAAACGATTTTTCGAAAAACAGAGGAGATGGGGGAAGAAGATAACCAGACAATGATTCTTTATTATGAAGAGGAAGAAAAGGAAGAGAAGAAAAACTTTCCCCAAAAAAGAGGATGGTTTCGGAAAAGATAGGTGGTGTAGACATTGTTTCCTATTTTAAAAGAAGGAGAGAGCCTTCATTTTATTAGTGACAAAGAACCGAATCAATCTGGTTTTGAAGTGACACTTACGATAAAACGGGAACTTTATCAAAACGGGAGAAAACAGGGACTTTTAGGGTTGGATCTGAAGACAGGAAAACCCTATTTTGTAAAAGTACTGTTTTGCGGAGATCTGGATGAGGTTTATGTGGAAAAGGAAAGTAAAGTCAGGATGTATTCTCCTTTTATCATTCGGATTTACGGAGGAATGCTGGATCGGGAGAAAAACCGTTTTATTACACTAATTGAATATCGGACGGAACAGGATTTGTCAGACCTGATTCGGTTTGGTGCAATGAATCAATATGGGCCGGAAGAAAAGCTGGCGATAAAACATAAAATTGTGTTAAAAATTTTATATGGAATTCATCATTATATGTCGATGTATGAGACAGATCCAATTGTACACAGAGATTTAAAGCCGGAAAATGTTATGGCTTCTCCGGATGGAGAAGTGGTAAAAATCATAGATTTTGACTGGGTACATCTTCACAAAAGTAATGTAACGATTATGACGAGAAGAGAGCAAAAGGGAACTTTGGGCTACGCTGAACCAAAATCATGGAACAGTTATGCAGCAAAAAAACAGATGGACATTTATTCTGCCGGCCTTGTTTTTTATTTTATTTATATGGAAAAACATCACTTTTCCGGACAGGATGAGATTACCAGATATTTATTGGCAGATGATTATGCTTATACTTTAAAAGACACCGGTTCCATGGATCCTTCACTTCGAGCTATTTTGCAGAAAATGATTGCAAAAGAGGAAGAGCGTTATCAAAATATCGAAGATGTCATTCGTGATTTTGTTCATTATTTGATTAGCGTCTCCTGTTATCCTAAAATTCCGGAACTTATGATGGAAGAGCCGGGAAGCAGGATAAAACTTTATTATCGGATCGGACCGATCACTTACAGTCCGGTGATAAAAAATAATCGTTTTGTTCCCATTGAATTCGGAAAAAAACAGATAAGAAGTAAAAACGGAGTACAAAGTTCCCATATCCTTTCCTTTTATCGGGTCGGAGAGGAAATCAAAGCAGTTATTTTAAATCCTCTTTGTGAAAAAGTAAAAAGTAAAACAAAGGATGAAGAAGTCGTTAGTGAAGGTGATTGCTATATCTATGCTGATACTGAGATTGAAATATTAAAAATAAAGGAGATGGAATAGATGGAAGATCGGATGAATCCTCAGATTCCTTTTGGCATTGCCGAGAAGGTAGGCGAGGAAAAGAAAAATGCATATACTTTATATTGGGACTTTGTAGTAGATGGGACAGCTTCCATGGCTTCTTTATATCCGGCGGTATATTTTGCAGCCGGCCGGTTTTTAGATTGGATGAAACGATTTGATTTAAGCCCAATGCTGGGCCTGACTGTAATTCGAAGTATTCCAGAGGAGCCGGCTGAAAAAATTGAAATGGAGCCTGGATCCTTTTATACGGAAGACGGAGCCCTGTTCTTAAAAAAATTAAAATATCTTGCTTTATATGGAGGCAGTGATGACGGAGAAGAATCTGTAGAAGAAGCTCTTCTTGTCTCTTTACAAAAATTCCCTCAAAACAGCTTGAACAGAGGGATCATGGTATTTACCGATTCCTATCACTGTAGTCATCACGTTTCGCTAAAGGCCTATCCGGTAGGGGCTGTTACGTTTTTCTGCCCTCAGTCCATGTTTCTGGATGAGTTTGATTTTTCTTTCCAGACATCGGAAGGGGAAATTGATGAAGAAGGTTCTCCTGCTTACATGGATATTACCTCCTTGTTTCAGGAACTTGGAAGTGAGTATCTGGATAATGTGGTTAAACCGTTTAAAGATTTAATTAAAGGAGTATCCATCGGTGTATAACAGAGGGGAGTATGATAGGATGGAAGAACAAAATATAAGAAATCAGGGGCGGCAGTTGTTCTCTGATGATCTGGAAAAAGAAGAAAAAGAACTTCTTATAAAAAAAACAGACTATTATAAAAATCAGGAGAATCTGCCGAAAGAATTGTTAAAGCCTGTTGAGTTATTATACGATTCAGAAAAAAGGTGTATCGGATATACGTACCTGGAACCGGATTTTCCCTATGTTTCTTTTAAAGAACTGGCAAAGCCCCATCAGTTAGAAGCCTATCATGTAGATGGGCACCTTTTATTTTCCATTGCGAGAAAACTATTATATATACTGATGGAACTATCAGAACGGGAAATATATCCAGGACTTTTGACATTAGATAGTATTTTGGTTCATAAAAGAAGACCGGATAAGGCAATCATGATTCGTAATCCGGAACATTTTCAGGCAGGAAATCTTCCTTCCACCTTTCCGTGGTATCCCAGTGATTCCAGACTATTTGATGAAGAAGAAGGACTCTTTACGGCAGAAAGCCAGAAAAAAGCAGATGCAAAATTAATTTATAAAATTCTGACGGTGTCAGAAAAAGGAAATGCAAAGATTCCGCCAAATCCAAAAACTCAGGAATTATCCTATCTGTTCTGGAACATCTTATCCAGAGAATGGAAGGATTTTTTCTTGAATCTCGGAAATGGCAACATAGAGTATGAAGATATGATGGAGTTGTTAAATCAGTCCATTGAAGAAGAACAATATTATACCAATCCGGCTGACCGGGCAATGACCGAAGAAGTTGTTTTGCCTGCAGTCCCAAAATCCGAGAAAAAGAAAAAAGCTTATGCAGCCATTGCGATTCTTCGGGAGGCGGAAAAATCTGCTCACGATATTAGTCAGAAACTATATCTGTTACAGGAAATGTTAGAAGAAGATCCGGTTTTTTCTTATAAACAGGCATTTATCTTAGGAGACAGGCACCCTTTCAGTAGAGATTTTTCTCTTTATCCGGAAGGATTTCGAAGCCAGTTAGCTCATAAAATCCGAAGCTATTCTTTTGGCGAGGCATTGTTGATTGGTGCTGATCTTTTAGAAAATGCGTTAAAAAAAGAAGAACATCCGGCTTATTTCTTCCTTTTGCTGGATGGAGAAATTAAAAATGATGCCATGTTCCAGGCGGGCTTAAAAAAACTGGAAACCATATTATACCGCTATTCAGTAAAAGCAGTTTTACTCTCTGTCAGCAGATATCAGGGCGAAGGGTATCAGAAATTAACAGATCTTTTTCAGGAATACTAAAGGTGAATCCGACTATGATTATCTTTTCTTTTGTATTTGACACTTTTGGTGGAATTTCTGCAAAACAGTGTAGCAATATTTCATAGCAGGACGTACGTTAACTCAAAGCAGTTTTTGCCAATATATTATAAAACCATCACACTCTGTCTGAAAGACCAATAAAACCAAACGCATAACAGGGCGAAGCTACAGCATACATGTTGTAGCTTTGCCCTGTTTGCGTTAAAAAAGCTCTTGCAGCATTGTTTACCTATGATTAACAATTCCCCAATCTGTTCTTAATATGAGGCTGTTACACTTTCAAATGTCAAAAGAAAAGAAAGAAAACAGATCACTTTCTATCTTTTTTGAAAAAAAAGAAGAAGCAGCATATGACTGCGAAAGGAGATTAGAAAAATGAGAATGAAACGATTAGTAACAGCAGCATTGGCAGCAGCGATGGTATTATCTATGACAGCTTGTGGCGGTAGCCAGGGAGAATCACAGACAGAGGCACCGGCAGATAGTCAGGCTGCATCAGAAACAGAGGCACAGGCACAGGAAAGCGATGCTGCAGAAGGTACTGTTGTAATTACAGGCTCTACTTCCGTAGAAAAAATTGTAAATGAAATGAAATCTGAATTTGAAGCTTTAAATCCTGGAATTACCATTCAGTATACAGGAAATGGTTCCTCAGCCGGTATCAAAGATACAATTGCAGGTTCCAACAATATCGGAGCTTCTTCCAGAGAATTAACAGAGGAAGAAAAAGCAGAAGGTCTTACCGAAACTCAGTTTGCTTACGACGGAATTGCAATTGCTGTAAACCCTGCAAATGAAGTTCAGGATGTTACTTTAGAGCAGCTTCAGAAAATTTATTCCGGAGAAATTACAAACTGGAAAGAATTAGGCGGAAAAGATGCAGAAATTTATGTAGTATCCAGAGAAGAAAGTTCAGGAACAAGAAGTGCTTTTGAAGAACTGATTAAATTGGAAGAGACTGATGGTTTAACATCCAATGCAGCAGTATCAGAAGGAAATGGACCGGTTCAGATTGCAGTAGCAGGAAATGAAAATGCAATCGGCTATGTATCCTTTGCTTATATTGATGATACTGTAAAACAGCTTACTGTAGATGGTGTAGAAGGAACCGTTGAAAATGTAAAAAATAATACATATGCACTTTCCCGTCCATTCTTATTCGTAAGCAAAGATGACACAATCGGTGAAGCAGGAAAGAAATTCTTAGAGTTTGCAGTATCTGCTGACGGACAGGCTTGTGTAGAAAAAGATAACGCAATCCGTATTGACCAGTAATTTTACCAAAAGGGGATAAAAAAATGATAAAAAGTGATGCCTTAGTAACAGAATCAAAAACAAGTACCGAGGCATCACTGGGACGAAATTATGCACAGGAAGTATTGGAAAAAGTCATGGCAAGTGTCTTTTTCCTTTGTGCTTTTCTGGCAGTTGTCTCAGTGCTTGCAATTCTCGGCTTTGTATTTTATAAAGGTTTAAAGCCATTTTTCGGGGCAGACGCCTACTCTTTCTTTGATTTCCTTTTTGGAACAAAATGGGCTCCGGGACAGAATGTATACGGAATCTTTCATATGATCGTAGCTTCTGTAACAGGAACATTTGGAGCAATTTTAATTGGTGTTCCAATTGGGTTATTTACTTCTGTTTTTATTGCAGAACTGGCACCAAAGAATCTGGTCAGGATCGTGGTACCGGCAATTGAATTACTGGCCGGTATTCCGTCTGTTCTTTATGGTGTATTTGGTGTTGGTGTTATTGTACCGGCAATTTTGAAAATCACTCCTCAGGTACAGGGACAGTCTTTATTGGCAGTCATTATTGTTTTAACGATTATGATATTACCGACGATTGTAAATTTATCTGTTTCTGCGTTAAATGCAGTTCCGAAAAGCTACAAAGAAGGATCTTACGGACTAGGTGCCACGAAGATGCAGATGATATTTAAAACTGTGGTTCCTGCTGCAAAATCAGGAATTCTTTCCGCAACCGTTCTTGCAATTGGAAGAGCGATTGGAGAAACCATGGCAGTCATGCTGGTAGCGGGTAATCCGGAGTCAGGTATTTTACATTCTATTTTTGATAAAGTACGTCCACTTACAACCAACATCGCCATTGAGATGGGATATGCATCCGGAAGACAGTCAGAAATGCTTTTTGCAACCGGTGTTATCTTATTTATCTTTATTATGATTGTCAATCTGACTTTGATTAAACTTACATCGAAGAAACCGGAAAAAGAAGAAAAAGAGAAGGAGAAGGAGGCTAAAAAGGCATGAGTCAGAAACAAAAAGATTCCGTTACAGCCTTTCTTGTATATGGATCTTCCTTTTTTACAGTAGCAGTTTTAGTTATTATTCTGGGATTTATTTTCATCAATGGAATTCCACATATCAATATGAAATTCCTGACATCGGATTATGAAAATAAAACCACATACGTCAATGTGCCATCCGATGGTACGGCAGATTCTTTTGAAATGCTGGGGCTTCAAGGTTCTTTTAACGAATCCGGTCAGTGGGAAATTAAAGACATTTCATCTGATTCTCCGGTCAATGAAGCAGTGGATATGACAGGAGCATCCTGGAAAGTGAAAAAAGGTGATGTTATAACGAAAGTAGGCTCCCAGGAGATAGAAGCAATGAAAGATGCAAAGGAAGAAGAAAAAACGACTGCAATTTCCAATGGATTAGCAGAAGGTCAGGATGGAGTTGTGAGACTGAAGATTACCCGTTTAGGCGGTGGTATTGTTCCGATGGTTGTAACTACTCTGTATATGATCCTTCTTTCCCTGATCGTAGCAGCACCAATTGGAATTATGGCAGCGATTTATTTAAATGAATATGCAAAACAGGGAAGAGTCGTTACTTTGATTCGATTTGCAATTCAGAATTTGTCAGGAATTCCATCTATAATTTACGGCTTGTTTGGAGCATTGTTTTTTGTTCAGGTATGTCATATGGGATATTCCATTTTAGCAGGATCATTAACGTTAAGTATTATGCTTTTACCGGTGATCATTTCCACGACGGAAGAAACCTTAAAAGCAATTCCAATGACTTACCGGGAATCTTCCTTAGGACTTGGGGCAACCAAGCTTCAAACCATTGCAAAAGTGGTACTGCCTAACGCACTTCCGGGTATTGTAGTAGCAATCATCTTAAGTATTGGACGAATTGTAGGTGAATCTGCAGCATTGCTTCTTACCGCAGGTACAGTGGCAAGTATTCCGAAAGCTCTTACAGGAGACAGCGCAGCAGGAGCTACCCTAACCATTAAAGCTTACACTGCCTTAAAAGAAGAAGGAAATATCGGTGAGGCCTGTGCAATCGGTGTTGTACTTATGGTAATGATTATCATTTTGAATTTCTTATCAAAAATGATTTCCAAAAAATACATGTCAAATCAGGAATCCTAAGAAAAGGGGAAAAACATGAAAAATCAGGCAAAATTTTCAGTACAGAATTTAAATTTATATTATGGAGATTTTCATGCATTAAAAGATGTGGATATGGAAATTCCGGAACATGAAATTACTGCATTTATCGGCCCATCCGGCTGCGGAAAATCTACATTTTTAAAAACCATCAATCGAATGAATGATCTGGTATCTAATGTAAAAATTACAGGAAAGATTTATTTGGATGACGTAGATATTTATGACCAGATCGATGTAACCAAGTTAAGAACAAGAGTTGGAATGGTATTTCAACAGCCAAATCCTTTTCCAATGTCTATTTATGATAATGTAGCTTATGGACCAAGGATCCATGGCATTAAGAAAAAAGCGGTTTTAGATGAAATTGTGGAAAAAAGTTTAAAACAGGCAGCTATTTGGGAAGAGGTTAAAGACCGGTTAAAAAGAAGTGCTTTAAGTGTATCCGGTGGTCAGCAGCAGAGAATCTGTATTGCCAGAGCTTTGGCAGTTGAACCAGAAGTTATCTTAATGGACGAACCAACTTCTGCATTGGACCCAATTTCCACTTTAAAAATTGAAGATCTTGCGGTAGAATTAAAAAAGAATTATACAATTGTTATGGTAACCCATAATATGCAGCAGGCAAGCCGAATTTCAGATAAAACTGCATTTTTCCTGACAGGGGAAGTAGTAGAATTTGATGACACCAGCCAGATCTTTCACAACCCAAGGGATCAGCGGACAGAAGATTATATTACAGGTCGGTTTGGTTGATTATTAAAGAAAAAAATATTTTTACAGCGGTGATTTGATTTCGCGTCATCGATATGGTAAGATTTTGATTAGTTGGAAAGGAAGTAGCATATGGGAACCAGAATTGTATATCTGGAAGAGTTAGATAAATTAAACAGACAGGTCATTAAGATGGGAACAATCCTGGAAACATCGATTAATATGACTCTGAAAAATTTAGAAGAGCTTCGGGATGATGTGGCACACAACATTATGTCCAGAGACGATCAGATTGACGAACTGGAACTTCAGATTGAGAAAGAATGTATTGATCTGATTGCAAAGCAGCAGCCGGTGGCATCTGATCTTCGTCGTATTACCTCAATTATGAAGCTTGTTACAGATTTGGAAAGAATCGCAGATCATTGTTCGGATATTTCTTCTTATATTTTACGCCTTTGCGTACAGGAAAGAATTGATCCGCCGAAAAACCTGTTTTATATGGGACAGGCGATGAAAGGAATGGTCAATGATGTGATTATGGCTTTTGTGAATCAGGATGCACAGGGAGCCAGAAAAGTAGTAGAACAGGACGATGTGGTAGATGGATTTTTTCATCAGCTGGTCAATGAGTTAAGTGGAATTATGGAAGCAAGACCTTCGATTATTCCCCAATGTATCGAATACTTAATGATTACAAAATATCTGGAAAGAATGGCGGATCATTCTGCTAATATCGCAAAATGGGTTGATTTTATTGTCACCGGCAATCTGGAAGGATAGGAAAGAGAAAAGAAAGACGAGGAATTTAGAATGGCAAATCAGAGGATTTTGGCTGTAGATGATGAAGAACATATTCTGGAATTAATTGAATATAACCTGGTAAAAAATGGATTTTCTGTAACCACAGTATCAAGTGGTGAGGAAGCTCTTGCTTTGCTGGAAAAAGAACCCTTCGATTTGGTTCTTCTGGATATTATGATGGAAGGAATGGGTGGAATCGAGGTATTGAAGCGGATTCGAAACCAAAAAGAGACAAAAGATATGCCGGTAATTCTTCTGACTGCCAGAGGCGAAGAGATTGATAAAGTTCTGGGCCTGGAAATGGGTGCAGATGATTATATGGCAAAACCATTTGGAGTTCATGAACTGGCAGCCCGAATCAAAGCTGTCTTAAGAAGAAGCCAGCGTACAACTGCTGAAGAAGAGAGGGAACATAAAGATTCGGTTCATGCAGGCAGGCTTACCATTGACAAAGAAACCCGGGAGGCAATGGTAGACGGCAAACCTCTTGATTTGGCTTTAAAGGAATTTGAACTTTTGTACCTTTTGGTAAAAAATAAAGGGTTTGTATTTTCCAGGGACCAGGCATTGGAACAGGTATGGGGCTATGATTATTTTGGTGAGACAAGAACGGTAGATGTACATATTCGAAATATACGAAAAAAACTGGAAGAAAAAGGCATGAATCCGGATTGCATCAAAACAGTTCGTGGAGTTGGATATAAATTCCAGCAGGAGGAGTCATAATTTGAGAAGAAAATTAATCCAAAATTATTTACTGATTGTACTATTAAGCATAGGAATTACATCTGCTGCTTTTTTGCTAAACGGATCTTCTTATCTGGTTCGTGAAAATGAAAACAGTCTGACCCAGAGAGTCTGCATTCTTGCCGACTCTTTTTGTCAGCAAAAGATTACTTCTGTTTCAGAGATGGAAGAATATCTGAAAAATCAGTCTGAAAAATTTAATCTTCGTATGACCTTTATCGATGAAGAGGGAAAGGTTGTGGCTGATTCTGTTTATGATAATGAAAGAATGGAAAACCACAGAACCCGTCCGGAAGTTCGCAGAGCCTTTCGGAATCATACAGGGGCAGACCATCGCTTTTCGAAAACAGCAGGAATTGAGTATTATTATGCGGCAGTGGAAGTTAAGACAGATTCCTTTTACGGAGTTTTGCGGATCAGTGAACCAGCCCATGAATTTAACCAGTTGATTAATAGGCTGACTTTTTCTATTATTCTTCTTATGATTGCTGTGATTGCCTTTGCTATGTTTCTGGCCTTTTATTTTAGCCGGAAAGTAACGGAACCGATTGAATACATGACAAGAAAAGCAGAACAGATTTCAGAAGGCCAGTATGAAGGCAGTATTCTGGTAGATGGACAGGATGAAGTGGCGAGACTTGCTAAGTCATTTAATAAAATGACAAAGACATTAAAAATAGAACAGGAAAGAGTAGAAAGTCAGAAAGAAGAACTAGCATCTATTCTTGCCAGCATGAGCAGCGGTGTGGCCGCCATTGACAGCAGCGGAAAATTGTTGTTTTTTAATGAACCATTTGTCCGTCTGATTCAATGCGAAGATGTAGAAAAAAAGGAAAGCATGTTAGGATGTTCCCTGTATCACTATTTCCGCAATGAAGCAATGATGGATGTGATCTGTAAGGTAGAAGAGGAGGAAGAAAGAGCAAGCGGTGAAACCATTTTGCAAAAAAATGGGGAAGATCAGATTATTTTGATCAAAGGAAATCCTCTTTACCGAAATGAAAAACAAAAAGTAGGAACTCTTTTAATTCTGGATGATATTACAAGAGTAAAAAAACTGGAAACCATGCGAAAAGATTTTGTTTCAAATGTGACCCACGAATTAAAAACACCGCTTACTTCTATCCGAGGCTTTGTGGATACTTTAAAAGAAGGAGCAATCGACGACCCGGATGTTTCCAGACATTTTCTTGATATTATTGACATTGAAGCAGAGCGGCTTCAGGCTCTCATTCAGGATATTCTTTTACTATCAGAGATTGAATCAGGAACAGATACCGGTAAAACCATGGTAAAAATCGAACCTGTTATCGACAATGTCATTGAATTGCTGGAGAAAAAGGGAAAGAGTCAGGTTGTCATACAAAAAGACATGAAAGAACCGGTGACGGATTACCTGTGTAACGAAAACCGTCTGCGTCAGTTGATTATTAATCTGGCAGATAATGGCTTAAAATACACCAATGAAGGTACGGTGACAATACGTTGTTGGGAAGAAGAAAAAGATCTGGTGTTACAATTTGCGGATACCGGTGTGGGAATTCCAAGACAACATTTGCCAAGGCTTTTTGAACGGTTTTACCGGGTGGATAAAGGAAGATCAAGAAAACAGGGCGGTACCGGTCTTGGACTTTCCATTGTAAAGCATATCGTAGAATTATATAAAGGCACCATTTCAGTTGAAAGTGAGCCTGGAGTTGGTTCTACGTTTACGGTAAGGCTGCCATATTATTAAATGGAATCTATATGGATTTGGTTAAAAAAGGCATCATCTGGCATAGGCGGCTGTCTGCTGCGAATTTAAAAGCAGACAGCCGCTTATGCCAGATGATGCCTTTTTATAAATTCCGAAAGAATTGCTTTATATTATGGGCTGTATTTGGGACTTGATTGATCATCTTTATATGCAACAACTCCTTTTCCTGCTGTTTTTATTCTATTGTCTTGTTCAAGTGAAAATGTTATGATATTAAATAAGAAAACAGATAAGAGGAGAAGAGTTCATACAATGAGAGAAGAAAAGAAAACGGGAAAATGAGATTTTGGGAATAAAGTGGGCCGGCGGAGGAAAAGAAGGATCTTATCTCTATTTGATCAGAGAAGATACAAACGATGAGAATAAGCTTCTTTTTCTGGATCGCAATCAGAATCGTTTTTTGAACTTTGACAAAGATCTTCCGGCGATTCAAAGTGATTACAGTTATGAAAATGATTATTTACTTGATATGAATGG
>JALEPU010000030.1 GCA_022766905.1 Lachnospiraceae bacterium
TACTCTAAATGTACCATATTATTTTTTGTGAAACAGAAAATACGTTGCTGTTTCTACGTTTGACCATTGATTAAAGGAGGTTATTATGATTCCAAAGAAACAATCTGTTCCTTTTGTTGGAACCGCCGAACAAGAAGAAAAACTTCTTGCTGTGATTGCAGACCTTAAGGGAGAAAAGGGAGCTCTGATGCCGATTTTACAACAGGCACAGGATATCTATGGTTACCTTCCGATCGAAGTCCAGACCATTATTTCCAATGAGACCGGAATCCCTCTGGAGAAGATTTACGGAGTTGTTACCTTTTACTCCATGTTCTCCTTAAATCCAAAAGGCCGTTATCAGATTTCCGTCTGTCTTGGAACTGCATGCTATGTAAAAGGTTCCGGTGATATTTACAACAAGCTGATGGAAAAACTGGGCATTGCAGGCGGTGAATGTACACCGGATGGGAAGTTTTCTTTAGATGCCTGCCGCTGTGTGGGTGCCTGTGGCCTTGCTCCTGTCATGCTGATCAATGACGAAGTTTACGGCCGCCTTACGGTAGATGATATTGATGATATTCTGGCAAAATATGCCTAAGCACCAGTCAAAAAGGATTAGAACAAAGAGGAGGACTCGATTTTATGAAATCTCTTGAAGAATTAAAAGCAATCCGGGAACGGATGGAAGGTATCGTCGGATTTCGCTCCGAAGACAGTTCCATGACGAAAGTCATTGTGAGCATGGATACCTGTGGGATTGCTCATGGAGCACGTCCTGTCCTAACCACTCTCTCTGATGCTGTTCAGGAAAAGAAACTATCTCACATTGCCGTCATCCAAAGCGGATGTATGGGACTTTGCCAATACGAACCGACCATCGCCATCGAAGAGCCGGGACAGGAAAAAGTCATTTATGTCAATATGACTCCTGAAAAAGCTTTGGAAGTCCTGGAACATCACCTGATCGGCGGACAGATTTTATCCAAATATACACTCAATGGATCGCAGGAATAGGAGGGAACCATTATGTATCGTTCACATGTATTAGTTTGCGGCGGAACAGGATGTACTTCCTCCGGAAGCGAAAAAATCATTCAGAAACTGGAAGAAGAAATTAAGAAAAATGACCTTACGGAAGAGGTCGCTGTGGTAAAGACCGGCTGTCATGGTCTTTGTGCTTTAGGTCCTATTATGATCGTATATCCGGAAGCAGCTTTTTACTCTATGGTAAAAGAAGAAGATATTCCGGAGATCGTCAGTGAACATTTATTAAAAGGACGAATCGTTACCCGTCTTCTCTATCAGGAAACGGTAACGCCGGAAGGAATCAAATCCTTGCACGAAACGAAATTTTACAAGAAACAGCATCGAATCGCTCTTAGAAACTGCGGTATTATCGATCCGGAAAATATTGACGAATATATCGGAACCCATGGTTATGAAGCGCTTGGAAAGGTTCTGACCGAGATGACTCCCGATGAAGTCATTGAGACTATCTTAAAAAGCGGGCTTCGCGGAAGAGGCGGCGCCGGTTTCCCAACGGGTATGAAGTGGAAATTCGCCTCCGGCAACCGAGGAAATGTTCAAAAATATGTCTGCTGTAACGCAGATGAAGGAGATCCGGGCGCATTTATGGATCGTTCCGTTCTGGAAGGCGATCCTCATGTTGTTCTGGAAGCAATGGCCATTGCCGGATATGCCATCGGTGCAAATCAGGGATACATCTATGTACGTGCCGAATATCCGATTGCCGTAGAACGTCTTAAAATTGCCATCCGTCAGGCGCGGGAATACGGATTGTTAGGCAAGGATATTTTCGGAAGCGGTTTTGATTTTGACATTGATCTCCGCCTTGGTGCCGGTGCTTTTGTCTGCGGCGAAGAAACCGCTCTTATGACTTCCATTGAAGGAAACAGAGGTGAGCCTCGCCCAAGACCTCCGTTTCCTGCTGTAAAAGGTCTTTTTGAAAGTCCGACAATTTTAAATAACGTAGAAACCTATGCCAATATTCCACAGATTATTTTACATGGGGCAGACTGGTTTGCGTCCATGGGAACAGAAAAGTCCAAAGGAACCAAAGTATTTGCCCTGGGTGGAAAGATCAACAATACCGGTCTGGTTGAGATTCCGATGGGTACCACACTTCGGACTGTCATAGAAGAAATCGGCGGAGGCATCCCAAACGGTAAGAAATTTAAGGCAGCACAGACCGGCGGTCCTTCCGGCGGCTGTATTCCTGCAGAACACTTTGATATTCCAATTGATTATGACAACCTGCTCTCCATCGGTTCCATGATGGGCTCCGGCGGTCTGATCGTAATGGACGAAGATAATTGTATGGTTGATATCGCCAAGTTCTTCCTGGAGTTTACCGTAGATGAGTCCTGCGGAAAATGTACGCCATGTCGAATCGGAACAAAAAGAATGTATGAAATTCTGGATAAAATCACAAAAGGAGAAGGTACTTTGGAAGACATCGACAAGCTGGAAGAATTATGTCTTTATATCAAAGAAAACTCCCTTTGCGGTCTGGGACAGACAGCACCGAATCCGGTTCTTTCTACCCTCCACTATTTCCGGGACGAGTATATTGCCCATGTTGTAGATAAAAAATGTCCTGCCGGCGTCTGCAAGTCTCTCTTATCTTACACAATCGACGCAGACAAGTGCCGCGGATGTACCCTTTGTGCCAGAAATTGTCCAAACAACGCAATTATCGGCCGGGTAAAAGAAGTTCATGTCATCGACCAGTCCAGATGTGTAAAATGCGGAGCATGTATGGAAAAATGTCGTTTTGGTGCCATTACAAAGAAATAAGGGAGGTCTGCTAAGATGGAAAATATAAAAATGAAAATAAATGGTGTCGAAGTTTTAGCACCTGCCGGTTCTACCATATTAGAAGCTGCAAGATATGCAAACATCGAGATTCCAACTCTTTGTTTTTTAAAGGAAATCAATGAAATCGGTGCCTGCCGTATCTGTGTTGTAGAAGTAAAGGGAGCCAAAAGCCTGGTAGCTTCCTGTGTTTATCCAATCAGTGAGGGCATGGAAGTCTTTACAAATACCAAAAAAGTACTGGATTCCAGAAAGAAAACACTTCAGCTGATTTTATCCAATCACAACCGTTCCTGCCTTTCCTGTGTACGAAGCGGCAACTGTGAACTGCAGCAATTAGCCAAAGATCTTCATGTCGATGATGAATCTTACTATGATGGCGAAAAAACACCTTCTGTCATTGATGATTCCGCAGCCCACATGATCCGGGACAACAGCAAATGTATCCTTTGCCGCCGCTGCAGTGCTGTCTGTGATAAAGTTCAGGGAATCGGTGTCATCGGACCAAATCAGCGCGGTTTTGCAACCAATATCGGTTCTCCGTTCGGAATGGGTCTTGGCGAAACCAGCTGTGTTTCCTGCGGTCAGTGTATTGCTGTCTGTCCAACGGGAGCTTTGACAGAAAAAGATCATACCGATAAGATTCTTGATGCGATTCAGGATCCGAACAAACATGTTATCGTTCAGACCGCTCCTGCAGTAAGAGCAGCCTTGGGCGAAGAATTCGGTCTTCCGATCGGAACCGGTGTGGAAGGCAAGATGGCTGCTGCTCTTCGAAGAATCGGCTTCGATAAAGTATTTGATACTGATTTTGCTGCCGACCTTACCATTATGGAAGAAGCAACAGAATTCCTGCACCGGGTACAAAACGGCGGTGTATTACCAATGATTACCTCCTGTTCTCCGGGATGGATCAAATACTGTGAGCATTACTTCCCTGATATGACCGAGAACTTATCTTCCTGCAAATCACCTCAGCAAATGTTCGGTGCTATTGCGAAAACATATTATGCGGAAAAAATGGGAATCGATCCAAAAGATATTGTATCGGTCAGCGTAATGCCTTGTACCGCAAAGAAATTTGAAATCGGCAGGGATGATGAAAATGCAGCAGGAGTTCCGGATGTGGATATTGCCATTACAACAAGGGAACTGGCCAGATTGATCAAACGTCTCGGCATTCGTTTCCTGGAGCTTCCGGATGAAGCTTTTGATCATCCACTGGGAGAAGCCACAGGAGCCGCTGTCATTTTCGGAGCGACTGGAGGGGTTATGGAAGCCGCACTTCGTACCGCTGTCGAAACCTTGACCGGAGAAACTCTGGCATCCCTGGATTTCCACGATGTCCGGGGGACAAAAGGAATCAAGGAAGCTACTTATTCTGTAGCCGGTATGGATATTAAGGTTGCTGTTGCCAGCGGCCTTGGCAATGCAAGAGAACTTTTGACAAAAGTGAAAAATGGAGAAGCCGATTATCATTTTATTGAAATCATGGGATGTCCGGGAGGATGTGTCAACGGCGGCGGACAGCCTCAGCAGCCTGCCTCTGTACGTAATTTCCAGGATCTTCGCGGGCTGCGCGCCAAAGCACTTTATGATCTGGATGCTGCAAATCCGATTCGAAAATCCCACGAAAATCCTGCCATCCAGAAATTATATCAGGAATATCTGGGTGAACCGGGAAGCCATAAAGCCCATGAAATTTTACATACCACTTATGTAAAACGTACCATAAATTAATCAGAAATATTATTGATCATTGCAAAATCCGGGGAGGATACTATGAAAGTCATTGATTTTTTAGATGCCAACTGTAAAAACTGTTATAAATGCGTCCGTCACTGTTCGGTAAAAGCCATCCGGGTAAAAAACAGTCAGGCTCAGATTATGAAGGAACAATGTATTTTATGCGGACACTGTCTGGAAGTCTGTCCTCAAAACGCCAAGACTTTTGTCAGCGATCTTTCCAGAGTAAAATCCTGGCTAAACGCAAAAGAGAAAGTCATTGTCTCCATTGCGCCTTCCTATCTTGGTATTCTGACTTACAAAAAACCGGGGCAGGTGGTGGATGCTTTGCACCGTCTTGGATTTTATCAGGTTCGTGAGACAGCAGAAGGTGCCGCTATGGTTACAAAGGCATACCAGGTTCTTTTACGAGACGGCACCCTGGAAAACATGATCACGACCTGTTGCCCAAGTGTCAATGACTTAGTAGAAAAATACTACCCGGATCTGACCCCATATCTTGCCCCTGTTGTTTCTCCTATGATTGCCCATGGGAAACTGATCAAGCAGCTCCATCCAGATGCAAAAGTTGTTTTCCTTGGACCATGTATCGCCAAAAAGGAAGAAGCAGAAGGGGATACGAGAACAAAAGGCTACATTGATGCAGTCATAAACTTTACAGAACTGGAAAACTGGCTGGCAGAGCAATCCATTGACATTTCATCCTGCGAGGAGATGCCAATGGATAATCCGACACCGGGAATTAATCAGCTTTATCCGGTCAGCGGCGGGGTCATTTCCTCTGTTCTTCTGGAGGAAAACCCAGATCATCATTACCACAAAATATATGTAGACGGCCTGAATAATGTCATTGACCTTTTAAACGGTATGAGGGAAGGACAGATCAAAGGCTATTTTATCGAGGCAAATGTATGTGAAGGAGGATGTATCAAAGGTCCCGCAATCGAAAAACTGGGGGTTTCCCGGTTCAAGGCAAGAGTAACCATTGAGGATCAGGTCAGACATATTCCGCCTTGCCACGAAGAAGCAGTGGCAACTATTTTGCTGGACAAAAGTTTTTCCCCTCATCCGGTTATGGAGCCTTTGCCTTCCGAAGAAAAAATTCAGGAAATCCTTCATTCTACAGGAAAATATTCCAAAGAACAGGAATTAAACTGTGGTGCCTGCGGTTATTCTTCCTGCCTGGAAAAAGCAATTGCAGTTGCTCAGGGAAAAGCCGAAATCGAGATGTGCCTTCCTTATGCCTTTGAAAAAGCCCGTTCTATGGCAAACATGGTTATGGAAGCAACCCCAAATATGATTCTGGTCGTTGACAAAGATATGCAAATCTGTGACATGAATAAAAAGGCAGAAGAAGTTCTGATGCTTCCAAAATCAGAAGCACTCAAGCGTTATCTGTTTGAATTTATGGATCACTCCGATGTATTGACCGTCTATGATACCCATCAGCCTATTCTTCACAAAAAGATTCGGCTGGACAACCTTCATATGATCGCAATGCTGATTTGTGTCTACATTCCAGACTCTGACTGTGTATTATGTATTTTCCAGGATATCACAGAGCAGGAAGAAAAAAAGATGCGCCATTATAACCTGAAAGTGGAAACGGTAGAAATGGCCCAGCGTGTCATTGATAAACAGATGATGGTGGCTCAGGAAATCGCCAGCCTGCTTGGCGAGACTACCGCAGAGACAAAGGTCACCCTCTCCAAACTTCGAGATTCCATTCTTGAAGAAGACGATGATTAGGAGGGAAGAAGGATGAGTGTATCTGTAGATGTCGCCTGGAAAAGCTTAAACAAATATTCCGAAGAACTTTGTGGCGATAAAGTAGAACTCTTAAAAACCCCGGATTCTAATATCGCGATTCTGGCTGACGGCATGGGGAGCGGTGTAAAGGCAAATATCTTAGCCACCCTGACTTCTCAGATTCTAAAAACCATGTTTGCAAACGGAGCCCCCATTGAAGACGCAGTAGAGACCATCGCCCACACTCTTCCCGTCTGCAAAGAACGGCAGGTAGCCTATTCCACCTTCTCCGTTCTTCAGGTTTTCCATAACGGAGAAGCCTATCTGGTAGAGTTTGACAATCCCTCCTGTGTCTTCATCCGCAATAAAAAAATTGTTTCGATTCCATTTGAAACAAGAATGATCGAAGGAAAAGAAATCCGGGAATACCGTTTTCAGGTTCAGATCAATGACTGTTTCGTTCTAATGAGCGACGGAGTCATCTATGCCGGTGCCGGCGAACTTCTGAATCTGGGCTGGACCTGGGAAAGTATGGCAGAATATACCCTGAAATGTACCAAAGACACCTTATCCGCCAAACGTCTTTGCGCCATGCTTTCTCAGGCCTGTGATGATTTATACATGCAAAAACCGGGAGATGACACAACTGTTTGTGTCACAAGAATCATTGAACGAAAAGTTCTTCACATCTTCACCGGTCCTCCGGCTTCCAAAGAAGATGACGAAACCTTAATGACCGAGTTCATGAGCGGGGAAGGCAAACACATTGTCTGCGGTGGTACTTCTGCCAACATTGCAGCCCGTTATCTGGGAAAAGAAATTGAAACAGAAATTACCGATGCAAATTCCGATGTCCCTCCAACTGCCAAAATCAAAGGTCTTGATCTGGTCACCGAGGGCGTACTCACCTTAGGAAAGGCACTAAGCCTTCTAAAACAATATCTTTCCGACGACGTAGATGTGGATTTCTTCCTTGCTTTAGACGAAGACAACGGAGCTTCCCGCCTGGCAAAACTAATCATCGAAGAATGCACTGACTTATATCTTTATGTCGGAAAAGCAATCAACGAAGCCCACCAAAGCCCCGACCTGCCCTTCGATTTAAGCATCCGCATGAATCTGGTCGAACAAATCAAAAAATCCACCATGGAAATGGGGAAAAATGTGATCTTGAAGTATTATTGATTGATGTTTTTAAATGTTTTTCGTTCTTATCCCCTCCTGGTTTCAGACTGTTGGCCCTTTTCCAATTTCATAAAAGAACCATCACAAAAAACTCTGTAAGAGTTTTTTAAAACGCAGAAAGGTCGAATTGCAACATATATGCTGCAGATTCGACCTTTCGCGTTTGGTTTTATCTGTCCTTCGGACAGATCGTGATGGTTCTTCGCTCATTTTATAAGGAAAAGAAATATAATTTGAAAAAATATCTGCGATTTTTGTGAAAAATAAAGCAGTTACGTTCATGCTAAGTACAAACCGGTTCCGCTTGTCCGAGTAAAACGAGTTGCGGAGAGGTTTGTATCTCACTTGCATGAACGTAACTGCTTCTTATTTTTCCAAAAAGCAAAGTATTTTTTCAAATATATTTCTTTTCAACTTTTCAACTAATCTTCCTGTGTTGCCGGCATTCCTTTTTCGTCTTCTTCCGTAAGAATCTCTCCATCGTATACTTTCTGCATTACTTTCTCAATGTATTCGATGGTGTCATAATCCGGTTCCATAACATACAAAGACTTGCCCTGATAAGAATAACAATATTCTCTTGCATTTTTACCGTCTGCACTTAAGGAAACAATATTCCAATCTGCTCCAGATTCCGTCTGGTCTTTTACCAGTGCTTTCAGCTGTTCGTCGCTCAGATTGGTCTGGATACAGCCGGAAACTGCCTTCATGATCTTTGTATAATTGGTCAGGATAGCAGGGGAACAAACTTTTTTAATCATTCCCTTAATAACCTGCTGCTGATTCTTTCCTCTCTGGCGCTCGCCGCCCGGAACGCTCTTACGATCTCTGGCAAATGCCAATGCTTCTTTGCCATCCATTTCATTGTCTCCTTTTTGGAAACTATAGTATGGCGCTAAGTGCGTCGTAAACGCATAATCAGAGTGAACCGTAATGCCGCCAATAGCATCGATAATCTTCTCTACACCGCTGAAGTTGACACGTACATAATAATCAATATCAATTCCGCCATACAACTCTTCCAGAGTAGACATGGAACAGTCCACACCGTAAATTCCTGCATGAGTCAGTTTATCTTTGGATCCGCCTGTTACATTCGGAAATACCACATAATAATCTCTTGGTGTCGTTGTAAGCAGAACCTGTCTGGTCTGTGGATTTACCGTTGCAATGATATTCACATCACTGCGGCTGTTTGTGGAAATATCTCCATAAACATCAATACCGGAAATATATACGTTAAACGTATCCTTTGTCACATCCAAATCTCTTGCTTTTTCAACCTGTGTCTTGATTTCAATATCTTCCAGGCTCTTTGTATCATCGGAGAAAGTATCAAAATGATCTTCTATCAGACCTTTCATACCTTCATTTATAATAATTGCCTGAACCTTACCATCATATAAAGCCTGAATCTGACTATTTAAATCATCGAATTCTACAGTGTCTAAAGTGACATCCAGCTTACTTTCAATCTCAGAAATTGCCTTATCTGTTTTTTCTCTTTCATTGACAGACTGAATACCAAACTTATAAGATGCTGCGTCATTTAAAGTCTCTGCCGGATCATTTTTCATAACCATGACAACCATTTTATCAATCTTATAATCTGCACTTGTAATACCTTCAATCATACTATTGGCATGTACCATATAATAGGCACCAAATCCCAGTACAACACACATAAGTATAGAAACGACTTTACCGCCTATATGCATCTTATTGGTAAACTGAGTCAAAAGTACAATCAGCCAGATCAGTGCAAGAACAACACCAATAATTGCCACATATGATGTAGCCAGAAGATTCAAAACGCAGATAAAGCCAACAAATACAACTGTTAATATAAGCTGAATCAAAGCAAGAATCAGTCCTATCCGATGTTTCTGGTCTTTTTCCTTAACGGACTTAACCGCCATGTTCCCACCTCTTTCTTTCGTAAATCATTCATTATCGTTCTCTTCAAAAGCCAAAAAGCCGCATGTGTTAGGAGGCCTGTCTTTTTGACTGCCCTTTGCGGCTTTTTGTCTCCGATAGGAATGCCTATCGCCCTTTATCATAGCACAAAACAAGGGGATTGACAATATCATGTCAGATCCCCGCTGCATGATTTATTTTTTTACTTCCATTCCTTTAATATCCTGTTTGATCTGAGTGGTAGAGATTTCAGGAGTTCTTGGAAGATATACCACTTCACAGTAATCTTTCATAAAATCAAACTTACCTTCCCAGTCATCTCCCATTACAAAAGTATCAATCTTATACTCCTGCGCGTCAGTTGTTTTCTGTTCCCAGCAAGTCTCCGGAATAACCAGATCCACACAACGAAGTGCTTCCACCATTCTTTTTCTGTCCTCATAAGAGAAGTAACATTTCTTCTGTTTCATATTCCAGTTAAATTCATCGGTAGAAATTGCAACTACCAGATAATCGCCCAAAGCTTTTGCTCTTTCCAGCAGGTTAATATGTCCATAATGTAAAAGGTCAAAAGTTCCATAAGTGATTACACGTTTCATAATCGTATCCCTCATTTCTAATATTTTTTGCTACCCGGTCAGTCTTTCTTTTTGGTCTATAACTGCCGTCATTTTATCACGTAACTCCTTAGAATTCAATAGTTTTCACCAAAAATACTTTTTCATGCCATGGAAAGCATAGGAGATAAAATACAGGCAGGATACCAACCATCCGTATCCCATATGACGGTACACCTGAAAAGTCATCCGGGCAGATTTCAGTTTATTTCCCGACTTACTGTCTGCACTCATCCGATACTGAAGAAATGGTTCATCAATCCCACTGGCACATCCGTATTTTCTCAAAATCTGAAGCCAGGTTATATAATCTTCATGACATTCGTCATGTTCCATCGGAAATTCTTCAATCACCGATTTTTTTACCAGGACAGAAGAACAGGAAATGGAATTATGAGAAAGAAGATCCCTGTAAGTTACCTGCTCTTTTACCGGCACATATCTCCCCGTATCCTTTCCATCAAAAGTTCGAAGCTGCCTTCCTGTAGAGCAAAGCACTGTTTTTTCTTCCTGCAGTTTTTTAAGCTGTTTCTCCAGTTTACCCGGAAGCCACCAGTCATCGGAATCCAAAAATGCGATATAAGATCCCCGGGCCATCTCAATGCCTCTGTTTCTGGACGCCGCTACCCCAAGATTTTCGGAATTTTTTACATAAATGATTCTCTCGTCTTCCTGGTAAACATCCATCACTTCATCCAGCTTGTCCGGAGAGCAATCATTAATCACAATCAATTCCAAAGGAACTTCCTGACAAAGGACAGATTCTATGGCCTGTCCAATCGTATCCTCACATCTGTATGCAGGCATAACAACTGAAACAATCGGATTATCATTCATGATCTGCCTCCGTCCTGATATTTTCTATATGGAACTCCTCTTCTACTGCAGCGCCTTCTTTGATCGCATTTACCTGGCTCGCATCCACACCTTCCGTATTTTCTTTCTGGAACAGCACTTTAAAGGTAAGCAGTAATAATTTAAAATCCAGCCAGATTGAGAAATTACGGATATAAAATAAATCCAGCTTTAATTTATCATAAGGAGTTGTATTGTATTTTCCATAAATCTGTGCATATCCGGTCAATCCAGCTTTTACTTTCAGGCGATAATCAAATTCAGGAATGGACTCCTTATATTCTGCCGCAATGGAGGGCCGCTCCGGTCTCGGTCCGACTAAAGACATCTCGCCTTTTAAAATATTAGAAATCTGCGGCAGTTCATCCAGATGAGTTCTTCTAAGAAATTTTCCCACCGGTGTAATTCTGTCATCATCTTTCCGGCATAATCTTGCACCCGAAGTCTCTTCAGACTCTACAATCATCGTCCGGAATTTATAAATCATGAAAATCTGACCATCCAGGGTAAGTCTCTCCTGCTTGTAAAATACAGGTCCCTTGTCATATAGTTTGATCAAAAGAGCAAACAAAAGCATAAAAGGAGAACTGACAATCAGCATGGCCAGAGAACCAACAATGTCCACTACTCTTTTTAGAAACATCTGCTCCGCATTCATACTTACATTTCTGGACAAAAGAAGGGGTGTATCAAATAAATGAATACTTTCCGTACTCATAATGATTACGTCAGAAATCTTTGGTACCAGATAAGCCCTGATTTCCTGATCAAAACAGTATTTCAAAATCAGATTTCGTTCGTGGGAAGGCATGTCATAAATCACAACTCCTTCATATTCCAGAATTTCCTTTTTGATTTTATCCATTCCCACACTCAAATGAAGGGCTTTTTCAATATCATATTTATCATCTCTGCTCTGCATTTTTAAAATCAGATCTCCCGGATGTCGGTCCCCATAGATCAGAAGAATCTTACGAGGCGGGTAAAGAGTATAATAAATCCATCTGCTTAAAAATACCCAGGCCACAATAAAAATAAGCTCAAATCCCATCATCATCGCCAGAGGCTTCAAATGAGACAGCCATCTCCATCGTCCAATCAAGCATAACTGTATATAAGTGATGACATTGACAATGCAGACCGATAAAACTTCGGAAAACAAAACATCCATCACCCTCAGATAACCAATTCGGATTCCTCCATATAATTTATTAAAACAAAACAACAAGATAGCATATAACGCTACTACTGCCCAGTTTCCTCTCCTCCAGAAAGGATTTGGAATCATATCACTATAGATATATTCCCAGACAAACCAGAACATAAACGTAAGCCCGGCAATCAAACCTAATGTCTCCAGGAAAATAATAATTCGTTTAAATTGTTCATTCTTCAACTTTCAATACCCTCACATTATCATTCATGCATAAAGAAACAGTGTTTCCCCTGTTAGTAAACATAGCATCTCATGTTGATTAGTGTAACAAATACTGTGTTTTCTGTCAAATAAGAAAAATTTAACAATATTTTTTATCTACTTTATCATATTTTGCATGAAAATGTGATATAAACTTCAAATTCGAAAGAAAATGTAAGAAAAAATTAAACTTTCAAGTGTTTTTATGAAAGAAAAGCTTGACACACTCTCATATCACCCTTACAATAACAAAAGATGCATGAAAGTAGGTATGATAATAGGAGGTTTATCATGAAATCATATAACGAAATGACGACAGAAGAACTGATGGCACTAAAAGAACAGCTTACCTCTGAGTATGAAGATGTCAAAGCAAAAGGGTTATCCCTTGATATGTCCAGAGGAAAGCCAGCAGCAACTCAGCTTGATCTTGCTATGGATATGCTGGATGTTTTAACAAGTTCTTCTATATTAAAAAGTGAAAATGGTACTGACTGTAGAAACTACGGCGTCTTAGACGGAATCCCAGAAGCCAAGGAACTGATGGGTGCCATGATGGATGCCCCTGCTGATCAGGTTATTATATATGGTAATTCCAGTTTAAATATTATGTATGATACAATTTCCCGTTCTATGACTCACGGTGTTATGGGCAGTACTCCATGGATGAAACTGCCTGAGGTAAAATGGCTCTGTCCTGTTCCCGGATATGACCGTCATTTCGCCATCTGTGAACATTTTGGCATTGAGATGATCAATGTTCCTATGACTGAAGATGGACCGGATATGGATCTGGTAGAAAAATTAGTCAGTGAAGATGATGCCATCAAGGGAATCTGGTGTGTGCCAATGTATTCCAACCCACAGGGCATCACCTACTCCGATGAGACGGTAAGACGTTTTGCAAATTTAAAACCGGCTGCTTCTGATTTCAGAATTTTCTGGGACAACGCATATTGTATTCATCATTTATATTTTGATGAAAAAGCTGTCCTTCTTGACATTTTAAAAGAATGTGAAAAAGCCGGTAATCCGGATATGGTTTATAAATTTGGTTCTACTTCCAAAGTATCTTTCCCTGGTTCCGGTATTGCAGCACTTGCTTCTTCCAAAGCAAATCTGGAATATATTAAAAAGCAGCTGACACTTCAGACCATTGGTCATGACAAAATCAATCAGCTTCGCCATGTACGTTATTTTAAAAACTATGATGGCTTAATGGAACATATGAAAAAACAAGCTGATATCATGCGGCCTAAATTTGAGGCTGTATTAGATGTTTTGGACAAAGAACTGGGCGGCCTTGGCATCGGTAGCTGGATTGCACCAAAAGGAGGTTATTTCATTTCCTTTGATGCTCTTCCAGGATGTGCAAAAGCCATTGTTGCCAAGGCAAAAGAAGCCGGTGTTGTCATGACAGGCGCAGGTGCAACTTATCCATACAAAAAAGATCCTTCTGACAGCAATATCCGTATTGCACCTACTTTCCCAACACCAGAAGATCTTGCCGTTGCCGCTGAGATTTTCGTTTTAAGCGTTAAATTAGTCAGCATTGATAAATTATTAGAAAGCAGGTAAACAGATATGAATTTTGAAATAATTATGGATTTAATGGACAAGATGTCCGAAACCGGCATGACCAAATTCTCCTATAAAAAAGGAGATACTGAAATTAAAATAGAAAATAATAAAACAATCACTGTTCAGGCAGAGGCGATTCCGGCTTCTGTTACGGCAGCCGTTGAGCCGGTAAGCACTTCAGCTGTCAAAGAAGAATCTGCAGCACCTGTTGCTGACCCTTCTGTTAAGACAATGACCTGCCCTCTGATCGGAACCTTTTATACTTCCCCTGCTCCGGACATGCCTCCTTTTGTCCAGGTAGGCGATCAGGTGAAAAAGGGCCAGGTAATCGGTATCGTAGAAGCCATGAAACTGATGAACGAAATTGAATGTGAATTCGATGGAGTAATTAAAGAGATCCTGGTATCCAATGAACAGACCGTAGAATTCGGTCAGCCGCTTTTCTTAATCAAAGAATAAGAGATTATAATACGTGCACAAAAAAGTCCTGGAAATTCCACATTTCCAGGACTTCTTCATATAATCTAATCTTTATCTTAGAAATTCTTAATTAGCATACACCCTGAGCCATCATAGCATCTGCTACTTTCTCGAATCCGGCGATATTTGCTCCTACAACATAATTGCCCGGTGCATTGTATCTTTCTGCCGCATCAGCCATATTGTGGCAGATGTCTACCATGATACGTTTCAGACGGGTATCTACTTCTTCGAAAGACCAGTTCAGTCTCTCACTGTTCTGTGTCATCTCAAGGGCAGAAGTTGCTACACCACCTGCATTTGCAGCTTTGCCAGGTGCAAATAAGATGCCATGGTTCTGCAGATATTCGGTTGCATCCAGAGTAGTAGGCATATTAGCACCTTCCGCTACTGCAATACATCCATTCTCTACTAACTGTTTTGCATCGTCTAAGAATAATTCATTCTGAGTTGCGCATGGAAGTGCAATGTCACATGGGATGCTCCATACACCACGTCCTTCGTGATACTGCGCATTTGGTCTGTAATTGATATATTCTGTTAATCTTGCACGATTTACTTCTTTAATCTCTTTTAATACTTCTACATCAATTCCGTCCGGATCATAAACCCATCCGGTAGAATCACTGACTGTTACAACTTTTGCACCTAACTGCTGTGCTTTCTCTGTCGCATAAATTGCCACATTACCGGAGCCGGATACTACAACTGTTTTGCCTGTAATATCATGTCCGTTCATCTTAAGCATCTCCTGAGTCAGATATAAGAGTCCATAACCGGTTGCCTCTGTTCTTGCTAAAGATCCGCCATAGGATAAACCTTTTCCTGTCAGCACACCTTCGTGTACACCGCGAATTCTCTTATACTGTCCAAACATATATCCAATCTCACGAGCACCTGTTCCGATATCACCTGCAGGTACGTCTGTATCTGCTCCGATATGTTTACATAATTCTGTCATAAAGCTCTGGCAGAATGCCATTACTTCTCTGTCAGACTTTCCTTTCGGATCAAAATCGCTTCCGCCTTTGCCGCCGCCGATTGGCAGACCGGTTAAAGAGTTCTTGAAAATCTGTTCAAAACCAAGGAATTTGATAATACCAAGATTAACGGATGGGTGAAGTCTTAATCCTCCCTTGTATGGTCCGATTGCACTATTGAACTGAACTCTGTATCCTGTATTTACCTGAACCTGTCCTTTATCATCTACCCATGGTACCCGGAATTTAATCTGACGTTCCGGCTCAACCAGACGCTCTAATAAAGCTTCTTTCTTATACACTTCTTCGTTTGCTTCAATTGCTGGACGAAGGGATTCTAATACTTCCTTTACTGCCTGATGGAATTCTGGTTCACTTGGGTTCTTTTTCACCACTGATTCGATGACTTCATCAACATAAGACATAATAATAGTACCTCCTTAAACACTTGCAGTCATAAGGCTGCCTTTCACTTAAACATAAAACGAGTCAGCCGTCCTAAAATGATAACACTTTAATAAATTACTGTGACAGCTTTTACACAAAAAGAATTCTATCATAATAACTTAATTTTAGCAAGAAAAATGAAGGTTTTATTTCAAATACTTTCAATTTTTAAGTAGAAACCTCCTCTTTTTCTTGTTTAAATCCAATGTTTTTCCCTTTTTTAACTATTTCCCCTTAAAATTTTGCAGTTTTCGTTGATTATTTAGTCTAAAATCAGAGTAGAAATTCTTTCCATTTCTTTCTCTTTTTTGTGTACTTTATAAATATTTTTTTGATTTTATCCCCAGGCCAAAATATTTTTTCATATTTTTCAACAAAAAACCTATTTTTTTCTCAGAAAATGTGGTAAAATTTTATACATAAAAATACTATTAACCTTAAGGGGGAAATATTTATGGCAAAAGAAATGATTGCAATGCTTCTTGCCGGTGGTCAGGGTTCCAGATTATATGCTCTGACACAGAATCTAGCAAAGCCAGCAGTTCCTTTTGGCGGAAAATATCGTATTATCGACTTCCCGTTATCGAACTGCGTAAACTCCGGTATTGATACAGTTGGTATTCTTACCCAGTATCAGCCACTGGTACTGAATGAGTACATAGGCAACGGTCAGCCATGGGATTTAGACCGTCTTCATGGTGGAGTTCATGTCCTGCCGCCTTATCAGCAGGCATCCGGCTCTGACTGGTACAAAGGTACCGCCAATGCAATTTATCAGAACATTCCTTTTATTGAACGTTACAATCCACAGTATGTCATCATCCTTTCCGGTGACCAGATCTGTAAACAGGATTACAGCGATTTCCTGAAATTCCATAAGGAAAAAGGTGCTGAATTCAGTGTAGCGGTTATGGAAGTTCCATGGGATGAAGCATCCCGTTTTGGTTTGATGGTTACAGATGAGAACGACAAGATTACAGAGTTCCAGGAAAAACCAGCAAATCCAAAGTCTAACCTTGCTTCTATGGGTATCTATATTTTCAACTGGGATATCCTGAAAAAATATTTGATAGAAGATGAAGCTGATCCTGAGTCTGAGAACGACTTTGGTAACAATATTATTCCAAACCTTCTGAAAGATGGTCGTAGTATGTACGCTTATCATTTCAGCGGATACTGGAAAGACGTAGGAACCATTTCTTCTTTATGGGAAGCCAACATGGAAGTTCTGGATCCTGAACACAGCGGCATTAACCTGTTCGATGAGAACTGGAAGATTTACAGCCGCAACAGTGGTATGACCGGTCATCGTATCGGAACAAACGCTGTTGTTGAAAACTCTATGATTACAGATGGTTGCCGTATCGACGGGAATGTAAAACATTCTATTTTATTCTCCGGTGTAAAAGTAGAAGCCGGTGCTGAAGTAGAAGATGCTGTCGTAATGGGCGGTACTGTCATCAAATCCGGTGCTGTTGTAAAACATTGTATCGTTGCTGAAAACGTTGTAATCGGTGAAAATGCAACGGTTGGAGCTATGCCTACAGAGACAGAAAAAGGTGTTGCTACCGTCGGTTCCGGTGTATATATCGGCGATGACGCCAAAATTGGACCAAATGCTATGGTCAATGCTAATGTAAAGGATGGTGAAGTACAATGGTAAATTCTAATGCAGATGCAATGGGTATTATTTTCCCAAATTCTTATGATGCCCTCGTTCCGGAATTGGTTACCGATCGACTGATGGCTTCCATCCCATTTGCAGGACGTTACCGTCTGATCGACTTTATTTTATCCAGCATGGTAAACTGCGGCATTGATAATATTACGATTCCTGTTCGTAAAAACTATTTCTCCCTGATGGATCATTTAGGATCTGGTCGTGAATGGGATTTAACCCGTAAGAACGGAGGACTTAACATTATTCCTCCTTTTGCGGAAAAAACCATTACCGTTTATAATCATCGAATTGATGCATTGGCAAGTATTCTTCGTTTCTTAAAAGCACAGAAAGAAAAATATGTGGTTATGACTGATGCTAACCTTGCAGTGAACTTTGATTTTAAAGATATGATCGAAGCTCATATTGCAAGTGGTGCTGATGTAACAATCGCTTACACAGAATCCGAGCTGCCAAAGAGTGTCATCGACAGTGATAATAACAACAAAGGATCTTTCTACACCTTTGATATCGAAGACGGAAGAATCCAGGATATTAAGATTAATCTGAGAGAATCCGGCGTAAAGAATTTCTCCATGAATATCTATGTCATCGAGAGAGAATTATTGATTGATCTGGTAAATACTGCTTTTGTAAGAGGAAACGTATATTTAGAGCGTGACGTTCTGATCCCTCAGCTGGATAAGTTAAATGTTCAGGCTTACAAATTCGATGGTTACACCGCAAGAATTACGGATATGAAGAGCTACTTCAACGAGAATATGAAACTTCTGGATGAAGCAAATCTTCAGGCATTATTTGCAGCTAACCCGGTTTATACAAAGATTCGTGATGATAATCCAACCCGATACATCACAGGCGCAAAAGCAACGAATATCATGGTTGCAGACGGATGCGTTATCGAAGGCGAAGTTGAAAACAGTATTCTCTTCCGAGGTGTTAAGGTAGGCAAAGGGGCCAAGGTTAAGAACTGTATCTTAATGCAGGATACAGTTGTAGAAGCAGGTGCCAGCGTAGAATATACAATTACCGATAAGAATGTAACGATTTCAGAAGGAAAAGATCTGAAAGGAACCGATTCCTTCCCGATATTCATTGCAAAAAGTCAGATTGTATAATGATAGCAATAAATAGCCTAAGCAAAAGGCATTATTTTGGGGTGCACATCACATGCACCCCTTTTTCAGCAATTTTTTCTCTTTTATTCGCGTTTCTGTTAAAAATAATTCTTGCATTTTCTGATTATCTATAGTAAAATATAAACGTTGTAAATGCTGAAATAGCTCAGTTGGTAGAGCACTTCACTCGTAATGAAGGGGTCGTGGGTTCAAGTCCCATTTTCAGCTTTCTTTTTTTGTCTTTTTTTACCATCATCAGATTCTTCGAATCATTTTGTCATCCGAATTTTGTCTGGCAATTGGAATAAATTCCGTATCCTTGATCCAGTAAGGACACACTGCTGTTACTGTGATCTTTCTACTTCTCAGTTCAACTGCCAAAGCCCTGGAATATCGATATAAAAAAGCTTTTGAAGCAGCATACACATTCAGGTACTGGAAGGGCTGGAATGCTGCCGTAGAACAAATCTCCAGAATACGGCTCTTCGCTTTCATATAGGGCAGGCAAATCGCAATCGCCCATATCTCGTCAAGCTTCGGCATTTTATCTGCAATCTGTCTGATGTACTCTTTCCCAAGGCCGCTGGAAGCCCCGGTCACAACTGCAATTCTCATAACAATCTGTCCTTTCTTTTTAGGAACAAGCCCTTACTTTTCTCCTATTGTACCAAGTTATGGACCATATAGCCAGAGTTTTTCTGAAATGCATAAAAGGATCAAATCTACAACATTTAATGCTGAAGGTTTGATCCTTATGCGTTTATTGTAATCTGTCCTTCGGACAGATTGTGCTGGTTCTATTTAAATATCTTCACTTTTCTTATTTTGCAACAATATTGACAATTCTGCCCGGAACATAAATTTCCTTGCGGATTGTACCGGTAAGTTTGTTTCCTAACGCTTCTTTTGCCTGAGCCAATACATCTTCCTTTGCTGCATCAGTTGAAATGCTGATGGTACATTTTGTCTTACCGTTGATCTGAACAGCGATTTCTACTTCGTCATCCTTCATTTCTTCTTCATCATATTCCGGCCATGTCTGATGGAAAACGCTGTCTGTTCCGCCCAACTGCTCCCATAATTCCTCACCGACATGAGGTGCAAATGGTGCAATCAGGATGGTCATTACCTTCAGAGTCTCAATATCAATACCCTGTTTTTTGGAAAGCTCAATAAATTTATTATTGTATTCCATGAAACCACTGATTACTGTATTTAAGCTGAAGTTTTCAAGACGATTTGTAATGTCGTATACCATCTTATGGCAAAGCTTGGTTACTTCTTTAGATGGAGCTGCATTTAAATCTTTCTGGGATGTAATTAGTTTCCAGAAACGGTTGAGGAAACGGAATACTCCATCAATTCCTCTCTCATCCCACTCAGAATCCAGTTCCGGAGGACCAACGAATAATTCGTAAAGTCGTAAGGAGTCACATCCATAATCTCTTACCAGATCATCCGGAGAAACTACATTTCCTTTGGACTTACTCATCTTGATACCGTTCTTACCGGTAATCATACCCTGATTGAACAATTTCTTAAATGGTTCATCAAAATCAATAACACCAATATCATATAAGAACTTGGTGTAGAATCTGGAATAAAGCAGGTGAAGAACAGCATGCTCTACGCCGCCGATATACATATCGACCGGCAGATATTTATCTGCTTTTTCTTTTGATACCAGTTCTTTGTCATTTTTATTATCCACATAACGGAGGAAATACCAGGAAGATCCTGCCCACTGCGGCATAGTATTGGTTTCTCTCTTTGCCGGTTTTCCACAGCAAGGACAGGTTGTGTTGACCCACTCTTCAATATCTGCCAGAGGTGATTCTCCTGTTC
>JALEPU010000048.1 GCA_022766905.1 Lachnospiraceae bacterium
AGAAAGGTGAATTTTTATGCCTTCAATCTCGTCAGTGCCGAGGATAGAGTTTCTGTTTCCGTAGAAAAAGATTTTGAATGGCTTTCCGGTCTTGGTTTTGATGTGGTGGAATATAAAAAGGTAAAGAAAGAAAATATTGTAAATACGATTTCCTGGTTTTCCAATCAGATTAAAGAGATGGATCTGCCGTCGGATGGTCTTGTGTTGACTTATGATGATGTGGTATATGGCCGTTCTTTAGGCCGGACTGCAAAATTCCCCCGAAATTCCATTGCTTTTAAATGGGCCGATGAACTGGCAAAAACCAGACTGACAGAAGTGGAATGGAGTCCGAGCAGAACAGGGTTGATTAATCCGGTTGCTATTTTTGAACCGGTTGAGTTGGAAGGAACCACGGTCAGCCGGGCAAGTCTTCATAATATCAGTATTGTAGAGAGCCTTTCTTTGGGAATTGGAGATGAAATCAGTGTTTATAAAGCCAATATGATTATTCCTCAGGTTGCAGAGAATTTTACGAGAAGCGGGAATCTTCCTTATCCGGCTCATTGTCCGGCATGCGGCGGAGAGACCCAGATCAAAGAAACTAATGGAATCAAAGTGCTTTATTGTACCAATAGCCTTTGCAGTGCAAAAAAAATAAAGCTGTTCGCTCATTTTGTCAGCCGGGATGCCATGAATATGGACGGGTTATCGGAAGCAACGTTAAATAAAATGATTGAGAAAGAATTTCTCAAAGAATTGCCGGATTTGTTTCATTTGAATCAGTATGAAGAGCAGATCAAAGAAATGGAAGGGTTTGGACAGAAATCCTTTGATAATCTGATGAAATCCATTGAAAAGAGCAGAAATGTCATGATGCCGAATTTTCTTTACAGTCTGGGGATTTTAAATATCGGTCTTTCCAATGCCAAATTAATCTGTAAAGAATTTCACTATGATTTTGCCGGAATCAGAAACGCTTCTCTGGAAGAACTGGTGGCAATCGATGGAATCGGTGAAGTGATTGGGCAAAGTATGATTGATTATTTCGAAAATGATCATAACCGTCGAATGGTTGATTTGTTATTGGAAGAAATCAGTCTTATTATTCCAAAAGACACAAAAGAAGAACAAACACTTACCGGAAAAACCTTTGTGATTACCGGCTCTTTGAATCATTTTAAAAACAGAAATGAACTGAAAGCAAAAATTGAAGAACTGGGAGGCAAAGTGACAGGAAGTGTGACCGGAAAGACAGATTATCTGATCAATAATGATAATATGTCAGGATCTTCCAAAAATAAAAAGGCAAAAGAGCTGAATATTCCTATTTTGACAGAAGAAGAATTCCTGGAATTGATTGAAAAATAACAGTTTTTGGTTTGATTTTTCATGTTTTCTGTGCTACAATATGTACTATTATGTAGAAATAGGGAGTGAGACTATGCCAATACGAATTGACAGTGATTTACCAGCAAAAAAAATATTAGAAGACGAGAATATATTTGTCATGGATATGGGCAGAGCCATGTCCCAGGACATTCGTCCTCTGAAGATCATCATTTTGAATTTAATGCCGATTAAGCAGGATACAGAACTTCATCTGTTAAGAAGTTTATCCAATACCCCGTTACAGGTGGATGTCCTTTTCCTTCGGACAAAGATGCATCAGTCCAAGAATACGCCGGCTTCTCATATGGAAGCATTTTATACGGTTTTTGATGAAGTGAAGGATCATCGTTTTGACGGTATGATTATTACCGGAGCACCGGTTGAATTAAAACCATTTGAAGAAGTGGATTACTGGGATGAATTGACTGAGATTATGGAATGGTCTAAGACTCATGTCACTTCTACGTTCCATATTTGCTGGGCAGCACAGGCCGGACTTTATTATCATTACGGAATTCATAAGAAAAATCTGCCGAAGAAACTTTCCGGGGTATATGAGCACCGGACCTTACATAGAAGAACACCTCTTGTGAGAGGCTTTGATGACCGGTTCTATGCACCACAGTCCAGATTTACAGAAGCAGACCGCTGGGAAATCCGGAATTGTAATGAACTTACTATTCTGGCTGATTCTGACGAAGTCGGTCCATTTATTATTATGGCAGAAGAAGGAAAGCAGATTTTTGTAACCGGACATCCGGAATATGATGTTCTTACATTAGACAAGGAATACAAGAGAGACCTTGATAAAGATATGAATCCGGATATTCCGGTTCATTATTATGAAGATGATAACCCAAGTAATCGGCCAATCAAATCATGGCGCTGTCATGGAAATACACTTTATACCAACTGGTTGAATTACTATGTATACCAGACAACCCCATATGATTGGACGGATTATACCATATAAAAACGCTGATTTAGCTAAAGCAGCGACGTAAGCTGAGAGGATAGTATTTGAGAATATGATGCTAAGGGACAAATGGACATAAAATACATGCAAACATGTATTTTGTGTCCATTTGTCCTTTAGCATCATATCATGTGTCTTTGCGGAATTGGAGGTAAAAGCCTGTAAAATAGAGGGTTACAAAAAGTGTGCAGGTAATCATCAGTTCAAAAACAGGTTGGATATGAAACATTATTTTAAGCTCAGATTGGATGATTTGAGACAGAAATGCAGCGCATAATCCAAGAAGAGCCGGTATCAGAATGCTTTTTTTCGGATCAAAGGATAAGGATGTAAAAAAGAGGATTCTTCTGATCTGGAGAAAAACCAGAAGAAGATGGGCAGCCAAAAGGCCCAAAAGGTATCCCTGCATGCCTATGCGGGGCATGGCTCCTACAAGAAACAGAATACGAACCAGCAAAGAGACCAGATTGTAAAAAAAGGTCTCTTTTGTTTGTCCGAAACCATTTAAAATACTTGCGCAGGTGGATGACAGATATAAAAAAGGGCACAAAAAGGACAGGATAAATAAAAAATCTCCGGCGGATTCATTATGAAATAAAGTACTTCCCAGTTCTTTTCCATAATAAAAAAATAAAAAGAGAGCAAAAATACCGATACACAGACAAAAATGGATGGTTTTTCCTACGGTCTGAGAAATCAGCTTTTGATTTTTATTTGCATTTGCTTCCGATATGGCAGGAATGAGCATTAGTCCAAGAGAATTTGTTATCGTAGCTGGAAACAGAATAAAGGGAAGGACCATACCGGTCAGAACGCCATACATGGACAGGGCCAAAGTTTCATCCTGATAATAGAATCGGAGCATAGCAGGAATCAGAATGGATTCTATACTTGATATAATGGTAAGGGACAACTTGTTTCCTGTCAGAGGAATTGCATGATGGAGAATTGACTGAAGCAGGCGACTGTTCCCTGGTACTTCCCGCCATTCGATCAACCCTTTTTGCCTGATATCAATACGATAGGCAATCAGAGTATATGTAGTTTCAATGATTTCTCCGGCTACCATTCCCATGACAGCAAAAACAGCTGTTTTTTCAGAGTCGGCCAGAAAAATATTTGCAAGGAGCCAGATACAGGACACACGACTGATTTGCTCAATAAGTTGGCCGGATGCAGGGATAAAAGTTTTCTTTTTTCCAAGAAAATAGCCGTGCATACAGGAGCGGAGAGCAGAAAAAGGAAGAACCGGGCTCATCAGTTTCAGACACAGACTTAAGCTGTCTTCATTGAAAAAAAACAGGCTGATCGGTGTGGCATAACGGAAAATCAGATAAGAAAGACATCCGGCAACAGACATGGAAAAACAGGTTGTAACAAAAACAAGCTGTTTGATACACATGTCTTCTTTTTTTGCTGTCATTGCAGCAATCATTTGAGAGAGAGCAAGCTCAATTCCATGGCAGCAAATGGCATAACTGATCATATAAACAGGAAAAATCAGCTGATAGATACCAAGCTCCTTTGCACC
Source organism: Lachnospiraceae bacterium (assembly GCA_022766905.1). GTDB lineage: Bacteria > Bacillota > Clostridia > Lachnospirales > Lachnospiraceae > SIG292. Next base: position 3,879 of record JALEPU010000048.1, read on the forward strand.
AATTAACTGGGAAAGGTATATTCTATTAAAAAAACCGATAATCCTGGTCAAAAAACCAGAAGCAGTTAAGATAAAAGTTCCGATTACAATAGGATTTTTTTGGGTCATTTTACCTGCTCACTTTTCTTTCTTCCCTGCATTTTATGAAGAAGACGGAAATTCCATACCATTTTTATTTGTAATGGAAGAGAATAAGAAAAAAACGTTTTGACATACCAGGGATAATGGTGTTAAGATACTACAGGATGATATCTGACTAATTTAGTCGGGATTGGAGTGATAAGATGAAATTATCGACAAAAGGTCGATATGGCTTAAGAGCCATGGTAGACCTGGCAGATCATGGTGAGATTGCACCGGTATCCATCAGTGCGATTTCAGCCAGACAGGATATTTCGGTCAGCTATTTAGAACAGCTCCTTGCCAAACTTCGAAAAGCAGGACTTGTAAAAAGTGTCAGAGGAGCACAGGGCGGCTATATTCTGGAAAGAGATGCCAGAGAGATTTCTGTAGGAGAAATATTAAGAGTGCTGGAAGGAGATTTGACTCCGGTGAACTGTGCAGAATTGACACAGGATGAGAAAAGCTGCAGCGGCTCACAGTATTGTGTGACCAAGTATGTCTGGCAGCGGATTAATGACAGCATTCAGGATACCGTTAATAATATCTGGTTATCTGAACTTGTAGAGGACAGCCGGAAAATTGAACATAAACCATTCGTGAGAGAATGTGAGAATTAGGAGATGGGAACGATGGAACAGAAATTAATCTATTTAGACCATGCGGCAACAACTGCTGCAAGACCGGAAGTGGTAGAAGCGATGATGCCATATTTTACAGAAAAATTTGGAAATCCTTCTTCTATTTATGGATTTGCAGCTGGAAATAAAAAAGTAATTACAGACGTAAGAGAGACAATCGCAAAGTCTTTAAATGCGCCGACTCAGGATATTTATTTTACTGCCGGCGGCTCTGAATCTGATAACTGGGCTTTAAAAGCAACAGCAGAGGCATATGCAGACAAAGGAAATCATATTATTACAACCAAAATCGAGCATCATGCGATTCTGCATACCTGCCAGTATCTGGAAAAGAAAGGATTTGAAGTTACGTATCTGGATGTGGATGAAAATGGTGTTGTAAAACTGGATCAGTTAAAAGAAGCCATTCGTCCTACTACTATTTTAATTTCAGTCATGTTTGCAAATAACGAGATTGGAACAATTCAGCCAATTGAAGAAATCGGTGCAATCGCCAAAGAACATGGAATTTTATTCCATACAGACGCCGTACAGGCATACGGACAGCTTCCAATCGATGTAGAAAAGATGCATATTGACATGTTAAGTGCCAGCGGACATAAATTAAACGGTCCAAAAGGAATCGGATTCCTTTACATTCGTAAAGGATTGAAACTTCGTTCTTTTGTGCATGGAGGAGCGCAGGAAAGAAGCAGAAGAGCCGGAACAGAGAATGTAACCGGTATTGTTGGCCTTGGCAAAGCGGTTGAGATTGCCATGGCAACGATGGAAGAAAGAACAAAGAAAGAAACAGAAATGAGAGATCATTTAATTGATCGAATTTTGGCTGAGATTCCATATGCGAGACTGAATGGGGATCGAAAAAGAAGACTTCCGAATAATGTGAATATCAGTTTCCAGTTTATTGAAGGAGAATCCCTCCTGATCATGCTGGATATGAAAGGAATCTGTGCATCCAGTGGTTCCGCATGTACGTCAGGGTCTCTGGATCCATCTCATGTGCTTCTTGCCATTGGACTTCCTCACGAGATTGCCCATGGATCCTTAAGAATGACACTGGGAGATGAAAATACAATGGAAGAGATGGATTATGTAGTGGATCAGTTGAAAGAGATTGTTGCAAAACTTCGAAGCATGTCCCCATTGTATGAGGATTTTATCAAACACAGTAAATAATAATCAGAAAATAACAAAGAAGAGAAAAAACAGATATAGAATCAGGAGGAATGAGAGATGTATAGTGAAAAGGTAATGGATCATTTTCAGAATCCCAGAAATGTAGGTGAAATTGAGAATGCCAGCGGCGTTGGTACTGTAGGTAACGCAAAATGCGGCGACATTATGAGAATATATTTTGACATTGATGAAAATCAGGTAATCAGAGATGTTAAGTTTAAAACATTTGGATGTGGAGCTGCTGTTGCAACCAGTTCCATGGCAACAGAGCTGGTGAAAGGAAAAACCATTTATGAAGCTTTGGAAGTAACCAATAAAGCGGTTATGGAAGCGTTGGATGGACTTCCACCGGTAAAAGTTCATTGTTCTTTACTGGCAGAAGAAGCAATCCATGCTGCATTATGGGACTATGCTGAGAAAAACGGTATTAAGATAGAAGGTCTGGAAAAACCAAAGACTGATATCGGGGAAGAAGCTGAGGAAGAAGAATACTAAAAGACCAGGAGGACTTTTTGTGGAAAAAAAGGTCGTAGTCGGCATGTCGGGAGGAGTAGATTCCTCCGTAGCCGCATATTTGTTAAAAGAACAGGGATATGATGTGATCGGTGTGACCATGCGGATTTGGCAGGATGAAGATCAGGAACAGATGGAAGAGAATGGCGGATGTTGTGGACTTTCTGCCGTTGATGATGCCAGACGGGTGGCTCAGTACCTGGATATTCCCTATTATGTGATGAACTTTAAAAAGGAATTTAAGGAGCAAGTCATTTCCTATTTTGTCGGGGAATACCAGGAGGCCAGAACACCGAATCCTTGTATTGCCTGTAACCGTTATGTGAAATGGGAATCTCTTTTAAAACGTTCCCTGGAGATTGGAGCGGATTACATTGCAACAGGGCATTATGCCAGAATCAAAAAACTGGAAAACGGCAGATATACGATTCAAAAATCTGTGACGGAGGAAAAGGATCAGACCTATGCTCTCTATAATCTGACACAGTTTCAGCTTGCCCACACTTTAATGCCCATTGGGGAATACGAAAAGCCCAAAGTTCGGGAAATTGCCGAAGCAGCAAACCTTTTAGTGGCGCATAAACCCGATAGTCAGGATATCTGCTTTGTTTCAGATGGAGATTATGTAAAGTTTTTGGAACAGGAGACCGGAAGAAAATCGGTTCCGGGAAATTTTGTGGATGAAGCGGGAAACATTCTCGGAACCCATCAGGGTATCTGGCATTATACCATCGGACAGAGAAAAGGCTTAAATCTTGCCCTTGGTAAGCCGGCATTTGTAAAAGAAATCCGACCGAAGACCAATGAGGTGGTTATCGGCGGGGCGGAAAGTGTATTCTCTGATACAATGTTCGTAGACCATGTGAATTATATGGCAGTGGAAAAACTGGATGGTATAACAGAACTTTGTGGAAAAATCCGGTATGCCCATAAAGGTGCGCCCTGTCTAGTAGAGCCGCTTTCAGATGGCAGGTTGAAGGTGACATTTAAAGAGCCGCAGCGGGCAATTACACCGGGGCAGGCAGCAGTGTTTTATCAGGAAGATTATATTGTGTGCGGAGGAACAATCGTATAATTGCAATTCCATCTGACCTGTCTTATAATGAAAGAAAATATTTCGGATGACAGGATAATGGAGTTGAGAAAAGTGGAATGGTTGGATATTGTAGATGAACATGGCGTTCCTACTGGAGAAGTCATAGAGCGCACGAAGGCACATGAGAGCGGTGTCCGCCACCGAACCTCCCATGTGTGGATTCTTCGGAAAAAAGCAGGCAGACTTCAGGTACTGGTGCAGAAACGCAGTGAGGGGAAAGATTCCCATCCGGGCTGCTATGATATTTCCAGTGCAGGACATATTCCGGCGGGAGAGGATTTTATCTCCTCAGCTCTGCGGGAGTTAAAGGAAGAACTGGGCGTAGAAGCGGAAGAAAGGGAGCTTATTTACTGCGGGCAGCGGCACTTTGCCTATGAGCAGGAATTTTACGGAAAGTTATTTTCAGACAATCAGGTCAGCAACGTCTACATCCTGTGGCGGGATATGGAGCCGGAGAAATTTACGTTGCAAAAAGAGGAAGTATCAGAGGTGCGCTGGTTTGATTTTGTGGAATGCATGAAAGCAGTGGAGAAAAACAGGATACCGCACTGCATGCATTTGGATGAACTGGAAATGGTGCTGGAAACTGTAAAAAATGCGGTATCTGAACTGTAAAATACCCCGAAGGAGAAATCCTTCGGGGTATTTCATTATATAGAAAGGATTGTGCAAATACACAATGTATCAGCCCTCAATGGCAATATAGTTGTTTTTGTCTTCTACCTGTTTTGCATCAAGCTTTGGCAAACAAAGTTTTAAGATGCCGTCCCGGTAGGAAGCTTTGACATCTGTGTCGGTGTAGCCATCGCCAACGTAAAAGCTTCGCTGGCATACTCCGCTGTAGCGCTCCCTGCGGATGAAGTGGCCTTCGTTGTCTTTTTCGTCCTTATCTAATCCCTTGGCTGCGGAGATAGACAGGTAACCGTTGTTTAAGGCAACCTTGATTTCATCCTTGTTAAAGCCAGGCAGGTCAATATCAATTTCATAGCTGTTGTCGGTGTCTTTTACATCCGTTTTCATAATTCTTGCAGCATTTTTTCCGTAGAGTGGATTCTTTTCACCGAAAAACTCTTTTTCAAAGTTTCGGTCAAACGGGAAGTCCATCCAGTCATCAAACAAATTTTCTCCAAATACACTAGGCATTAACATAAGTCATTCCTCCATTCTTTTATTGACAAATATATCATTGCCTGATTGTTTTAGAATATGCGGAAAGAGAATTTTTATTTCCCTTCCTTTGTTCTATATGTAATATAGCACATTTATTAGCACTCGTCAATAGCGAGTGCTAATAAAAATATGAAATATTTGTGAACGACTATGTATTGGGGATAGTTGCTATAAATTTTTTGGGTGTCATACCGTATTTTTTCTTGAATTCCCTATGGAAATAGGAGAGATTGTGAAAACCTACGGAAAGTGAAACGGAAAGAGTGGAAGTCTCGCCCTGTTCAAACTGCTTGGCCGCTTTTTCCAGTCTTAAGTTTTTAATATATTCGAGACAGGGCATTCCAACATATTTTTTAAAAAACCGCATGAAATAGTATTCACTGAAATAACAGATTCCGGCAAGCTCTTTGATGGAGAGGTCGTCTGCGTAATGATTTTCAATGTATTCGAGTACCTGCTTTAACTTCATAGCGTGTTCGGTGTGGAGCTGCGGCAGAGCAGAGCTCTCTTTACAATAGGGCAAAAGGATGGCAATGAGTTGTAAGAACAGAGATTTTAACATCAATTCATAGCCGGGGGCAGCAGTCTTGTATGCCCGGCTGATAGCATGGAACAGTCGTAAGGCATCACGGTAGACGGGATGCTCTTTACTGATGACGAAGGGCGGAATCAGTTTTTGGTTTGTAATTGGTGTCAGATAACGTACGGCGCAGACATCCGCGGAATTGATGCCGAGAAAATTCATGTGGAATACATAGGTTTCCGAGCGCATACTTTCTCCCGGAATGGAATTG
>JALEPU010000063.1 GCA_022766905.1 Lachnospiraceae bacterium
TACAATTTGACGAAGAATACCTGATTCAGATGTATACCAACCTCATTACCAATTATACCGTATTCAAAAGCATTCTGGAGGGCGATCATCGAAATATAGAGGAAATCCAGGTTCAGGAGCGTGAGCTTAAGAAACCAAAATTTATGAAACAGGTCCAGGAGGAAATCGTAGACGACTATAACATTCCTGACGTAGAAATACGCCAGGTTATCATTGAAGAAGTGACACAGGCACAGCTGGATGCAGAAGCAAAATTAGAAGAAGAAATCAAGCTTCGTAAAGCGGCAGAAGAAGCAGTACAGGATGCACAGCTTCAGATTGAGAACGAGCGCTGGAAAATGCAGATGGAAACATTTGAAATTCAACAGCAGGCACAGAATCAAATCGAAGAAGCAGAGAATGCATGCACTGCCAAGATCACAAAAGCACAGCTTGAGATTGAGAAAGCGCAACGCGAAGCAACATCTGAAATTGCTGCTGCAAAGAAAGAAGCGAATGAATTGGCGGAAGCGAAAGTGGCAGAAGCGCAGGCAAATGCCAAAAAAGCAATTTCCGAGACACGTACATCTGCAGAAAAAGAAATTGAGGAAATGCGCCGTCAGATGGACGAACGACTTGAGGAAATGCGCCGTCAGGCAGATGAACAGGTCGAAGAAATGCGCCGCCAGGCAGAAAAACAGGTTGAAGAGATGCGCTGTCAGACAGAAATGCAGGTTGAGGAAATGCGCCGTCAGACAGAAGAACAAATCGCGGAAGCGAAAGCACAAGAAACAAAAGCCAGGATGCAGGAAACGGAAGCGAAGCTTCGTGAGGAAAAAGCGAAAGCCAACGAGCAGGAAGCAAGAAGAAGCGAACAGGTAGCGAAGGAAAGGGAACAGAAAGCGCAAAAACTTGCAGAAAAAGAAGCCAGAGCGAGAGCAAAGGCGGAAGAAAAGATGAATGAAAATCGTTTGAGCAATCGTATCGCTGTTTTGTTAGAAGATTGGTTTGAAGCAAAAAATGCGAAAGCCACCAGGAACATAGATGAGAAAAAAGATGATACAGAAGATACGAAAAACCAACAAGGATAGAGCAAGAAGGATTTTATGAAAAAAAAGTGTGTTTTATATGTAGTTAATATTGTGTCAATTCTTGCGATTGCATCGGCAGTCATTGTACTTCTTTCCGTAGTGTTGACAAAGCCAAATGATGTTCCAAATATTTGTGGATACTCAGTGTTTCGGGTTTTGACGGGAAGTATGGAGCCGACAATTCCAAAGGATTCCTTCATTATTGTAGACCGGGTAGATGCCTCAGAGATTAAAGAAGGAGATATTATTTCCTATTTTTCACAGGATCCATCTCTCGGAGGTACAGTCAATACTCATCGAGTGATATCTGTTGAGCAGACGGAAGATTCCATTGTGTTTGAAACAAAGGGAGATGCCAATTATACCGCAGACAATTATCCTGCCACATCCGAGGTGTTGATTGGAAAAGTAGTGTTTGTTTCACACACACTGGGAAAAATAGTACGTCTATTATCAAATCCACTGATTTTTTTCCTATTGATTCTTCTACCCATGTTTGGAATTTTGATTCTAAATTTGATTCATACAATTAAAATGATACGAAAAATTGCAAAGGAAGAAGAGGAAGCAGCCGTAAAAGAAATTATGGAGATGATGAAAAATTCGAAAGAAAATAAGGATACGTAATTGCTTCACAGCTGAAAATGGGAATATTTTATTTTCAGCTGGTATCAAAGGAACGTACTGCGGCGGAATGGTAACATGTTGCCACTCCACCGCAGGAGTCAAGCGTTTTTTTATCCTTTTACAAATTTTTTTTGATATTCTGCATTAAGCTGGGAAATTTCCTTTTCTCCATCAATATAAGGCTGATAAAAATGATCGGTTATCCCGCCCCCAAGATTATCACAGCCATTGCAGAATTCACATTCTGTTCCGCATGAATATAAAGACTGCTGTACAATGCGGATTCGTTCCTCTTTCGTTGTATCTTTGATCAATATAGATTTTATTTCACTCATATTACTGCTATTCTCCTTTGAGATCGGCGGATTGATTATAAATTCAGATATTTTGTTACAATCTGATTGGCTTTTTTTGTAACAGTCTCTTCATCAATCCCAGTCAGTTTCCCTTCTTTTACCACAACTTTACCATTTACCACTGTATAATCGACACTTCCTTTCAACCCAACTGTACAAAGCATAGAAGTCAAATCAAATTGGGTTCCCACAAGATCAAGACGATTCAGATGAATCAGGAAAAAGTCAGCGGCCATTCCTTCAGCGATTTGTCCCAGTTCATCTCTGCCAAGAATATTTGCACTCCCTCGTGTCGCTATTTTTAAAATCTGATCCACCGTCTGTACCACGCTATCCGGCGGCAGGTAGAATTACGTTCCAGCTATGTTTTAAACAGCTACACAGATATGATTTTTTCAAAGAACAATCTTACAAATTTATTATATCAACAGCTTTTCTCTATGGCAAGAATATTTTTATCATTTACTTATTTCCTATAATTTTACTTTTATTCTATTTTTTTCTTGAAACACACTTTAATTCATTGTATAATAAAGGAAATAAATGGCAATTAAACATGTTCTTGACACATTCGAACAGAATATATAAAATAAAGGAGAAGACAATATGAAAAGCAAAAGATATGAAGATCTGACATTTACCGATGATTTTATGTTTTGCAAAATTCTTTCCAATCATGAGGATTTGTGCAAAGAGCTTCTTGAACTGATTTTAGGAATCAGAATCCGAAAAATAGTCGTTGTCAACAAGCAACAGGAGATATCAATTACTGCCGATGCCAAAAGTATCCGTCTGGATGTCTATGTTGAAGATATTGAAGATTCTGTATACGATATTGAGATGGAGACCTCAAAGAAAAAGAATCTCCCGAAAAGAAGCAGATACTATCAGGGAATGATTGATTTGAATATCATTGAACGCGGTGATAAGTATGATAAATTAAAGAAGAGTTTCGTCATTTTTATCTGCCTGAAAGATCCGTTCGGAAAGGGTCTTCCTAGATACACTTTTGAAAATCGCTGCAAAGAATCTCCTGGCTTATTACTGGGAGATGAGACAGCCAAAATTTTTATAAATGCAGCAGGAACAGCAAATGACGTTTCAGCGGAGATGGAAGATTTTTTAAGGTATCTGAAAGAAGGTGTCGGAAATAGTCCATTTGTAGAAAAGCTGGATGATGCTGTTCAAAAAGCTCGTGACCATGTGGAATGGAGGAGTGAGTATATGTCATTGCAGTTAAAATATTACGATATATGGGATGAAGCAAGAGAAGAAGGACTTGAGGAAGGTCGTTCGGAAGGGATGAAGGAAGGGATGAAGGAAGGGATAAAGGAAGGGATAAAGGAAGGAAAACTGCAACAGCTCTTTGAATTAGTAAGCGATGGTGACCTTCCTTTAGAAAAAGCAGTTCAAAAGACTCCATTGACACGTGAAGAATTTATGAAGTTAATGGATGCATACAATAATCAATGAGAATTTCCGGTGCCTGTTGCTTTTTCACTCCTTCAAAGATAAAAATACAGTTAGTATGATACAGGCAAACCCCAAAAGCTCATAGATTGTAAACTGTGTATTCAATAGTATGGCAGAAAAAACCGTTGCCGTAACCGGCTCTATACATCCGATCAATGTTGCTTTCACCGGGCCGATATATTTTACTCCCTGTAAAAATGCTGAAAATCCGCCTGCTGTTCCGATCAAAACAATGACTGAGATAATGACATAGGCACGTAAATCCAGGTTTGTCGGAATATTCCATACTTGTATGAGTATTCCCAGAGCTATACCTCCAATGAGCATTCCCCATCCGGTTATCATCATATTACTCCATTCTTGGATAATCGGGCGGGAAAGTAACGTATAGGAAACAACTCCCACTGCTGAAAAAAGACCAAAAACCAGTCCCGGGGCAGAAAGAACCATTTCAGACAGATTTCCATTGGTTGCAATCAGATAAGTACCAAGAACCGCAAGAATAATGGCTGCAACCTGGGAGGACCGCATTTTAGAGTGGTTCCGGACAGCCATAACCACAGCCATAATAATGACATTCAAACTTTGAAGCACAGTTGCTGTTGCCGAGTTTGAATATTTAATGGCTCCCATATAGGTGTACTGGCACAAAAGCAATCCAAGAAAAGCAAATGAAACAAGCCATTTGCAATCTGTTTTATCCCGAAATATATGAAATATATGTGTTTTTTTCTTTGAAAATGAAATGGTAAGCAGAACAATCCCGGATAAAATCATGCGAACAGCTGTGATCCATGACGATTCAATGTGGTACACAGAAAACAAATATTGGCCACACACACCTGAAATACCCCATCCAATTGCTCCAAAAGCTGCTAAAAAAATACCTTTCCAAGTATTTGAATGATTCATTCCTGTATCCTCCCTGTTGATTGCATCTGCTGTCTTCATCATATCAATCCTATCTTTCTACTTATCCTGTATATTCCATTTTGACAGTATAACATTTTCATCATCTGTTTTCAAGAAAGGCATATTCATCTTCAACTCATTGACACACTCAAAATAGCATGTTAAAGTTAGTATAACAAATATAACACTTCTGCAATCCGACGAGATAAATGCTGATAAGAAAGTGGGATGATAATGAGTTTTCTAGATAAGATGATACATATAATGATATACGGAGGGTTGGAAAAAGAAGAGTTCAACCAGGTGCAGGATTCCATCACAGATAAAAACAGACAAATGCTGTGTTATACCGGAGCTATCTGTATGATCTTATTTATCGGTATGTATCTAAGTACATTTTTTACTGCAAAATCAGATTTAATGGATGATTTACGTTTAAGAAGCCGCATGATTTATGCCTTTTTGATTCTGATTTGTGGAATTACTGTTATCATCGGAAGAAAATTGCAGCACTGTCATCGATTGATCATTGTGGAATGGTATCTCTTTTTGTCTCTTCTATATGGATTTGCAATATGGGCAGGAACCTATAATCAACCTTATTACCCTGGCATCACTTTTTTTGTTTTTCTTTTTGCACTGCCTCTTCTGATTATAGACCGTCCCTTCCGATTATGTTTTTATTTAATGATTGTTTCCGTTGTATTTGTTTTTTGCTCCTTTCAAACAAAAAGTATGAATTTATTTGAATTAGATTCCATGAATTGCATTTGCTTTTCCTATTTAAGTATCACATTTTGTATCATTATGATGGTATCTAAATATAAAGAAGCTCTTCAGAAAAAAATAATAGAAGAACAACGGGACAGAGATGCTCTTACCGAATTGCTCAATAAAACTGCGCTGGAACGTGAGGTCTGCAAATGTCTCAGAAAAAAAGAAAAAGGATTTTTAATCATGATTGATATTGATGATTTTAAATACATCAATGATCATTACGGCCATTTATTTGGAGATGCGGTTCTCTGTACATATGCAAAATGTTTTGAAAAAGTATTTGGGAGTTCTTCCCTGATTGGACGATTTGGGGGCGATGAATTTGTTGTGTTCGTAAAAAAGGTTTCCTTTGATGAAGTAATCCCATTATTTGAAAAAGTGAAAAAAATGCTGAAAACCATGATAAATTTCCCTATTCATGATGATATGATTCTTACCATGAGTGCCGGAGCTGCTTTCTTTCCCGGAAATTCTCAGGACTATAAAGAATTACTTAATTTGGCAGATCAAGCCCTCTATGAAGTAAAACAGAAAGGAAAGAATCAGATAAAATTATGTAGTTAAAAAGGGAATTAGAATATCCTTTCCGGATATTTTCATTCCCTTTCTTCATTTTATATATCGATATTTTGTTTCGTCTATTTCTATAATCTTCAGAGCTGGCCGACTTTCCCTTATATATTTGTAATATAGCACATCTAAGTGAGTGCTGTAAGGTTTTCCTCAGAAAAAGCTCATATTCTTCCTTTTCGTCTATCATTCTCATTTCTTTGGTAAAATTCACTTTTTTTCCGGTACATTTCCTTTTCGGCAGCCTTGATAAGTTCTGTCATTTGAATCTCTCCAGCTTGCTGGATACCATATCCTACCGAAACATAATAGTGTGCTTCTTCCACTTTCGTCAGAAAGGAATTTAACTTTTCTCTTAAATCTGCTTCTTCTATATCCACTGCAAATGCGACAAATTCATCTCCACCAATCCGATATGTATATGCTTCTCCAAATAGATCCTGCAAAGCTCCCCCTATCAATTGCAGCATTCTGTCTCCCGCCTGATGGCCTCCTTTTTCATTCAATTCATGGAGACCGTTGGCATCTGCATAGATACAGGCAAGCGATTTTTCACAATACTCCGGATAAGCAGAAATACAATGCTCATAACTGGTTCGATTACGAAGTTTTGTAAGCTGGTCCCTTTCTGCCAGACTTGTCATTTTTTCCTTTATGACAAAATTTTCAACAGTAACCATTAGCATAAACGTAGAAACGATAATACCGATGCCGCCAAAGATCAGCGCATTTATCACATCAATCGGTATCACTTCCGGGCTCTTCACCTGAATGACTGTGAAGATAAAAAGAGCGTCAAAAAAGACTATCATACAGATATTCTTCCACGGCCTTACTACAAATAACATCGGTATAGCCAAAAGAAAGGCCAGAAAAGTTCCTGCCGTCTGGGTCTTATTTGCAATAGCTCCAATGTATATTGCCATCAGAAACAACAATGACACAAACGAATAAATCAAGATAATTAACAGCAAAGGCCTGTCTTGTGTAAAAAAGCGTATTACAAAAAAAATTACCAAAACAATGATCACTGGGATTAAATATATGTAATATGGGAATCCAAGTCCAGGTTCCAGATATGTAATAACAACCATCGCTAACAAAAAGAAAATGGTAACACTTAAGAACACCTTCATTCTTTTTCGGTTATGTTCATAGATTTCCGGAATAATACTTTCGTATTCTTCTTTCGTTGCACCTGCATAATTTAATATCTTTTTAATATTCTGAAAAAAATCCATATTTCCCTCTTCCTTTGTAATATGAATTCATTATGCTATTTTTGTGATGCATTATCAAGTGTTTTTTTTATCTGCTACAGCGTTCTTTTTGTTATTTTTTGTACCGCTTACCGGACTCCCTGAGCCAGTGCCTTTCGCACAGATGCTCTTATCGTCTTACTGGACATTGTAGAACATGGCAATGCCATTAAGCTATGTGTTCGGAATTCTGTTCGCCTGTGCAAACAAGAATAAGTATATCGAATCCGGCTGCTTTTTTAGTAAAAAAAACGGAAAAAAGAACATGCCAAAAAGACAGAAGGAGTCCTCTGTCTAAAAAAGGATATTCAGTTACAGATGTCTATCGGTATCCGAAATGAATAGCTCCTATTCCACGAAGCGGACGGTCAAACTTACGGAACTTTGCTTTTACCGGATGGACATATCTCATAATAAGTTTTATGATGTCGATCGCATGTCGTGAAGTGTCCCGCCAAAAGAACTTCCGGACTATCTTTACGCTTGATGAGATATCTATTTCATAGACATATTTATTTTGGGGGTTGCGTTTTCGCTTCTGATTTTCTTTCACAGCCTCATTTGTGATGAAAATACCCATATTATAGAGGGTCAGTCTTGCGTATATCTCCTGTTTCAGGAATTCAGGCTTCTTTGAGTGAAAATAAAGAAGTCCAACCGCATGTTTCAGATATCGGAAAGAGACCTCGATGCCCCAGCGCCAATGGTAGCATTCTTTGATATCTTCTATATCAAAGGATCTGGGAAGATTGGTGATGATATATTCATAAGTATTTTCAGAAGTCTTGAACTTGACTGCCCGGAATGTCATGTAATAAATATGTCCGCCATTCAGAAGCGGCTTAAAATGCGGAATGTTCTTATAGGGATTCATATAGTGGTAAACGGAAGTCTGTTCTTTCATGATATTGGTGCATTTATCTGTGAAAAATCTTCGGATAATGACATCGAACTCTTCTTTTTCATCAGGAAGGTCGCTGCGAAAAGAAGAGAGCATACTGCGACTGGAAGACGGTTCTTTGACCCGGAAGACATAACGCAGATGTTTTAATTCACAATGGAAGAGCAGATCGTAAGATTCATATCCACGATCAGCAGTAATGATATATTTGTCAGGATTATTCGGTTCAAAGTGGTCCAGCATGGTATGCAGAGCCAGACGTTCATCAGGCTGCTGCCCGGGCTGGATCATGATATCCAGAAAAGATTTGCTGATGACATCCACAAAACCATTCAGATGCATATGGTTATAGCCCTTGTGATCGATCATCCTTGGTTTATTGTAGTCTTGTATGATCTCTGCATTGGTCGTATAAACAACATGACAACCATCAGCAGCAAGGATACAGTGGTCTTTAAAAGCATGCGTGGTAGAAGGGAATGAAGCAGAGAACTCTTCAAAAAGATATTGGAATGCGTAGAGATTAATCTGGTTCCGGCGCTGATTGAAAGCAGACTGGGAAGGAATGAGGTCAGGATCCATATCAAAGTAATCAACGATCTCGTCCGTAGTACTTCCTTTGCCCATACCGATGATAAGACGCATTGTGTCAGAAAAGGAAAGTTTTCCTGTATTCTGACGCATAAAGTTATGTCCGGGATTACTGCTGAACATCCAATGCCGTTCAGCCATGTCAGAAATAATGGAATTAAGTTTTTCTTTTATTTTTTCGGGATAATGATTCATAATAGAGATGTGCTTCCTTAGATTATAAGTATTAATGGGTTCAAAAGTACTTGATAATCTAAGGGCCGCCTTATCTTATTTTTATAGCAGATAAGGCGGCCGCACATTTTGATAAATTTGTCAACTTAAAATTTTTGAACGAAAGAAAGAATTTGTTACAAAAATATGAATAAAGTGCCAGTCAACCCCGGCATAAAAACAGTCCGGATCCTTGAAATACTTTGCTAAAAGGGAAAGATGAAAGTGTTTTCTATTTAGACAGATGGGATAAATGGCATTGCCAATGGTAGGCATTACCGATTTGTTTCGGCATTCATAACAAGCATTGGTACCTGTTTTCCATTCCGTTAATAGAAAAAGATGCTCTCACAGACACTAAAATCTGTGAGAGCACCTCTTATTTCTTATTTTGCTGTAACCGTTATCGTACAGGTTACTTTTTTCTTTCCACTCTTTGCGGTAATCTTTACTTTTCCTTCTTTTTTCGCTGTTACAACGCCGCTGGAACTTACGGTTGCAATCTTCTTATTTGAAGATGTAAATGTCACTTTTTCCTGGCTGGTAAGTGGTGTTAAAACTGTTGCCAATTTTACCTTTTTACCCTTTTTTAGCTTCAGACTGGAAGGTTTCACCTGGATTTTCGTGGTTTTAACCGGTGTTTTCTGTACCGTTACGACACATTTCGCAGATTTACCGCTCTTCAGTTTGACCGTAATGATTGCTTTGCCGACCTTTTTCGCTGTTAATTTACCGCTGGTCTTATGAACCGTAACAATCTTTGAATTGCTGGATGTAAAGGATGCTACTTTATCACCTGTTTGCATCTTTGTTACTTTCAAAACAGTGGTAGACTTCTTCAGCTGTAATGGAAGTTTCGTTGCACTCAGAGCAATGATTGGTTTCAGTTTTGCAATGGCTATAGACTCTGTCTTGCCACATTTTGTACAGGTACGGGTTTTGGTTCCGGTTGTCAGAGCAGTCGGCTGTTTGGTTATTTTATATTCGCCAAAGCTGTGGCCAACTGCCGGGATAGAAGCAGTTTCTGTCTTGCCGCATTTCGTACAGGTACGAGTCTTTTTACCTTTTTCTGTACAAGTCGGCTTTGTAGTCACAACCCAGGCACTATCCCACGCATGTGCCTCTTTCTGAACATCTCCACAGGAACAGGAGCGTTGGTGATTAATACCATCCTTGCAGTCTGTCCATTTTCCATAAGAATGCGTATGAGTCACAGCAGCTTTTTTGTATCCGATCATGACAGGAGAAGTTCCCATCAGGCGGAAGGATATGCCATTCTCACCCTCTGTTACTTCAGGGGTCTCCACTTCTCCGGCTTTGTGTCCATTCACATCTTCATCAAACATATGAACGACTGTAAAATCATATTCATTTCCATTAGTTCCATCCGGGTATGGAAGCGTTACTTCGATTCCTTCCTTCGGGAAGTTCTCGGCAGTAACCGGATTCCATGTTTCACCGCCATCTTCCCTTGTTACAAATTCAATATCATAAAGTACAGTATTATCCGCCGAATACCCTTCGTTGGAAACGATGGTTTCCGTCAGTTTATTTTCAATCTTTTCAATCGTATTGTATTCCGTATCTCCAAGATTGCCGGTTACTTCGTTTAAGCCTTCTGTAATGGTTACTTTCTCTTTTGATTCATCAGGTATCTTATAGGATTCGATTCTCCATCCACCGGGCTCTCTGAATACATAAAGAGATATGACGTTATTTTCTGGTTCATACCAACAATCATAAATATTCCCGTCCGGAGTCCAATCCATATGATAAGTTAAATAATTATCATATTTTGTTCCGGAATACTCATATGTTCGTGTGCTGCCATCTGCATATGTGACCTTAAATGTAAATCCGTTAAGATTCGCTTTCTCTCCGTTTTCACGAATATCTTGAATAATGCTGTCCGGCACTGACAAAAATTCGATTTTGATCACTTGTTTTGATTCAACAAGTTCGAATCGCGCATTATCTGTTGTTGGGGTAATCTGAAAACTAATAGGATCGGGATCGGTGCCCCCGCTGTGGAAAACACAGTATCTATTTCCCCCGGCAGAAATGCCACCAAAAGATTCGGCTTTTACGGTTCCACCATCTGTCCAAAGAGTGTAAGATCGGTAAGATCCATCATCAGGCGCATCCGTAGGCTGATACCGATAATATAAATCTTGCCCATTCTTATCGGATATATTGTAAACCGTGTCTGATTCAATCTCTGTAGGCTCCAATACTTCAAAATCAAAACATGCTTCTACACATGGATCAGGACCGACGTTTTCAGTATATAAGATTAAACCATCAGGACGTTCAAGCGGCTTATTTCCGGTAATAGTAAATATATAACCGGTAGAGTATGTCGTCACTGTGATGTCAATATCAGTAGTTACATAAGTGTAGCCCCATTGAAGATCCATTTGTTCTGTACTCACAGGTGACTTCGTTCCGTCCGGGCGAGTTTCAATAACCTG
>JALEPU010000074.1 GCA_022766905.1 Lachnospiraceae bacterium
CTGGGGGAAAATGTCTATGCCGTCATCTATGGTCATATAGGAACTAAAGCTTATGCGGCTATGACACTTACCAATCCGGTGCAGGGCCTTTTAATCGGGGCTATGACCGGTATTTCTCAGGCTGCCGGTATTATGGTAGGAAAATCTTTAGGAGCAGGAAAGTTTGAGAAGGCCTATCAGGAAAGTAAAAAATTAATGGTATGGGGTGTGTTTGGCTCCATTGTCTTATCCCTTTGTCTTCTTTTTTTGGCTCCATATTACGTTTTGATTTTCCAGGTCGAGGAAAGCGTAAAGGAGACGACAAAAATTCTGCTTTCTATCTTCGCCTTATATCTTCCGGTAAAAGTTTCCAATATGGTTCTTGGAGGCGGCATCGTAAGAAGCGGTGGAAAAACGAAATATATTATGATGGTGGATCTGATCGGAACCTGGATGTTCGGTGTACCCCTGGGACTTATGGCGGCATTTTGGTGGAAATTACCTATTCCAATGGTCTATTTGATTCTTTCCCTGGAAGAAGGTGTTCGTCTGGCCATAACAGGGGTGATTTTTCGAAAAAGAATCTGGATGCAGGAAATTACCTGATGAATTCGAGGAAGGATTGTTGCGGCAGATTTACAAAAGCAGCAAGGGTATGGTACAATGAGCCATAAAAGCAGAAAGAAAAAGGAATGAAATTATGGAAAATCAGAACAAAGAACATAAAAGAAGAATTCATTATTCCGGAACTCACCCGAAAAGTTATAAAGAAAAGTATAAAGAACTTCAGCCGGAAAAATACGGGGATACCATTTCGAAAGTAATTCAAAAAGGCAGTACTCCCGCCGGTATGCACATTTCCATTTGTGTAAAGGAAATTCTGGATTTTTTACAGATTCAGCCTGGTCAGACCGGCCTGGATGCTACGTTAGGATATGGCGGTCATACCAAAGAAATGTTAAAATGTCTGGATCAACAGGGCCATCTTTATGCTTTGGATGTGGATCCGATTGAGTCGGAAAAAACAAAAGAACGGTTAAAATGCCTGGGATACGGGGAAGACATTTTAACAGTAAAACTGGAGAATTTTGCAAACATTGATCAGGTGGCACAGGAGACCGGACCTTTTGATTTTGTCCTGGCAGATCTGGGCGTTTCTTCTATGCAGATCGATAATCCGGATCGGGGCTTTTCCTATAAAGTGGAAGGGCCGCTGGATCTTCGAATGAATCCGTACAAAGGAATCAGTGCCGCAGAACGGATTCAGAAAATCAGCAGGGAAGAATTACAGGGAATGTTACTGGAAAATGCAGATGAACCTTATGCAGAGGAAATTGCAGATGCGGTAGTAACAAAATTGAAAAAAGGCGGGAAAATAGAGACAACGACAGATTTGAAAAAGGTCATTGAAGAAGCTCTTTCCTTTCTTCCGGCAAATGAGCGAAAAGAATCTGTAAAAAAATCCTGTCAGAGAACCTTTCAGGCTTTGCGCATCGATGTGAACAGTGAGTACGAAGTACTATATGAATTTCTGGAGAAACTTCCCGATGTGCTGGCGCCGGGCGGCCGGGTTGCAATCCTTACGTTTCATTCCGGTGAGGACAGACTGGTCAAAAAATCCTTCAAACGACTGAAAAAAGAGGGAATTTATCAGGAAATTGCCACAGATGTGATTCGCCCTTCCAAAGAAGAATGTGCCAGAAACAGTCGTGCCCGTTCCACCAAGATGAGATGGGCAATAAAAGCAGAGGAACCGGAAAGGATATGATCGCTGATGGAAAAGAAAAGAATCAGATGTGAAGTATCGAAAAAATGCGGAGGATGCCAGTATCAGGGTACTCCTTACGAAGAACAGTTAAGAAAAAAACAGAAACAGGAAGAACTTCTCCTTGGAAAATTTTGCAAGGTTCTTCCCATCATTGGGATGGAACAGCCCTGTTTTTACCGAAATAAGGTGCATCGTGTTTTTGACCGGGATAAGAAAGGCAATGCAATTGCCGGCAATTATGAGGCAAACAGCCATCGGGTCGTTCCTGTGGAACAATGTCTGATTGAAGATGAAAAATGTCAGGAAATCATAAGAACCATCCGGGGCATGCTGAAATCTTTTAAAATCAAAACCTTTGATGAGGACACTGGTTACGGACTTCTTCGCCATGTTATGGTACGTAGAGGATACAAGACCGGTGAGATTATGGTGATTCTGGTGCTTGCATCCCCTGTTTTTCCTTCGAAAAACAATTTTGTAAAGGCCTTAAAAAAAGCCCATCCGGAGATTACTACGATTATTTTAAATGTAAACAACAAAAAAACCAGCATGGTGTTAGGAGAACAGGAAAAACCAATTTACGGAAAAGGATTTATCAAGGATCAATTATGTGATACCATGTTTCGCATTTCTCCCAAGTCTTTCTTTCAGGTAAACCCTGTCCAGACGGAGATTTTGTATCAGACAGCAATTGACTTTGCCGGTCTGACCGGAAAAGAAACGGTAATCGATGCCTACTGCGGAACCGGAACCATCAGTCTCATTGCAGCCAGACATGCAAAGCAGGTCATTGGAGTAGAACTGAACAAAGATGCCATCCGGGATGCCCGGTTAAATGCAAAAGAAAATCAAATCAGGAACATTGAATTTCGCCAGGGAGATGCCGGCGATTTCATGGTAGCTATGGCAGAAAAAAACAAAAGGCAGATGTGGTATTCATGGATCCGCCCCGGGCAGGAAGCGATGAGAAATTTCTCTCTTCCGTCATAAAGCTGCACCCGGAAAAGGTGGTTTATATTTCCTGTAATCCGGTGACCCTGGAAAGAGATTTGAAATATCTGGTGAAATGCGGATATGAAGTAAAAAGGATACAGCCGGTTGATATGTTTCCGTTCACGGAGCACGTGGAGACAGTCGCTCTGCTGACGAGAAAAGTCCAATAAATCAAAGGTTTCTGCGATTTTGGAAGAAAAATAGATGTGTGTTTCTGTTTCCGCAGAGTGATGATATAGCCAGAGGTTTACCCCAGGGGATAGGCTTTGTAGGACGGGAAATATACATTTTGGCGAAAGGACACTTTTTCGCAAAAGCGGTTTTGTTAAAGGAGCGTATGATGAAGGAAATTAAACAGTTCGCAACCCAATTTCGAAGAGCGATTGATTTGGCTTTGGAAGCAGGGGAGTTTGATAACGACAGCATATATCGCAGATTTCCAC
>JALEPU010000082.1 GCA_022766905.1 Lachnospiraceae bacterium
CCGGTTCGATTCCGGTCGCCGGCATTCATAATAATACATATTATTATGAATACAAAAGTAAATAATATGTGGGCGTAGCTCAGCTGGATAGAGCGTTTGGCTACGGACCAAAAGGTCGGGGGTTCGAATCCTCTCGCCCACGTATCTAGCGCTATCGCCAAATGGTAAGGCACCGGATTCTGATTCCGGCATTTCCAGGTTCGAATCCTGGTAGCGCTGCTAAGGGACACTTTCAAAAGAGTGTCTCTTTTTTTTCGCTGTGGCTATTGTGTCTTTTAAAGTCATGTGTTACAATAGAAAATAAGATGCAAGAGGTCTGAGAACAGATTACTCTGAATGAAGAAAAGAGAGGGTATGCGTTATGATGGAACAAAGAATCATTTATAATCCCGGTAAGGCATGTTTGGAGATGTTTTATCGGAAGATGACAAAAGCAACAAAAGAAGAACTGTCATCCCATTATTTTAACGCCATTGGTTTAGTACAGACAACAGTAGCCGGAGTTCTTTATTATGCAGATTTAGCTTCAAAAAGTAGTAAAGTATTTCCTGTAGAGATTGCCGGGAATTGTCCTCAGCATATTACTACATTAGCTTTGTTTGGTGATACTTCTGCCGTAGAGACAGCGATGAGAGCAATTGCCAATGACGTATCAAGGAAATAAGAATTCAATAAGAATGGCTTTGTAACGGATTCTCTTTTGCAGAGCCATTTTCTTATTGCATAGGAAATACAGAAGAATTATTTTCATTAAGACATTGGAGGATCATATATTGTATAAAATGAGACATAGGGTCAGGTACAGCGAGATTTCACCGGACCGTCGTGTAAATATGGAACAGATTGTGAAGTATTTTCAGGATTGCAGTACATTTGACTCTGAAAATATTCATCAAGGGCTGGATTATTTAGAAGAGAAAGGATATGCCTGGCTATTAGCAGGATGGCAGATTCAGGTAACCCGTTATCCGGAATTTGGAGAAGAGATTACAATTGCCACCTGGCCCTATGGAAAAAAGGGAATACTTGCCTATCGAAATTTTGAAATTTGTGATATGGAAGGAAATCAACTTGCAGCAGCAAACTCTATCTGGTTTTATATGAATGTAAAGACAGGAGTTCCTAAAAAATTAGAAGAAGATGATGTAAGTGCATATGGACATAAAGAAAAACTTCCTCTGCCTGAAAAACCCAGAAAGATCAAAGTTCCGGAAGGTGATAAGGAACAGAAAGCAGAGTTTTGTGTAAAGAAAGCAGATTTAGATACCAATGGCCATGTAAATAATGCCAGATATATAGAGATGGCTTTAGAGTATCTAGATGATTATGATAAGATTGTATCTATGCGGGCGGATTACAGAAAATCTGCGGTACTTAGTGATAAGATAATCCCGGTTGTTTCACGCAGAGGAAATACTATATATACAGAACTTTTGAATGAAAAAAAGGAACCTTATGTACTCATAGAGTTTGAATGCATATAAAAGAATTCAAAAACTGGTGGTACAGCATCATTTCCGGTTAAAAATGGACAATAGAAAGGAAACAGTATGATTGAATTAGGCAAGGTACAGACTTTGTACATTGTAAAAAAAGTAGAGTTTGGAGTTTATTTAAATAGCGAAAAAGGAGTGACAGAAGGAAGTATTTTACTTCCAATCAAACAGGTTCCAAGAGGAAACAGTCGTCTTGGAGATAGTATTGAAGTATTTGTTTATCGGGATTCCAAAGACAGAATGATTGCTACAGTGAATCGGCCTTATATTACGATAGGAGAGATCGCCTCATTAAAAGTAGCAGATGTCACTAAAATAGGTGCATTTATGGATTGGGGGTTAGAAAAGGATTTACTGCTTCCTTATAAAGAACAGACAACAAAGGTAGAAAAAGGAAAAACTTACCTGGTGCGTCTTTATATTGACAAAAGTGACCGCCTCTGTGCGACGATGAAATTATATGGTCATTTATCAAACCAGAGTCCGTATCATTTGAATGATAAAGTATCAGGAACCATATATGAAATTTCCAATAATTTTGGAGCTTTTGTGGCAGTTGATGATAAGTATGATGCATTGATTAAAAAGCAACAGCTGTTTGCCGATGTAAAAGTAGGAGATCAGGTGGAAGCTCGGGTTGTACGAATTCATGATAATGGAAAACTTGATTTGAGTATTCGGAAAAAAGCATATAAACAGATGGATGATGATGCCCAGATGATCTTAGATGCTCTGATGGAACAAGGTGGGAAGCTTGCCTTACATGACAAGAGCAACCCGGAAGATATCAAGCGGGAATTAGGAATGAGTAAAAATGGATTTAAACGAGCAGTTGGCCATCTGTTAAAAGAAGGAAAAATCGAGCTTGGACAAGAAGAGATTCATTTGATTGAATCTGACAGGTAAGAGTGTAGATACGAATATTCACCTGATCATCATAAAATAGAGAAAAGCAAAGAAAACCTTTGTTTTTTAAAGAAAATTTTAAGAAAATAAAAGTTGTGTTTTTATGAGAATATGATAAAATATACGAAGGGTCTGCGTTCTTGGAAGAAGAGAATAATTATCTGAGGACATGAAAAAACCCGATGTAGGAAAGCCTATTGCAATGGAAGGAGGAGGTCCGTCGTTGGATTCGATAGACTATTATAATAAGTATGCAACTGCATATTTTGAGAGTTCTGTAAATTTAGACATGAGCAAGATCAGGGAGAAGTTTGAAGCTTTGCTTCCGGAAGGAGGAGCGATCCTTGATTTAGGTTGCGGCTCAGGAAGAGACAGTTTGGCCTTTTTTGAGAATGAGTATGAAGTAACACCGTTAGATGGTTCGAAAGAGATGTGTGCCCTTGCCGAGATACATACAGATTTAGATGTTCTTCATATGGAGTTTGCTGATCTTGATTTTGATGAAGTTTTTGATGGTGTCTGGGCATGTGCATCTTTGCTTCATGTACCGGAGGAAGAGATGCCGGATATCTTAAAGAAGATCGGGCAGGCATTAAAGCCGGGAGGCATTTTCTTTTTATCTGTAAAAGAAGGCGACTTTGCCGGAATTCGCAACGGAAGGTATTTTGTAGACTATTCTAAGAGAAAACTGACAGAGTTAGTGGAAGATGCAGGCATGTTTGATATAGAAGAAGTCTGGAGAACAGAGGATGTCAGAGGAACTCTGAAAGAACAGAAGTGGCTGAATCTGATTGCAAGAAAAAAAGAAGAGTAAAAATTGATTTTCATGAATCTTATCTTTGTGTAAATAAAAATATGTAAATAAAAAAAGCAGATGTCGAAGTAAAGAGAGCATCTGCTTTTCTTTTTTGTCAGCAGGCATTTTATATAGGAGATGGTGGAGAATACCTGCTTGCGAATTCTTAGCGTTGTGCCTGATGTTCCAAAGAAGCCTGAATAAATCCTGTAAAGAGAGGATGTGGCTTATTTGGACGGGATTTGAATTCCGGGTGTGCCTGAGTGCCGATGAACCAAGGATGGTCTGGCAGTTCTACCATCTCGACAATACGTCCATCAGGAGAACATCCGGAAAGCATCATTCCATTTTCTGTAAGCGCTTGACGATAACTGTTGTTTACCTCATAACGGTGGCGATGACGCTCCTGAATGGTTTTAGTGCCATACAGTTGATATGCTTTGGAAGTTTCATTTAAAACACAAGGGTATGCACCAAGACGAAGGGTTCCGCCAAGATCGGTGACTCCATCCTGATCCGGCATAATATGAATCACAGGATTTGCCGTTGTGGCACTGAACTCGCTGCTGTGGGCATCGGTTAGTCCAAGAACATTACGAGCATATTCTACAATGGTAAGCTGCATGCCGAGACATAATCCAAGATAAGGAACCTTATGTTCTCTTGCGTAATGGATGGCACAGATCATACCTTCAATGCCTCTGTCACCGAAACCACCTGGAACAATAATGCCGTCAACATCGGCAAATACTTCATCTACATTGTAGCTGCTGATTAATTCAGAATCGACCCATTTAATATCCACACTGGAACTATTGGCAACGCCTCCATGTTTTAACGCCTCAACTACACTGATATAGGCATCATGGAGGGAAACGTATTTACCGACTAAAGCAACGCGGACGTTGTGGGTCGGATTTTTCCATGTATGAATCATATCAATCCAGTCTTTTAAATCCGGAGTAGGGCAATTCATCTTCAGACACTCACAAACAACATTGGCCAGTTTTTCTTCTTCCATAGCAAGAGGAACTTCATATAAAATCTCTACATCCAGATTCTGGATGACATGACGCTTGTCTACATTGCAAAATTGAGCAATTTTTCTTTTAATTCCATCATCCAGTGGGTAGTCAGAACGGCAGACAAGGATATCCGGCTGAATCCCCATTCCTTGTAAATCTTTTACGCTTGCCTGAGTTGGTTTGGTTTTCAATTCACCGGAAGCTTTCAGATAAGGAATCAGAGTAACATGAATCAGAATACAGTTATCATGGCCTACTTCATGCTGAAACTGGCGGATTGCTTCCAGGAAAGGCTGGCTTTCGATATCGCCGACGGTACCGCCCACTTCAATGATAGCAACTTCATCTTCTGTAGAATCTTCATTTCGATAAAAGCGGCTTTTGATTTCATTTGTCACATGGGGGATGACCTGAACGGTATTGCCGCCAAAATCGCCTCTTCTTTCTTTTGATAGAATGGACCAGTAAACTTTTCCCGTTGTAACGTTAGATTGTTTATTCAGACTTTCGTCAATGAAGCGTTCATAATGTCCAAGGTCTAAGTCTGTTTCTGCACCATCATCTGTAACAAAAACTTCTCCATGCTGGATTGGATTCATGGTTCCCGGGTCGATGTTAATATAAGGATCAAATTTCTGGCTGGTCACTTTATAGCCCCTTGCCTTTAACAGGCGGCCTAAAGATGCAGCGGTAATTCCCTTGCCGAGGCCGGAAACAACCCCGCCTGTTACAAATACATATTTTACTGCCATATTGTATCTTCCTCCTGAAAATTAAATGTAAATGATATTATGAGTTACCTGACAAATGAGCCTATTGTCCATCTGTCCTTGGCTCATATTATAATGAAAAAAGAGATTCCATTTCCTGAATTAATCTGGCAACCGGAAGACCGACTACATTGTAGTAATCGCCTTCGATTCTTCTTACAAAAGCAGCTGCAAGCCCTTGAATGCCATATGCTCCGGCTTTATCCATAGGTTCTCCGGTGGCGATGTAGGATTCAATCTGATCCGGACGAAGCGGATAAAAGAAAACATCCGTTTTTTCATAAAAGCTTTTGAGCTGTTTATTCCCTTTTTTCCAGTAAATCAAAGTGACACCGGTATAGACCTGATGGGAAGTTCCGCTTAAGTCACTTAACATGGCAAAAGCTTCTTTTTCATCAGCTGGTTTTCCAAGAATTTTTTGATTCAGGCAGACAACGGTATCTGCTCCTATAATCAAACAATCTTCTTTTTCCGTATCAAGAAGGGAAGAAGAAATATCGGCTGCTTTTTGAGCGGAAAGCTCCATGACGATATCGCTGGGTTGATCTTTTGTAATTGTTTCTTTGCAGGAACTTACACGAATTTCAAATGGAATATGAACCTGCTCGAGCAATTCTTTCCGTCTCGGTGAGCCGGAAGCAAGAATGATTTGTCTCATTTTCATTCATCCTTTCCTATTAATAAAACAGACACAAGCAGTTTATGATTCTTCCTGATTCGTGATTTACGCTCTTTTGGGAAGGGATTTGTCTGTTTTGTCTTTAAAAAAGAGAAAAAGGCATCCCTTCTGGAAGAAACGCCTTTGTTCATTCATTTTCCATTATACAATTACAGTCAAAATTGTCAATAGAAGAATTTCTTCTTCAACTCTTGCAAAAACAAAAAAAACCGTTATAATGATTTGTGTAAAAAAGAAATAAAATAAGAAATTTGTGAAAAATCTACAAAGAAACATAATAAAATTAAGAAAAATACTAAAAATAATTTATTTTATTAAGGAGACAGAAGTTGCGAAATATTAAGCTTACGATTGCCTATGACGGAACCAGATATAATGGCTGGCAGCGCCAGAACAATACAGATCATACCATTCAGGGAAAGTTAGAACAGCTGCTTCAAAGAATGACAGGGGAAGAGATTGAGATTCATGGGTCCGGCAGAACAGACGGAGGCGTTCATGCCCATGGACAGGTGGCAAACTTTCATACCAATACCGGGATGACAAGAGAAGAGATTCTTTCTTATATGAATGAGTATTTGCCGCAGGATATTGTTGTTCTGGATGTGAAGGATGCGTCTTCCCGGTTTCACAGCCGACTGAATGTAAAGAGAAAAACATATTGTTATCATATCTGGAACAGTCCGATCCCTGATGTATTTACAAGAAAGTATTCCTGTCAGGTTCCGGAGCCTTTGGATATTCGGGCGATGGAACAAGGAGCCTCTTATTTACTGGGAACTCATGATTTTCAAAGCTTTTGTGCGAGGAAAAAAATGAAAAAATCCACTGTTCGGATGATTGAATCGATTCAGATTGAAAAACAGGGAGCAGAAATTCTCCTGACTTATAAAGGAAATGGATTTTTATATAATATGGTTCGGATTTTGACAGGCACTTTGATCGAAATAGGAAAAGGAGAAAGAAAACCGGAAGAAATTCCGATGATTCTGGAAGCAAAAAACAGGGAAGCAGCAGGACCGACGGCACCTGCTTCGGGACTTTTCCTGGAACAGGTAGATTATTAATCGTTTGAAGAGGAATATCTGAAAGGAGTTGATTTTATGGATCATAAGCAGGAAAACAACAATTATCCTTTGATTTTAAAAGGGACTGTAATCTGGTCTGATGAAAATCGCAGGTATCAGATCGTACCCGGCGGGTATTTGATTGGAGAAGCAGGTATTTGTCAGGGAGTATTTGAAACACTTCCGGATGAATACAAAGGAATCCCTGTCCAGGATTACCAGGATCAGCTTATTATTCCGGGGATGACTGATTTACATGTGCATGCTCCTCAGTATGGTTCTCGTGGATTTGGAATGGACTTAGAATTGTTAGAATGGCTGAATACGTATACATTTCCGGAAGAAGCGAAATATAAGGAGCTGGAATATGCCCAAAAAGGATATTCTGTTTTTGTAAATGATCTGGTGCAAAGTCCTACAACAAGAGCCTGTATTTTTGCAACCATTCATAAAGAGGCAACTCTGCTTTTGATGGATTTATTGGAAGAGAGTGGTCTTGTTACCTACACTGGAAAGGTCAATATGGACCGGAACAGTCCGGATTTCTTATGTGAAAAAGATGTGCAGACCGCACTGGAAGAGACCATTCAGTGGATTGTAGAAAGCCGAAATCGGTATCAGAATACAATGCCGATTTTAACGCCCCGATTTGTTCCAAGCTGCAGCGATGAACTGATGAGAGGAATCAGAGACATTATGGAAGAATACAAACTTCCGGTTCAATCCCATCTTTCTGAAAATAGAAATGAAATCGCCTGGGTCCATGAACTTTGTCCGAATACGGCATGTTACGGAGAGGCCTATGACCAATTTGATTTGTTCGGAAGTAAAGATCCGGCTATTATGGCTCATTGCGTTCATTCCGGCTTAAGAGAGAGAAAATTAATGAAAGAAAGAGGAACTTATATCGCTCATTGCCCTCAATCCAACTTGAATTTAGCATCCGGTATTGCACCTGTCCGCACTTATCTGGAAGAAAATCAGAAAATCGGTCTTGGAACCGATGTGGCAGGTGGTGCCAATCTTTCCCTTTTCCGGGCAGCGACAGATGCGATTCAGATGTCTAAAATGTATTATTGTTATGTGGATTCCAAGAAAGCTCCTCTTACCATGGAGGAGGCCTTTTATCTTGCAACAAGAGGCGGTGGAAGCTTCTTTGGAAGAGTGGGATATTTTGAGAAAGGTTGTGAACTGGATGCATTGGTTCTTTCTGAACAGGAAATTCCGACACCAAAAGTTCTTTCTGTAGAAGAACGATTAGAAAGAATTTTTTATCTGGCAGAAAAAACAGCAGTAGCCCATAAATTTGTAAGAGGAAAACAGTTATATTAAAGAAAAATACAAGGAAAGGCACTTTTTACGGCAGAGTAAAACCGTAAAAAGTGCCTGAGTTCTTACGCCGGTTCAGATACAAAGAGCATCGGCAAAAACAAGGTTAACGACAGTTTTTAGAGTTGTTCGATGTTTTATTGGAAGTACGATTGGTGCTTCCGGCTGTATGACTGGATTCTGTCTGATTTGATGTTTTGTTGGTAGTCTTACTTGTTGTTTTGCTGGAGCCGGTGTTATTTCCTGTCTTGTTGGAACCTGAGTAATTTGTGGTTTTGTCTGAAGTCTGATTCCGGCTGTTATTTGAGTAATTGTTTGAATTGGACATAATAGATACTCCTTTCTGTTGCATTCAGTCTTTTTTATAAAGACAAAATGGAAATTACAATGATAGTGTGAGCAAAAACAAAAAAAATATTCAGATATATTTTATATTTTTTAGAGATATTAAAGAAATTAAGCTTGCTTTTTCTGTGTGACTCATGTATAATACTATCTGTGGTGAAATACTACGTATTTTACACATTTAACCCCTTATTAATTATTTATACTCCCCTCAGAGACAGCCGGTAGTTCCCCTACCGGCTGTTTCGCTTTTACCGTAAATACTGGGTTTGTATAGTTTTTTTACCCTTGAATATCTGTTAACACAGACTAACAAGGGCAACAATGAATATTCCAATCTGAATGAAATCAAAATGTGTACCCTTGCTGCTTGTTTGGAATATGATAATTATAGGTGGAACAGACAGATTCGATTGTCTGCAAAGATAGGATGATAAAAGAAAAGGGTCGATGATATGGTAGAGAATATTTCGGTAAAGGACGCACTTCGGTTAGCGTTGAATGGAAAAGGAAAGCTTCTTGATATCAGAAGTGAAAAAGCTTATCGAAAAGGCCATCTTCCTACTGCGATTCGGGCAGAGGAAGAGGATATTTTGGATTTTTTTCAAAAGTATCCGAATCAGAAAATCATTCTTTATTGTGATTTTGGAAATCAAAGCCTGATGGCTGCCAGAAGATTGGATCAGGAAGGGTATGAGGCATATTCTATTGTAGGAGGATATCGGGCTTATGAAGGGTATGTAGAGAAGAAAAAGGACGAAATGTGGACAATGGAGTGGAAAAAACGTGGACATTTTTAAAAAAAAGTTGACAGTGAGGAAAGGGATAAGTAGAATAGAAGAATGTAAACAAAAATAAAGGGTATTAGGTGGCGATTGTGAGAAAGATGGAATTGATTGTTCCCTGCCATTTTGGCCTGGAAGCAGTCTTAAAAAGAGAAATATATGACTTAGGCTACGATGTGACAAAAGTCGAAGATGGAAGGATTACTTTTATCGGAGATGAAGAAGCAATTGCAAGAGCAAATATTTTTTTAAGAAGTACAGAGAGAGTTTTAATTAAAATAGGAGAATTTGAGGCAGTTACCTTTGATGAATTATTTGAAGCGACCAAATCACTGCCATGGGAAGAATGGATTCCGGAAGATGGCAGGTTCTGGGTAACCAAAGCTTCTTCCGTAAAGAGCAGACTTTTTAGTCCTTCTGATATCCAGTCTATTATAAAGAAAGCAATTGTGGAACGTTTGAAAGTTCATTATAAAAAAAGCTGGTTTGAAGAATCCGGCAGCGAATATCCAATTCGGGTATTTTTGTATAAAGATAAAGTAACGATCGGGCTGGATACTTCCGGTAATTCCCTTCACAAAAGAGGATACCGGCTGGCTCAGAGTAGAGCACCTATTTCAGAAACCCTGGCAGCAGCTTTGATTTTGCTTACCCCATGGAAGCAAGATCGAATTTTAGTAGATCCATTTTGCGGAAGCGGTACATTTCCGATTGAAGCAGCTATGATGGGCGCCAATATTGCCCCCGGAATGAACCGGCATTTTCTGGCGGAAAACTGGGATAATGTGATAGGAGAAGAGAATTGGAAGGATGCCTTTACAGAAGCAAGGGATCTTGTTGATACTTCTGTAAAGATGGATATTCAGGGCTATGATATCGATGGAAAAGTGTTAAAAGCTGCCAGAGAGAATGCAAAGCGGGCCGGCGTGGCTGATCTGATTCATTTTCAGGAACGGCCGGTGAAAGACCTGCATCATCCGAAAAAATATGGCTTTGTTATTACAAATCCTCCTTATGGGGAACGAATTGAGGAAAAAGAGGCTCTGCCTGAATTATACCGACAGATTGGAGAAGCTTTTTCAGGTCTGGACAGCTGGTCTTTGTATATGATTACTTCCTATGAAGATGCAGAAAAATATATGGGAAAAAAAGCAACAAAGAACCGGAAAATCTACAACGGAATGATGAAGACCTATTACTATCAGTTCATTGGTCCAAGACCGCCGAAGAGAAAGCAGTTGACTTAAGAAGGAGCAGCAGGATAGTATGAAAAAAAAGATTATATTTGCAACAAAGAATCAGAATAAAATGAAAGAAATCCGGGAGATTCTTGCTGACCGGGACTATGAGATCTTGTCTATGGAAGAAGCAGGGATTTCTCTGGATATTGTGGAAGATGGCACAACATTTGAAGAAAATGCGTTGATTAAAGCAAAAGCAATCCGGGATTTGGTAAAGGATGCCATTGTGCTTGCTGATGATTCCGGTCTTGCTATTGATTATCTGAATGGTGCTCCCGGAATTTATTCCTCCAGATTTGAAGGAGAGGATACTCCTTATTCTGTGAAGAATCAGATCCTCCTTGATAAACTTTCAGGTGTTCCGGAGGAAAAAAGAACAGCGCGCTTCGTATGTGCAATGGCAGCTGCATTTCCGGATGGAACAGATCAGGTGGTAAGAGGCACAATAGAAGGAATCATTGGATATGAGCCGGCAGGAGAGAATGGATTTGGATATGACCCAATCTTTTATGTGCCGGAATTTGGCTGCACCACAGCTCAAATGCCAGCTGAGCAAAAGAACAGCATTAGTCACAGAGGAAAAGCTTTGCGGATGATTCGTGAATATTTGTAGAGGAGGCGTATATTTATGATGAGAATCCTGGTACTTAGTGACTCCCATGGACGTAATGATGATGTGGCGGGAGTAATCGAGCAGGTTGGAAAGCTGGACATGCTGATACATTGTGGTGATGTAGAACGTGGAGATGCCTATATTCGAAGTCTGGTAGATTGTCCGGTTCATATGGTAGCAGGCAATAATGATTATAATCTGACGCTTCCCCAGCAGGATATTTTTATGGTT
Source organism: Lachnospiraceae bacterium (assembly GCA_022766905.1). Classification (GTDB taxonomy): domain Bacteria; phylum Bacillota; class Clostridia; order Lachnospirales; family Lachnospiraceae; genus SIG292. The sequence continues at coordinate 11,284 of JALEPU010000082.1, forward strand.
GGAGATTATAAAGTTCTGGTTGTCCATGGACATACGTTCTATGTACATGGCGGTCCTATGTATCTGAAAGAATATGCGTCGGAGCAGGGGGTTGATATCGCTATGTACGGTCATACCCATAAGCCTTACATTGAAATCGATGAAGATATTACGGTTTTGAATCCTGGAAGTATTTCTTATCCAAGACAGGAAGGAAGAAAACCGACCTTTTTATTGATGGAAATTGATGATTTAGGTGAGGCCCACTATGCCCATGGATATTACAAATCAAAATTTGATGAATTGATGATGTTTTAACCGAATCAGACAAGTCTTTTGCTACATAGGCCCGGAGCACTAACGGTAAGCCGGGACTTGTAACATGATAGATACGGATATTTTTCCCGGGAAAAGTATCCGTTTTTTCCTGTTTTGAGAGATGAAAGATGAAAAAGGAGAAAATCAATGAAAAAAGGTGATATTTTAACAGGAATCGTTGAAAAAGTAGATTTCCCGAATAAAGGTATTTTGCAGATAGAAGATCAGAAAATCCAGGTGAAAAATGTAATTCCGGGACAGAACGTTGAAATCCGGCTGACCAAAAAGAGAAAAGACAGAATGCAGGGAATGGTTCTTCATGTCATAGAGCCTTCTCCTTTGGAAACAGAGGCAGACCTTTGTCCTCATTTTGGTCAGTGTGGGGGATGTACCTACCAATCCATGGGATATGAGCATCAGCTTGCCATGAAGGAAAAACAGGTAAAAGAATTGTTGGATACGACAGGTCAGGACTACACCTGGGATGGTATTTTAGGAAGCCCTATTACAAAGGGATACCGGAATAAGATGGAATTTTCCTTTGGAGATGAATATAAGGATGGTCCGCTGGCACTTGGCCTTCATAAACGGAACAGTACCTATGACATTGTCGATGTGAAAGAATGCCAAATCGTGGATCCGGACTGCAATCAGGTCCTGGTCTGTGTCAAAGAGTATATGAAAGAAAATAACATTTCTTTTTATCATAAAATGAAACACGAAGGATATTTACGACACCTGGTTCTTCGCAGATCCATCAAAACCGGTGATATTCTGGTCAATCTGGTGACAACGACCGAGGAAAAGCCGGATTTTTCTGCCTTGGTTGAAAAATTATGTCAACTGAAGCTGGACGGAAAGCTGGTAGGAATTCTCCATACGAAAAATGACAGCTTATCCGATACGGTTCAGTGCGATGAGATGGACATTCTCTACGGAAAAGATTGGATGGAAGAATATTTATTCGGGCTAAAATTTAAAATTTCCCCGTTTTCCTTTTTCCAGACCAATACGTTAGGAGCAGAAGTGCTTTATGAAAAAGCAAGAGAATATGTGGGGGAAACAAAGGATAAGGTAATTTTTGACCTGTACAGCGGAACAGGTACCATTGCACAGATTCTTGCTCCTGTGGCCCAAAAGGTAGTAGGAGTAGAGATTGTCGAAGAAGCAGTGGAAGCAGCCAGGGAAAATGCTGCAATCAACGGACTTGACAACTGTGAATTCCTGGCGGGAGACGTATTGACGGTTATTGATGAACTAAAAGAAAAACCGGACATTATTGTGGTGGATCCTCCAAGAGATGGCATTCATCCAAAAGCACTGACGAAAATAGCCGGTTTTGGAGTAAAAGAAATTGTTTATATCAGCTGCAAACCAACCAGTCTGGTACGGGATCTGGCCTTGTTTGAAGAAAATGACTATAAATTGGTTCGGGCAGCAGCTGTAGACCAGTTCCCAGGCACGTATCATTGTGAAGTGATTAGTTTACTGAGAAGGGTGGAGTAACACCATGGAAATATTTGATATTGTAGATGAAAATGGAAACCCGACCGGGCAGACCATAGAACGAAAAGAAGCTCATAAAAAAGGAATTTGTCACAGAACAGCTCATATCTGGATTACCCGTATGAAAGAGGGAAGAAGACAGGTCCTTTTGCAAAAACGTGCAATGAATAAAGATTCTTTTCCGGGAAGATATGATACTTCCTCAGCTGGGCATATAACGGCAGGAGCCGGGCCCTTAGAATCTGCACTTCGGGAACTGGAGGAAGAACTGGGGATTTGTGCTATGCCATCTGACCTTGAATTTGCCGGAACGTTCCGGATTCAGTACCAGTCAGAATTTCACAATGCCCTTTTCCGGGACAATGAAATAGCTTTTGTCTATGTGTACCAGAAGCCGGTGGAGATTGAAAAACTGGTTTTGCAAAAGGAAGAACTGGATGGGGTCGAATGGTTCGATCTGGAAGAAACTGTTGAACAATGTAAAATGCATAATCAGAAATTCTGCGTGCCTTTAGAAGGTCTGATGACGGCAAAGAGATTCCTGGAAACTTAGAAAAAAATAAAATACCTTTTTACAAATTAAAATGAAGGGGCCGTCGCACTAAAAACAGCCTCTAACCCTATGGCAGTGATTCATGGATTGCATGGAATTGCTGCCATATTTTTATGAAAAAAGCGTGGTACCTATGGCATGAATCGCAGACGACTTGCGTTTTGCTACTCAACTTTCGAACGTTTATGGAAACGCCATTCGCGCTAAACTCGCTAACGCTCAGACAACGCGCTCGGTGGCGGATCCGTTCTCAAGTTTCGTTACGCAAAACCTGCAAAGCATCTGCTCTTTATACCATAGGCATCCACGCTTTTTCATAAATATTCGGAATACGATTCCATTGCAAATCCATGGATCCCCGCCATTTACGCCACGCCCGATGCCAAAAGCTGTTTTTGTTTCCGCAGGCTGTGGCTCAGCAAAAGAAAAAAGCCGAACTTTTTTACAAAGAACGGCTTTGGGTGTATAATTATGTTATGCAAAGTACAAAAATTATACAGAAAGATTATAGCCTATTTT
>JALEPU010000101.1 GCA_022766905.1 Lachnospiraceae bacterium
TGCCACGGGATGCCGTCCAGGAGAAATCATCTCTCATTCCTCTTTCAACCATCTTATTCCACATTGCCTTCTTATTAAAGAAAATATCTTTGGAATAGTTGATGATTTTTAACATATCATGGGCATTGTATGGTGCAAAGGAAAATCCGTTTCCGGTATTTTCATATTCGTTAAGAGGTTCTACCGTATCTTTCAAACCACCTGTTTCTCTTACGATTGGAGCAGTTCCATAGCGAAGAGCAATCAGCTGGGTCAGTCCACATGGTTCAAACCGGGATGGCATTAAAAAGGCATCTGCAGCACCGTAAAGCTTGTGAGCCAATGCATCTGAATACAAAATATTAGCAGAAATCCGGTCATTTTGCAAACTCTCATGATAGCGGAACATATCTTCATAACGAGGATCTCCTGTTCCGATAATCACAAGCTGGGTATTTTCATCTGTAATATAATCAATGGTCTGGGCAATCAGATCCAACCCTTTCTGGTCCGTCAATCTTGAAATAAGGCCGATCATATACTTATTCTTATCAACAGGAAGCCCTAATTCTTCCTGTAATTTTGTCTTGTTTTTCCATTTTTTCTTGCGGAAATCATCTGCATTATAATTATAGAATAAACCTGTATCGGTTGCAGGATCGTATTCTTTGTAATCAATTCCATTGACAATTCCATAAAGAGTATGATTTCTTGCTCTCAATAAGCCATCCAGTCCTTCTCCATATTCCCATGTCTGAATTTCATTGGCATAGGTCTCACTGACTGTTGTAACATAATCTGCATAAGCAATACCACCTTTTAACATGTTGGCATCTTTGTTACATTCCAGTTTATCTGAAGTGAACAGCCAATCCGGCATTCCTGTCAAGCCTTTCATGGTCTGAATATCCCAGGTGCCCTGGAATTTCAGGTTATGTATTGTCATCACAGTTTTAATTCCCTGATAAAATTCACTTCCTGCAAATTCATTTTTTAAATAAACAGGAATCAGACCTGTCTGCCAGTCATGACAATGAATCACATCCGGACGGAATCCAATGGATGGCAAAATAGATAAAACTGCCTTGGAAAAATAACAGAACTTGCGGATATCTCCATATGGGTCTCCATATGGCTTTGCCCCGCCAAACATGCTCTCATTATCGATGAAATAATAGCGGATTCCATTCAGTTCCATGGTCATAATTCCTACATACTCTCTCGGAAGAAGAGAACCGATACTGGTGTGGAAATGAGTCACATACTCCATCTTTTCCCGGTATTTTGCCGGAATACAGGTATAATTCGGAATAACAACTCTGATATCCCATTCTTCCTGATCAAATTCCTTCGGCAATGCACCGACTACGTCTGCTAAACCGCCGGTCTTAATAAAAGGTACACATTCCGAAGCTGCAAACAATATCTTTTTTTTCATATTGCTTTTCCTCCCTAACACGTTAGTATGATTTTATTATAAAACAAATTTATAGGAAAGTCTATCTATTTTCTATCTTCCTTTCCATCACCTTTGTTCAATATGCACAAAAATGAGGCATGAATCGTTCACACCTCATTTTCCATCCTTATTATTTCATTATTCTACAACAAATTCCCTGTATTTTTCATAATCTTTGACCGGACACTGAAGCCTAATTTTGGTTCCTTCCGGCTCGTAAGACAATTCTCTTACCATACCTTCTTTCTGAAAATAGGACACAAGACTTCCCTGATCATAAGGAAGCAGCATGACACATTCTTTATGATCTGCAAAAATCCGATCATAGATCATAGAAAGAAGCTCTTCGATTCCTCTTCCCTCTCTGGCAGAAAGATAAATCTTATCCCTAAGACAAACCGGAAGTTCTGCAAGTACCTGATCCGCCTTATTGAAAATCGTAATACATGGAATTTGCTCTGCTCCTAAATCTTTCAGTGTTTCTTTCGTAATTTCCATCTGCTCTTTGAAATTTTCATCCGAATAATCGACTACATGTAAAATCAAATCTGCATACTGAATCTCTTCCAGGGTAGACCGGAATGCTTTTACCAGATGAGTCGGAAGATTCTGAATAAACCCAACTGTATCAGACATCAAAAATGGCTGTCGTCCCGGAGGGGTAATTTTCCTTACCGTTGTATCCAAGGTTGCAAACAGCATATCTTTTGCCATTACTTTTCGATTTTCTTCTCCAACATAACAATCTACCATTTGATTTAAAAGAGTTGATTTTCCTGCATTGGTATAGCCTACCAGAGCAACAAGAGGAATTCCCGTCGACTGTCTTTTCTTTCTCTGGGTTTTTCTTTCTTTTTCCACCTGTTTTAATTCCCTGGATAACTCACTGATTCGATGAGAAATTCGTCTTCTATCCAGTTCCAGCTTCTTCTCACCGGCACCTTTATTACTCATTCCACCGCTGGTACCGCCCTGACGGCTTAACACCTGCCCCATTCCGATTAATCGCGGAAGAGCATACTGTAAACTTGCAATTTCTACCTGCATTCTGGCTTCCCTCGTTTTCGCTCTTTTCGAAAAGATCTCCAGAATCAGATTGGTACGGTCCATGATTGTCATTTCCAGTCTGTTTTGCAGATTCCGAAGTTGAGAAGGGGTCAGCGAATTGTCAAAAACAATGATATCCGCATGGACCATCTGTGCCGCCGCTTTAATTTCTTCCACTTTTCCGGAACCAATATAAAACGCCTGGTTGACACAGGGAAGATTTTGTTCTGCTCTTCCTGCGACTTCCATCTGACAGGCTTTTACCAGTTCAACAAGTTCATCCATCGACTGAAAAAAGTCCGGATCGTTATCAATATTCACTCCTACTAAAAATGCTTTCTCTGTTACCTTTCTTTCTTCTTCCATTCATTTCTCCCGTTTTCTTTTTTATTCTGGCAGGATTTCGGAAAGAATCGACGTCCCTATCGTATTTTCCGGCATACTGACATAGAAATTGTCTGCTATGGTTGCCCCTGCTACTGCAAAAGTATCCTGTTCCTCTAATCCTGCTTTTCTGATAGTTCCCGGAGACCAAAGCAAAAGAGGCACTTTTTCACATGTATGATCGGTTCCATGGAAAGCAGGATCGTTTCCATGATCTGCCGTAATCATCAGCAAATCATCTTCCCTTAACATATCCATAAGAATTCCCAGCTTTTCATCAAACCGTTCCAGCTCATGTCCGTAGCCAACAGGATCTCTTCGGTGTCCCCACAGAGAATCGAAATCCACCAGATTAACAAAACACAGACCAGTAAAGTCTTCCCGGGCCGTTTCAATGGTCTGTTCCATACCATGTACAGAACTGTTGGAATGTAACGCTTTCGTAATTCCTTCTCCAGAAAAAATATCATTGATCTTTCCGATGGAAAGAACAGAATAGCCCTGATCACACAAGGCATTTAACACCGTTTTTCCCGATGGTTTTAGGGCATAGTCATGACGGTTGCTGGTTCTTTTAAAATGTCCCTTCGTCTCACCAATATACGGTCTGGCAATGACTCTTCCTACCATCCATTCCGGTTTTAGCGTTAATTTTCTTGCGATTTTACAGCACCGATACAATTCTTCCAATCCAAAATATTTCTCGTCTTCATGGCCGCAAATTTGTAAAACCGAATCTGCAGATGTATAGACAATCATTTCTCCCGTCTCCATGGAACGTTCACCCAGTTCATCTAAAATTGCCGTTCCACTGGCATCTTTATTGCCAATCACCTTATGTCCGGTTTCTTTTTCCAGGGTATCAATCAGTTCCTTTGGAAATCCTGTCTCAGTAAACGTTAAAAATGGCGTTTTGGTACAGATTCCCATTAATTCCCAATGCCCTGTCATCGTATCTTTTCCCGCACTTTTCTCCCTCATCTTTGTATAGCATCCGAGAGGCTGCTTCATCGGTTCTACTCCTTTTAAGCTGCATAAATTAGCAAGCCCTAATTTTTGCAGGTTTGGAATATGAAATTCATCCATAGCCTCACTGATATGCAAAAGGGTATTGGCTCCTTCATCTCCAAATTCTTTTGCATCCTCCATCTCTCCGATTCCCAGCGAATCGATGACAATGAGAAAAATTCTCCTATATCGTTTCATTTTTCCACTTCCTGTTCTATTTTTTTCCATCAAGCATTTCCGGTCCAAAACTTTCCGGCAACAAATCCTTAAGTAGATATACGTTCCATTCTTTTTTCGATTTTGCCAGGATAATTTCAAAATCCGGACCACAGAATTCTCTCATGACCTGCCGGCACACACCGCAAGGAGCACAGTATTCAGTTATTTTTCCATCTTTTCCTCCAACAATGGCAATACGTCGAAACTGTCTTTTTCCTTCACTGACCGCTTTAAAAAATGCTGTTCGCTCTGCACAGTTTGAAGGTCCAAAAGAGGCATTTTCAATGTTGCAGCCTCCATATATCGTTCCATCGGCACATTCTAAGGCTGCACCCACAAAAAAACCGGAATAGGGGGCATAGGAAAAGGAAAGCTGCCGGATTGCCAGGTCAATCAATTCTTCTATTTTTTGCTTTTCTTCTGTCCTGCAGTTCATATTGTCCCTTCTTTCTTTATTTTATGCATTCTTTTCCTTTCGAATCATCGTTTCAATTGCTTTTACTGCAATTTGAATCGGAATCTGAGTATCATGAACCTGCTCGTTAGGAAGTCCTGCTTTTTCCCTTTCCTGATTGGCAATCGCAAGAAAAACAGCCCCTACCTGAACTCTTCTTACCGATCCTGCAACAAATAAAGCAGCGGATTCCATCTCCGATGCAAGACAACCACATTTTAACCAGGCATCCCATTTTGCTGATAGTTCATAGCCTGACGCCATCGATTCAGGAGCATGCTGGCCGTAAAATGAATCTTTTGACTGAACAACTCCGACATGATAAGGAACAGCAAGATCCTTTGCTGCCTGTTCCAGTTCTTTTGTCACCAAAAAATCAGCAACTGCCGGAAATTCAATTGGGGCGTATTCTTTACTGGTTCCCTCCATTCGAATGGATCCGGTTGCAATCACCGAGTCTCCACCTTTGACGGAAAGATCCATGCCACCACAGGTTCCTACCCGGATAAATACTTTTCCGCCTATCGCTGTCAGTTCTTCCAGAGCAATGGCAGCCGAAGGTCCTCCAATTCCTGTCGAGGTCACGCTGACTTTTTCTCCCAGAATCGTTCCTGTATAAGTCACAAATTCCCGATTGTCTCCAACCAGTACCGGATCATCAAAAAAAGCAGCTATTTTTTTACAACGTTTCGGATCTCCCGGAAGGATCACATATTTCCCGATATCACCTGGGCGAAGACCTACATGATATTGAAGATCCTGTTCACTTGCATATTGTACCATATTCGTTCCTCCTTCATTACAGCTTTTTGCAAAATCAAATCACGATTCATTTAAAAAGCCCTTAGAAATACTAAGGGCCTTTCTAATTTAATTACCGACTAAATTTCTGAATTTTACAGCAGTAGGGGTTCGATAGTCAATTCTGGAAATCCGGATTCCACCTGATGGATAAGTATGTCCCTGATGTCCGGAAGCATTTATGATATAGCCATTGCCAATATAAATTGCACAATGTCCGATTCTTCGATCCTTTGAGCTATTATAATAGAACACCATATCTCCAGGCTTTAACTGCGAACGTTTGATTTTTTTGCCGCTGTTGGATAAATTCACAGCTAATGCGTAACTACTTACCTTCACTCCTGCACTTCTTAATGCTTTTCTTGCAAATGTAGAACAGTCAATTCCATATTTTAAAGAACTTCCACCAAGAACAAATCTGGTTCCCATATACGGAAGTCCGTAACGACAAATCTTAATTCTCTGCTTATTCTTTTTCGATGAAGTTTTAAGGCCGAAATTTTTTACATTCAGTTTGCCAAGGCTTACCTGTCCAAGACGAACATAACCTGTTTTTTTGTTTTGCAGATAGACTTTGATCCATGCATGATTTTTTCCCTTTTTCATTCCTGCTGTATTTACCACAACGCAGTTATTCTTTGTAAATCTTCCTAAAATCTTGCTTTTTGCAGACGGCTTCTGATAGACTCCCACTCTTTTCTTTGCAGTAGCAAGAACCCAGTAATTTTTGGACAAGCCAATATATGCATCACAGTTTCCTTTTTTTACCACAGTCTTTTTCTGTGCCTCGGTAGCTGTCTCCTGACCGGCAGTATTTGCAGCTTCCGTTGTCGCGGTTTCCTGACCGGTCTCTGCCGCCATCGATTTGGAATAGAAACATCCGCTTAGAAAAAATACCATTGTCATCATCCATACTATTTTCTTCATCATAAATCTCCTCTCATATTTATCTGGCTTTTAATAAAAAGAATGCCTTCGCTTTTAATCCTCCGGAACGAAAACGGCTTCCGGTCACCCAGTTTCCATAGGGACTTGTCTTTCTTTTACTCTGGGCATAAGAATCTAAAATCAGATATTTTCCGTTTTTATAATCCGCAACAGCCAAATAATGTCCGGGTACATAAGCAATTGCAGTTCCTCCGGCTTTTAAATGGTTTTTTAATACGGTCAGGTTCATCGTACTTCCCCGGTATGCAAACCCATAATCTTTTCCATATTTTTTTGCTGCAGCCTTAAAAAACGTGTAAACGGTTCCGTTGTTTTCAATTCGATATTTGGCTTTTACTGCATAGGATGCCAGTTTCATCGGATCAATAAATTGGCCATTTAATGCATATACTGCATTGGTCAACGATAAAATTCCACAGGCTGCCCCAGCCATCGTATTGGTTTTACCATATTTTTTCCCGCCCCACTTTGGATCATACTGAGAAAATACCTGCCAGTCAGTTTGATTTTTTCCATTCATTCGGACAAGTTGAAATAATTCTCTCGATGAAGTGGATTTTTTCCCCAGAGTAAGGGTAGTCCCTGCATTCAAGTACAGGTTTGTTCCCTTATTTTTCAGATAATAATATCCTCCGCTTCGAATCAATTGCCAGATTTGTCCCAAGGTAGTCTCCTCATCATTTTCAGTCAAAACTACCTGATTCAGATAAATACCATCCTCTTCTGTGGCAGAAAGACAACGTCCTGATGACAACTGAACCAGCTTATAACAGTTCTTTCCTGTAAACTGAAAAGCAAACTGCTGAGACAGACTTTTTCCTTTTTTCTCATAAATCAAAATCCCATTTTTTTCTGTCAAAGCAAAAGAACTTTTGTTTTTTGGAGTAAGCCGATAGTTTCCTTCCGCTAAAATATGTTTTTCTGACCCGTCATAATAACGAATGATTATGTCATATACCGACTTTTTCATCCATCCCATTCGGTAAGCAGAACCATATTGATAAATAATCTGATACCAGTTTCCGGATTTCCCGATTACTTCCATGTCCGCATAATCGGGAACACTGCCGAAACTGCTTCCACCTTTTCTTTTATAAGCTCTGCCTTTATATCTTGCCACAGCTGTTTTTGAGGAATAGGATGGATTGGCTACAAAGTCTTTTTCCGAAAACCATCCATAACAGGTTTCTGCGCCCTTTTTATAACGTCCATATAAGGAACCTTCCGAAACTTTACTGATTTTTACAGAAAGGTTCTTTCCTGACACCTGATCAATGACTGCCAGCTTTCCTGAATCTTCATAAACCTGAATCGTTCCTGTCTTTAGCGGATAGGCAGTGATGGTCTTTCCCTGCGCAATTCCCCTGTACTGCGCTGCATGAACAGGATGAAAACAGAAAAGCCAAAGCAGTACACCAAACAGAAAAAAAGGTATCCTCTGATACCGGATTCTGAATTGTTGTTCCATATAAAATTATCCCCTCATTCCTTCCCTATTATTAATAATGAACTGGTTACTTGTTTCAATTGTAAGCTTTTTTCACAGAAAATTCAATCTTTTCCTCACAAAAAAGCACTCTTTTTCCTGATAAGACCGATATGCTTTCTCCGGTCAAATCTTTTGAAAAAGAATGCTTTCTTCATTCATCTCATTATTTTATGATTCTAAAGAAAAGGATTCATAATATGCATGAATTTTATCTGCCATCAGGCTTCGACGGTCAGATAAAAACTCTTCAAAATCTTCCACTCCCATATCTCCGGTCTCACCAGGAATTGCATTTGTCTGTAAGGAACACAACAATTCTTCTTTGGAAAATACAGCCTTGCCTACCTTAACTTCTTCATCAGGCTCAGCAAACATTTGTTCCAGATAATCAATCGGAGGTTTTCTCTTTAAAGCGGCTTTCACTTCTTTGTCCATATAAATACAGTTGGCAACCTGTCCATAAAGCTCTTTTGCTTTGATTCCATGTTTTTCCAAATATACTCTTGGGAAAAGCTGGCTGTTTTCAACATTATCAGCAATAAGATCTTTCATTTTTTTATTATGACTGAACAAAGAATAGTCTTCATTTTTTACCATTGCTGCCAGATACGTTGCATAACAGTTACTGCGAATCATCGTCGTTTTTAACTTCTCAGGCATCGTCTCTTCCCAGAATGTTCTGGAAAGAAGAGTATCTGATAATTCTGTAAAATAAGATACAAATCCACGTTCCTTGATTTCCCTGAAATCTTTGGCAAGCACCGTTTCAAATCCGAGCTGATATCTTCCGGTCAGAGCATTTAATATATACCACTTCATCGTGCAGCTACGAAGCAAGTCTCCTGTAATACCCTCTTCTTTCAGCAAAAGGAAAACACTGTATGTACCGTTTAGCAAGGCTTTTGAGCCCATCATCTTATCCCGGATATAACCGCCTTCCTGCAAAATGGAAAGAAACGATCCGAAATTATCTTCTGCCATATAATCCATAATTCCGGCCTTCAGTTTTAAAAAGACTTCTGTCCCATAATTCTGACTGATCTCTTTTGTCTCCGGATTCTTGCCGGAAAGCATATTCACTAACTCTCCGATTTTTCCCCGGCCAAATTTGTAAGCAAAGGCTGTTTTTAACACATCACTGTAAGTTGGAATGTATAAATTCTGTTTTATATCACATAACCAGGAAACAGCCTGACCATATTCACTGTTTCGAAACTCTTCATCTCTGGAAAGAAGCGGTTTTCCGTCCTCCGGCATCAGACAAAGATGGCAAAAATGATCAATGGCTTTTTGAAGCAGATCTCCGCCCATCTCCTCATTCACCGAAATCTTTGACATAGCAAAATCTTCCTGATTCAGTGGTTTTCCCTGAGAATTAATACGGATAAAAATCTCTGTTACCACATCAATATCTAATAGAAACGAAAGCTCAATCACACCAACTTCATTATAGGCAAGATCTTTTAAACGACTGACTGCTTCATCCAGTTTTTTCGGATCTGTATCCGGATTTTTCTCAAGATATTCACTTTCAAATCTTCGATAGGCAAAATCTCTTCGAAACAGAACAGAAATATCAGGAATCCATCTTGGATCAGATTCATACTTTGAGCCATAGACTACAAAGACTTCCTCCTCTTCCTTCGCACAAGGGTTAAATCCAATCTGAATTCTTTTTTTCTGATACTTATCATCCAGAATTTCTTTTCCTAAAATCGCAGCCATTAAAGCTGTGATTCTTTGCTGACCATCAATTAATATCTTTTTCCCGAAAGATTTTCCCCCTTCTTTCAGGCGTACAGAAGAGTTCTGCCATACAATTAAATAACCGATGGGATATCCCTGATATAAAGAATCAATCAGTTCTTTTACCTGTTTGCCCTTCCATACAAACGGTCTCTGAAGCTGAGGAATTGCAATCTGAGATGTCTCTACGTCATTCAAAATCGTATTGATGGAATACTGGGTCAGTTTATAGTTTTCGTTTCTCATAATGCCACCTTCTCAAATTTATCTTATTGTTTCTTCATTTTCTCCAATTCGTCAAAAATAACATCATTCAAAACTTTAATGTAGGTTCCTTTCATTCCAGAAGATCTGGACTCAATTACGCCTGCACTTTCAAATTTCCTCAATGCATTGACGATAACAGAACGGGTAATTCCCACTCGATCCGCTATTTTGCTGGCTACTAATATTCCTTCATTTCCATCTAATTCTTCAAAAATATGGGTAATTGCTTCCAACTCTGAAAAAGACAGCGTACTGATTGCTGATTTTACAATTGAAATCTTGCGGTTTTCCTCTGCATTCTCTTCATTCACAGAACGCATCATCTCAAGACCTACCACTGTAGTTCCATATTCACCCAAAATAATGTCATCAATTTCATACTGACTGTTTTCTTTGTACATGAAAACAGTTCCCAACCGTTCTCCTGCAATATCAATCGGCGTAATAATTGCCTGATACCGCTCGACATGTTCAATCTCAAAACCGAGGGTTGCCAGATTCACATTCTCCTTCGTAGACAATACACCCAGCAAACGCTCATTGAGCATGGCATCAATATGACCGCCCACTTCATTCTTAATCAGGTCATGAATCTCTGTAATATCCGGACGATTTTTGATACCAAGGATTTTGCCTTTCTTACTCAGCACAAGAATATTCGATTCCAGAATATCGCTTAATACCTCACAGATATCATTGAAAACTACCTTGTGAGAATTATTATTGTGGAGTAATTTATTAATTTTTCTCGTCTTATCTAACAATTGTACGCTCATCTTCATCCCCCTCTACATTTTATATACGAGATTATCAATCAATTTATTTTGTATTAATCTATATTGTAGCATAGTTATCCGAAATCTACAACTATCTTTCATGATTTTTCTGTAAAAATCAAACAATTTCAAATAATAAAAAAATATTGATTACAGAGTCAAAACTTCAGATTCGTAACATATCTGCATGTCAAAAGAACCTTTCTTATTCCTGATTATCACAAACATAACCGCAGGATTCATTGGAACAAGTCAGTTTTTTTCCTTTTTCTACCAGATAACTGCCGCATTCCGGACATTTTTTCATGGATGGTTTCTGCCAGGACATAAATTCACATTCCGGATTATTGGAACATCCATAATATTTTCTTCCTTTTTTTGTCTTCTTTAAAACCACATCTCCACCACAGATCGGGCAAGGAACACCTATCATCTCATAATGAGGTTTTGTATTTTTACAATCCGGAAACCCGGGACAGGCTAAGAACTTGCCGTAAGGTCCGTATTTGATGACCATATTTCGTCCACATTGTTCGCAGACAACATCTGTCACCTCATCTTCAATCTTAATTGCTTCCAGTTCCTTTTCTGCGGTCTTTACTGCCTCATCAAGATCCGGATAGAAATTACGGATTACTGTTTTCCATTTTACCACTCCTTCTTCTACCTTATCCAGAAGGGATTCCATATAAGCTGTAAAATTCACATCTACAATAGAAGGAAACGCCTGTTTCATCATATGATTGACCGCTTCTCCAAGCTCTGTCACATATAAGTTCTTATTTTCTTTTACAACGTATCGTCTTGCAATAATTGTCGTAATCGTTGGCGCGTAGGTACTTGGACGTCCGATTCCTAACTCTTCCAGCGTTTTTACCAGCAGTGCTTCTGTATAATGGGCAGGCGGCTGAGTAAAATGCTGCTTGCTTTCTATCTCTTCCGGAGTAAGTACACTTCCTGTTTCCAGACTTTTGATATTCTGACCGGAAATATCTTTTTCATTATCCGGATTATATACTGCCATAAAACCGTCAAACATCATCTTTGTTGCAGATGCCAAAAATCGGTATCCGGCTGCATCCATCTTCACTGATGTTGTCTCATATCTGGCTGCTTCCATACGGCTTGCAAGGAAACGATTCCAGATCAGCTGATACAAACGGAACTGATCTCTGCTTAACATGTCTTTGATTTTTACCGGGGTCAGACTCATATCCGTCGGACGGATTGCCTCATGGGCATCCTGTATTTTATTTCCTCCGGAAGATTTCTTTCCCTCACTTTTTAAAACATACTGACTTCCATAGGTTTCTTCAATGTAAGCCTTCGCATTTTTATCTGCTTCTTCAGAAATACGAACAGAATCGGTACGCAGGTAGGTAATCAGACCAATGGTTCCTTTTCCTTTGATATCCACACCTTCATAAAGCTGCTGGGCAAGACGCATTGTCTTTTGAGTTGCAAAATTTAGCTTTCTTCCGGCATCCTGCTGCAAGGTACTGGTCGTAAATGGGAGCGGTGGTTTCTTACTTCGCTCTCCTTTTTTGATTTCTGTCACTGTAAACGGACTATTCTCAACGGCTTTTTGTATTGATTCTGCCTCTTCTTTCGAATGAATCTCCCTCTTGCCGGATTCATCCCCGACAAATTTTGCTTCCAGCAGCTTCTTTGTCCCTTCCTGTTTCAAATGAGCTTCAATGGTCCAGTATTCTTCCGGAATAAAGGAATTAATCTCTTCTTCCCGGTCGCAAATCAGTCTTAATGCAACAGACTGGACTCTTCCTGCACTTAAACCTCTCTTAATCTTTGCCCATAAAAGAGGACTGATCTTATAACCTACAATTCGGTCTAAAATTCGTCGTGCCTGCTGGGCATCCACCAGATTCATATCAATGTCCCTGGCCTCTTTGATGGATGCTCTTACTGCATTTTTCGTAATCTCATTAAATGTAATTCTCTGACAGTCTTTATTCTCCAGTTTTAATGTCTGGAAAAGATGCCAGGAAATCGCTTCTCCTTCCCGGTCCGGGTCAGTTGCCAGGTATACTTTGTCTGCCTTTTTCACTTCTTTTCGAAGCATGGCAAGGACTTCCCCTTTCCCACGGATCGTAATATATTTTGGTTCATAGTCATTTTCTATGTCAATACCCAGAGTACTTTTGGGTAAGTCTCTTACATGACCGTTGGAAGCAACCACCTCATAGGTGCTTCCTAAAAATTTCTTGATTGTCTTGGCTTTTGCAGGTGACTCTACAATTACCAACTTTTTTGGCATAAACACACTCCCTTTTGCTTTCGTCCGTATCCTTTCATCAAAGATTCACAATATAATAATCCTTCAAAATCTGTTTGATATACCCTTTTAATTCCAGACGAAATAGAATACTGATTCCCTCCGACACCGTAAGATTTGTTGCCCTTAAAATGTCTTCGATATGTTTTGGTTCTAAACCTAGACAATCATACACTATTTTCTCTTTATTATCAAGCAATTTATCTGAAATGTTTCTATTTTTTAAATTTTTTTCACATTCACTTGATATTTCTTCCAATATATGTGAAGGTTCTGTCACAAGTTTTGCTCCCTGCCGAATCAGCCAGTTACAGCCTTCACTTAAAGTATCTTTTGCCCGTCCGGGCAGGGCAAAGATTTCCTTTCCCTGTTCTAATCCACAATCTGCTGTAATCAAAGAACCACTTTTCTCTTTTGCTTCTACTACAAAAATCCCATCTGAAAGAGCACTGATAATTCGATTTCTTTCTGGAAACCGATAAGCGCATGGCTTCTCCCCCGGCTTATATTCCGATATAATACAACCTTTTTTCATGATTTCCTCATAAACAGAAAAGTTTTCTCTGGGATAGATGATATCCGGTCCATTTCCGAGCACACCTACGGTAAAACCATTTCCTTCTAAAGCTCCCCGATGGGCGGCAACGTCAATTCCAAGTGCCAGGCCGCTGATGATGGTAATTCCTGCTTTTCCCAGTTCTCTGGCAAAGTACCGGGCCATCTCACTTCCATAAACCGTTGGAGTCCGGGAACCTACAATCGCAATCGCTTTTTCCTGTCCGGGGATTCTTCCTTTGCAGAAAATTCCAAGGGGATTGTCTTCCACCTGTTTTAACTTTTCAGGATAATCCCGGTGATTCTCTGGGATAAACTGAATGTTTTTTTCCAGGAGTTTATCATATTCGACGGCAATTTCTTCTATATTATGAGGCTTCTGATAATGAGCAGAAAAGCTCTTCCACTCTTTCGGTGTCAGAAAAGGTCTCCATTCTTCCTTCTCCATCTCAAATAATTCCTGTTTCTTGTTATAGATTAACAATCTTCTCTTTCCTGTACGTCCAAGTCCGGGAAAGACTGCAAACCAATATTCATAAAGCATCTCGTCCCGATTCATTCCCCGACCCCCGTTCGATAAGCAAAGGCTTCCAGAAGATGTTTTTCTTCGATCAAATCGGCTTCATCCATATCAGCAATGGTTCTGGCAACTTTCAGGATTCTTACATAACCTCTTGCGCTTAAACCGGACTTTTGGAACCAGATTTGAAACTTTTGTTCTGCCTCTTTTGATAAACGACAAAATGTCTCCAATCCTTTTGAATCGATTCTGGCATTGACATCGTATGGTTCGGCTTGAAACCGGATTCTTTGCCTTTCTCTCACTCGTTCTACTCTTTCACGAATCTGTCCCGATGTCTCTCCTTCTTTTGCTGTTCGTAATTCCTCATAAGAAAGAGCATCAACCCTTACCGTAAGATCAATACGGTCCAGCAAAGGTCCGCTGATTTTTTGCTGGTAACGTCTTATCTGGGATTCATTGCAGGAACATCTGCTCCGGTCCGGATAATAGCCACAGGAACAAGGATTCATTGCCGCTGCCAGCAAAAAATCCGCCGGATAGACGCAGGTTCTTTTATTTCGTGATAAAACAATCTTTCCTTCTTCCAGAGGCTGACGCATAATTTCCAATACCTCTTTTTTATATTCAGGAAATTCATCTAAAAATAATACTCCTTTATCTGCCAGACTGACTTCTCCCGGCTGGGCATTCTTTCCGCCGCCGGCCATCGCAGAAGAAGAAATCGTATGATGAGGTGCCCGAAACGGTCTTTTTGTAACTGCCCTGCCTTCTTCCAAAAGCCCTTTTACACTATAAATTCTGGTTAATTCCAGTCTTTCTTTTTTTGTCAGTTCCGGCATAATAGTAGGAATCCGTTTGGCAAGAGCCGTTTTCCCACTTCCGGGCGGACCTATCATAAGTAAATTATGATGGCCACTGACCGCAATTTCAATTGCTCGTTTTGCTAATATCTGACCTTTTATCTCACAAAAATCCAGTTCATCCCAAATATTTTCTTTTTTCACCGAACAATGATGTCTCTTTTGCCATTCTTCCAAAAGAAGGACTCTGTTCTTAGCATTACGAAATTCCGTCAAAAATTGTCCTGCTTCTTTCAGACTGGAGATACCAATGCAAAAAATTCCTTCTGCCACACTTCCCTCCATCTGATTGCCTTCCGGGACGATGCAAATCCGAATTCCTTCTTTCTGAGCCGTCAATAAAACCGGAAGAACGCCCTGCACCTGTTTTAGCGTTCCATCCAGCCTTAACTCCCCTAAAAAAAGTATAGGTTCTTCCGGCGGTGGAATCAGTCCACCTGCAATCAGAACCGCCACCGCCACCGGAAGATCATAAATTGACCCGGATTTTCTTAAGTCTGCCGGTGAAAGATTCACTGTAATCTTTTTGGGCGGCAATACATATCCTTGATTTTTCAAAGCAGTTCTTACCCGTTCTTTTGCTTCTTTTACTTCTGAAGCCAGATATCCTACCATCTCAAATACAGGAAGACCATTTCCTAAATCAGCTTCAACTTCCACCAGCTGTCCTTCCATTCCTTCAACTGCACCACTTATGACTCTGCTATACATATTCCTCCTTTCTCTCCGAACTACACTGCATGTATAAAATACCACATTTTACCTATTATTACAATCATTACATATAAACAATTCTAAATTATTTATACAAATACAGGTATTATAAAGAAAGGTGCTGTTGCAACTAAAGATATGACATCTTTACTTTGCAACAGCACCTTTCCCTGTATAAGTGTCAAATTTTATGACAGTTATTAACTGATTCTTTCACTAAATCCGGAAAGATTCCTTTGTACAAGTAACATCTTTTTACTCTTTTTCTTCCGGAAGATCAACTGCAAGACATAAGTCTGTAAGCTGCTGTTGATCTACCTCACCCGGAGCGTCTGACATCAGACAGGAAGCATCTTTTACCTTCGGGAATGCAATTACATCACGAATAGAATCTTCCTGAGCCATTAACATAATCAGGCGGTCAAAACCATAAGCCAGTCCTGCATGTGGAGGTACTCCATATTTGAATGCATTCATTAAGAATCCAAATCTTTCATAAGCCTGTTCTTTTGTAAATCCAAGACATTCAAACATCTTCTCCTGTACGTCATCCTGGAAAATTCTCACACTTCCTCCACCAATCTCCGTACCGTTTAAAACAATATCATAAGCTTTTGCCCGGACTCTTCCCGGATCGGTATCCAGGTATGGTAGGTCTTCTTCCATCGGCATGGTAAATGGATGGTGCATTGCTGTATAACGATTTTCTTCCTCGCTCCATTCCAGTAATGGGAATTCTGTAATCCATACAAAACGATAATCATCTTTTCTGGTAAGTTCCAGTGTTTTTGCCATATCAAGACGCAGATTACCAAGAACATCCCAGACTACTTTATTCTTATCAGCCGCAAATAAGAGCAGGTCTCCTGTTTCTCCGTCCATCGCTTTAACTAACGCATCCATCTCTTCCTCTTTCATAAATTTGGAAAAGCTTGCTTTTACAGAACCGTCACTCTTCATCTGAACATAGGCAAGACCTTTTGCGCCAAATTCTTTTGCTCTGTTTACGAGCGCATCTATTTTCTTACGAGGCATATCCCCCTGGCCTTTTACGTTAATTCCACGTACTGTTCCACCAGCCGCAATTGCATTCTGGAATACAACAAACTCGCAGTCTTTTACCACATCCGTTACATTGACAAGTTCCATACCGAAACGAATATCCGGTTTATCAGAACCAAAGCGGTCCATCGCTTCCTGCCAGGTCATTCTTGGAATTGGAAGAGGAATTTCAAAATCAATGGCATCTTTAAACATTCTATGCAGAAGTTTCTCATTAACTTCGATGACATCATCTACATCTACAAAAGAAAGTTCCATATCAATCTGTGTAAACTCCGGCTGTCTGTCTGCTCTTAAATCCTCATCGCGGAAACACTTTGCAATCTGGAAATAACGGTCATATCCGGAACACATCAAAAGCTGTTTGAAAATCTGAGGAGACTGTGGCAGCGCATAAAATGTCCCCGGATGAACACGACTTGGAACCAGATAATCTCTTGCCCCTTCCGGTGTACTCTTTGTAAGAATCGGAGTTTCAATCTCTAAAAATCCTTCTTCTGTCAAACAGGAACGAATGGAAGTCGCTACTTTACTTCTCAGCATTAAATTTTTCTGAAGATTTGGTCTTCTAAGATCCAGATAACGATACTTTAAGCGCAAGTCTTCTTTTACACTAATATCCGCATCAATTGGAAATGGCGGGGTTAAAGCTTCCGATAAAATACGGAGCTCACTTACTTTAATCTCAATGTCGCCTGTTTTTAAGTTCTCATTGACAGCACCGCTTCTTTTTTCCACAGTGCCGACTGCTGCAATTACAAATTCACTTCTCAATTTTCCGGCTTTTGCAAAACCATCTGTTCCAATCGTATCTTCATCAAAAATCAACTGGATCAGTCCGCTGCGATCTCGTAAATCAACAAAAATCAGACTTCCCAGATTTCTTCTCTTCTGCACCCAGCCCATTAAGGTTACCTGCTGTCCGATGAGTGCATTGGATACTTCCGTACAACGATGGGATCTTTTTAATCCCTTCATGGATTCTGCCATAATATATTTTCCTCCTGATTCCTATTATTCCTGTTTTTTCTATTTCAGACAGATCATCTTCTTAGCTGCCTTATTTGTCCCGATATACCACCCGGATGTCTTCATATCCGTCCGCTGCTAAAGTCTCTTTCTGACGTTTTGCATTTTTCTTAAGCGGCTGCACTGTCACAATACAATTTTCTTTTCGAAGTTCGGTTGCCTCTCCCAGCACTTCTACCATCTTTTCCGGTTCACATCCCTTTTCAATCAGGAATGCAATACACTTTTTATTTCTTCCCGGTTTCTGTCCCAACTCTTCGTATTTGTCCTTTAAAATCGTAATGATTCGTTCAAATCCGATGGAAAAACCGCAGGCAGGAACGTTATTACCGCTGAATTTTCCAATCATTTCATCATATCTTCCGCCGCCTGCAATGGAAAATGGGTATCCGTCAATGCTGATTTCAAAAATGGTTCCCGTATAATAAGACATTCCTCTTACTAAAGTCGGATCAAATACAATATCTACATCTGCTGCAACCATTTTACGAACACAGGTTAAAATGGTATCCAGATTCGTAAGGACCTCTTCTTCAATACACTGGCTTTCTTTCAAAAATTCTCCAAAAGAAATACAATTCATATTTTCTTCCAGCTGATCTAAAATACCTGTATATTTTTCAATCATTTCAGAAGAATATTCATCTTTTTCCAGTTCTTCCTTGATTCCATCAATTCCAATTTTGTCAAACTTGTCCAGAATAATGAAAATCTTATCATAATCTTCTTCCGGGAATCCGGCATACTGAGCCATCGCTTTCAAAATACGACGATCATTTACATGTACCTTAAATTTGCTGATTCCAACTTCTGCAAAAATTTTTGTCAGCATGGCTGAAGTTGCTGCAATCAACTCAATCTCTGCCAGAATAGAATTATCACCTAAAATATCAATATCACACTGAGTAAACTGTCTAAAACGACCTTTTTGCGGCTGATCTGCTCTCCACACATTACCAATCTGTAATGCTTTAAATGGAGAAGGAAGAACATTACAATTATTTGCATAATATCTGGAAAGAGGCAGGGTAAGGTCAAATCTCATACCTGCATCTGCGTACTCGTGAGTCCCTTTCTCAATGGCACGAGCAAGTTCTGCCCCTCTCTTCATAATCCAGAAAATCAGTTTTTCGTTTTCTCCACCCTGCTTTCCTGTTATATTCTCTATTCTTTCCATCACAGGTGTTTCAATCTGATAAAAGCCATAGGTTTCATAAGTCTCTTTGATCATGCTAAGCACATGTTCTCTCAAAATTACATCCTGTGGTAAATAGTCCGGCATACCTTTTACTGGCTGCTTATTAAATTTTTTCATCTTGATTCCTCCAAAATTCCTGTTTCTTTCCAAATCTGAACGACAGGAATATTTTTTCTTATTTTGCCATCTACTATGTTATTCAGATATCCCGAATATGTCAAGTATTTTTACAAGCTGTTCTGAATGGGATACCCGCTGAAAAGCAAGATATACCTTCATATCAAAATATTTTACTTCTTCTACCATAA
>JALEPU010000124.1 GCA_022766905.1 Lachnospiraceae bacterium
CGTTCGACTTGCATGTGTTAGGCACGCCGCCAGCGTTCATCCTGAGCCAGGATCAAACTCTCATGTTGAAATAAGGTTTGTATCCGTAGTCAAGACCTGCTGGTCTAAACTTCCGTTTACTGTTATTTGGGTCGTTTCTTATAAGAAACGTTCTTAAAAATTTAATCTCTTAGAATTTTCAAGGATTCATGTTATTGTTCAGTTATCAATGTCCACGCCGAATTGTTTCTTTCTTAAGAACAATTCTTTTTGTTGTCTGCCATTTTCTCGCTGACAGCTTATTAATAATATCACATCTTTTCTTCTTTGTCAAGAACTTTTTTAAGTTTTTTTCAAATCATTTTCTGTGATATCTGTTCTTTTTTCACAAGAACGACAGATATTATATCAATTCAATTCGTTCTTGTCAAGAACTTTTTTCATCATCTTTGATGAAAAAGCGGAGAAGGAGGGGTTCGAACCCTCGCGCCGCTATTAACGACCTACTCACTTTCCAGGCGAGCCCCTTCGGCCTCTTGGGTACTTCTCCAAACTATGCATAATAGCCATTCATGTTGTCTGAATGGAAAACGGAGAAGGTGGGATTCGAACCCACGGTCCCTTTCGGAATCACTGGTTTTCAAGACCAGCTCCTTAAACCACTCGGACACCTCTCCAAAGTTTGAATTATGCCTTGCCGCTTACTTTTCTTATTGACCTCAGCGACTTTTATATAATACCATCATGTTTTCCATATGTCAACAACTTTTTTCATTTTTTTCTTATTTTTTTTACTTGCTCTGTTTCAGGCACTCTGTTCCCATCAGTATAAAAAACGCTCTCATTCACGCCTCAAAATTAATGATGCAAAGTCCGCAGCCATTGAAACGTTTTTCTTTTCACACGACGCATTTTCAACAAAGCCTTGCCAATTACAATATCTTCCGGAGTCGTAATTTTGATATTTTCATAACTTCCTTCGATTAGTTTTACCCTCCGATCACCGAATTGTTCCATTACCATAGCATCATCTGTTATATTTTTTGCTTCCTCTGCCATCATTTTCTCATATGCCTGTCTGATTTCATCTGTTATAAAACATTGAGGTGTCTGAATCTGCCAGATCAATGATCTTTTTGGAGTCTCAATGGCATACTGATCCTTATCTACGATTTTTATCGTATCTTTTACCGGCATACCTATGACACAGGCTTTATACTCTGCAACTCCCTTCATAGAACGGCTGATAATCTCTTCATCTAAAAATGCTCT
The DNA here is from genome assembly GCA_022766905.1 of Lachnospiraceae bacterium. GTDB lineage: Bacteria > Bacillota > Clostridia > Lachnospirales > Lachnospiraceae > SIG292. Next base: position 1,252 of record JALEPU010000124.1, read on the forward strand.
CGCTCCATCATGAATCAATACATAATCCATAGATGCAACTTTTAATGCTTCATAGACAGATTCGTAACGTTCCTTTCCACCGGCTACTATTTCTTTCACCTTTGTAAATCCATATTTTTCTACAATTTGTTTCCGGCAATAATCGATAGATTCTCTCCCGGTCACCAGAATGATTTCATCTACCGGGCTTTCTTGAAATTCCAAAAGAGCATAGTACACCAGCGGTTTCCCTAATAATTTCATAAATTGTTTTTTTACTTTGCTCTGCATTCTGCTTCCTTTTCCTGCCGCCAGCACAACTGCTGTATAAGTTTCTTTCTTCATATAACCCCTCCAGACCTTCTTGCAACTTTATTCCCTGAGAACAAATCTCCCTTTATCTTCCTATTTCATTTCTGGTGCCTATTTTCAAATTAGGAATTGCATTTAAATCCCAGCCATCCCGGATGCCCCGCATATAATCATAATATCCGGCAGCTCCTATCATAGCTGCATTATCTGTACATAAAACAGGGGAAGGATAAAAAAATTCTATCTTATTATTCTGACAAGCCTGTGCCATCCTGGTTCTCAAAGAGGAATTGGATGCTACGCCACCTGCAATCGCAAACTTTTTCACCCCATAACGGTTTGCCACTTCCATACTATGGGTCGTCAAAACATCAATTACCGCTTCCTGGAAAGATGCAGCCACATCTGCCTTATTTACCTCCGTTCCTTTCATTTCACAATGATTTAAATAATTAAGAACGGCAGATTTCAAGCCACTGAAACTAAAATCATCCGGCGCATCTGCTATTCTGGCTCTTGGAAACTCAATCGCATGAGGATTTCCTTCTTTTGATAATCGGTCAATTTTGGGGCCTCCCGGATAGCCCAGACCTATTGCTCTTGCCACTTTGTCGAAAGCTTCTCCAGCTGCATCATCCCGGGTTCTTCCGATTATTTCATAGTGTCCGTAATCTTTTACCATTACAAGATGGGAATGCCCCCCTGAAGCTACCAGACAAAGAAATGGCGGTTCCAGATCTTTATGCTCAATATAATTTGCGCTGATATGTCCTTCAATATGATGCACTCCAACCAATGGCTTACCAGAAGCAAATGCTAGGGCTTTTGCCTGTGCAACCCCTACCAGTAACGCTCCAACCAGGCCAGGACCATAAGTGACTGCAATAGCATCTATATCATCCAAAGTCATTTTAGCCTCGGAAAGCGCCTCATCAATGACCTGATTGATCTTTTCAATATGTTTTCTGGATGCAATTTCCGGCACTACTCCCCCAAACAGCTTATGCAGCTCAATTTGAGAAGAAATAATGTTCGATAACACTTCTCTTCCATTTCGCACTACTGCTGCCGCTGTTTCATCACAAGAAGACTCAATTGCCAGAATAATTACATCCTGTTTTTTTTCTATCTCCATCATTTTTTCTCCTTACTCTTCTTCAAAATCCAGCACACAGCTCTTCCCATCTTTTCCCGGTACACATGCCGGGAAGATTTTTCTTGTTTCGTCCATAAATTCTTCTGCTCTGGTCAAAGAAGGGCTGTAATGGGTCAGCCATAATTCTTTCACCTCTGCTTTCTTTGCAAGGGCTGCTGCTTCATAAAATGTCATATGTTTATATTCTTTTGCCTTTTTTTCTTTTTCCTTTTCTCCATACATGCCTTCACAGATAAATAAATCTGAATTTCGGGCAAATTTGACAATAGAATCCACCGGACGGGTATCGGTACAATAAGTCAGGCGAATTCCTTTTCGTGGTTTTCCAAGCACAAGATCACTGGTCAGTATACGGTCCGGAAGCTTTATCACTTCTCCTTTTTGTAAAGCATTCCAGTACTTCATCTCAACCTGATTTTCCTTTGCTTTTTCTACGTCAAACTTTCCTGCCCGATCTACACAAATCGTATATCCATAACATACTACATTATGATTTACCCGAAAAGCCTCGATTCGATATCCATTGATGGAAATGGTTTCTTCTTTTTCTGTTAATTCGATAAATTTTATTTCAAAAGGTAGTTCAGGTGCAATCACCCGAAGAGAATTTACTACTTTTTCCAATCCTTTCGGTCCTATCATCGTAAGAGGTTCTGTCCGTTCTCCATTTCCCAAAGTCAGTAAAAGTCCCGGCAGACCACTGATATGATCTGCATGATAATGGGTAAAACAAATCACATCGATTGGTTTAAAACTCCATCCTCTCTCTTTGATTGCCACCTGAGTTCCTTCCCCACAATCAATCAAAAGACTGCTCCCGTTTAACCTTGTCATGAGTGCAGTCAGTTTACGATAGGGCAGAGGCATCATGCCTCCGGTGCCCAGTAAACAAACATCCAGCATTCTATTTTCCTCATTTCTATCCGTAAAAGCTTTCCTTCTTAAGACAAATATTCTGTTGTCTCCCAAATTTGTGGAGGGATAGAAAAAGTCCGAATCCATTTGTCATAACAGTCTTCACACAAACAAATCCGATGAACTTCTCCATCCTTTTTTGAAAAAAATCCCCACTGTTTTTCCAGAACAACAAAATCTTCTTTGGGAATTCCAGCTTCTATTCTCATTCTTTTTCCACATATATTACAGTATTTTTCCACCTTCATCACCTTATTTCCTCCTTTTTCGTCTGTCTCCATTATAATAGAACAAATGACAAAAAAGTAGTGGAAAATTACGTCATTGCTTCCAACACATAATATCCGCATCCTCTTTCGGTTTTTCATAATAATTCTTTCTTTTGCACAAAAAGAAAAATCCATATTTTTCGTACAAATGGATTGCCGATTCATTCGAGGATCGAACTTCTAACATGATTTTTGTAATCTTCTTTTCTTTTGCCAAAGTAAGAATCGACTCCACCAAAGATGCTCCGACTCCGTTCTTTCGATATTCTGAAAGAACCGCCACATTGGTAATATCTGCTTCTTCTCCAATTACCATTAAACCAATAAAACCTATGATTTTTCCTGATTCTTCTGCCACCAGATAATGATTTCCATCATAATCAAACAGCGTCTGGAAACTATGGAAGCTCCAGGGCACAGAAAAGCAGGCTTGTTCTACTTCGAACACGCCTTTGCAATCTTTCGGTTCCATCTTTCTTATTATCATACCTGGCCTGCTTTCTGTTTCTCTAAAAGCTCTCGTTCTGCCTGAGATTTTCTCAGATAATCCGGTTTGTGATCCCTGGCTGATTCCATTTTTCCCTCCTGAAAATACTGAACTGCCAAAGTTCCCACTGCACCGGCTCTTTGCCGATTTAAATGGGGTGGTGCATAGCGAAATGGTACTTTTACCATTTCCTCAATCTGATTTTTATAAACAGGTACTCCGTCCCCTAAGAAAATAACAGATTCCCCATTTTGATTAATTTTCTCTAAAATCTCTGTAACCGGCAGTGCATCAGGCTTTTCATAAGTAATCAATCTGCTGCCTTCATATCCATATAATCCTGTGTAAACCTGATTTCTTCTGGCATCCATCATTGGACAGATGATTCCTTTTGTTCCAAACAGATTGGCCGCAAGTGCTTCTAACGTAGAAACAGGTACAATTGGAATATTGAGTGCCTGGGCCAGACCTTTTGCAGTCGCACTTCCGATTCGAAGCCCGGTAAAGGAGCCCGGACCATTGGAAATTGCGATTCCATCCAGCTCTTTTAGATCTATTCCTATATTTTTTACCAATTCATCCACCATGGGAAGAAGAGTCTGAGAGTGAGTCTTTTTAAAATTAACCGTATACTCCCCAATCATTTTTTCTTCTTCCATCAGTGCAACAGAAGCAACCAGGCCTGAACTTTCTAAAACTAACAACTTCATTTATATGTTTTCCTCCTGAATCGTTATTTTTCGATAGTCAAAACCTTTTTCCAAATTTTTCTCAATATGAATGGCAATTACTTTTTCGGGAAGCAGATCCCGAATTAAATTTGCCCATTCAATCAGACAAACTCCATCCCCATAAATATAATCATCCAACCCAATTTCATCCATTTCTTCCGGATCTCCAATCCGATATACATCAAAATGATAAAATGGCATTTTTCCATCTTCGTAAGTCTGAAGAATCGTAAATGTAGGGCTGTTAATGGCATCATCAATTTCCAGACCTTTTGCAAAGCCCTGAGTAAAAACAGTTTTCCCTACCCCCAGGTCCCCATACAAGCAATACACTTGTCCGGGAATTGCTTTTTGAGCCAGTTTTTCTCCAATTTTCCCCGTATCTTCCGGGCAAAAACTTTCATAAATCATCTTATTTTCCTCTTACATGTGCTTTGAGGCAATCTTCTACCTCCAGCTCCTGACCTTTGATGGAAGCCGTTGGAATTAAAATTGCATTAATTTTCGTGGTATAGAGCATGTGGACTACTTTTGTTTTTTTCCATTTTTGAATCTTATTCCATTGTACAGTCTCCTGTGCATTTCCGGCATGAACCGTAATTCCCTGATCGCTCAGCACATAGAGCATCTCATTTTGATAAACAGGATTGGATGTTTTCTGCCCTTTTGCCTTCACCAGGAGAATAATCGGGTTGATTACAGTAAACAAAAGTGCCGCAATAATCAATATAATCAGTTTGGAATCATCGCCTTTCCCATATCCCATTAATAATAAAATAAAAGATATAATAGAAATTGCCAGGCCGCCCAGTCCATACAGGCTGGAATAAGTATGATACATCATAAAGGAAAATAATTCTTTTGTATTCATATTAACATGCAGCGTAATTTCTTTTGATTTCATTTCTTTTGTTTCCATCTCTTTTTGCTCCATTTCTTTCCTCCTACAAAATCATAGAAAGCTGAATCCTTTTTTTCGAAAGATCCACACTTAACACTTTTACTTCTACAATATCGCCTACACTGACCACTTCCAGTGGATGTTTAATAAATTTTTTTTCTGTCATTTTGGAAATATGTACCAGACCGTCCTGATGCACTCCAATATCTACAAAAGCTCCAAAATCAATGACGTTACGAACCGTTCCCTTTAAAATCATTCCCTCTTTTAAGTCTTTCATTTCAAGGACATCCGTTCGAAGAATCGGTTTTGGCATATCTTCTCGCGGATCCCGTCCCGGTTTTGCCAGCTCATTTAAAATGTCTGTCAGAGTAATCTCACCTATTCCAATCTGGGAAGCAAACCTTGAAATCTCCTTTTGGTTTTTTCCGAATAAGAACATGGAAGATGGCATTCCAAAAAAGTCTGCCTTTTTCATACCCATCTTTTGAAACAACTGTTCCACCGCCTGATAACTTTCCGGATGAATTCCTGTACTGTCCAGTGGTTCATCTCCACCATTAATACGCATAAAGCCTGCACTTTGCTCAAATGCTTTCGGTCCTAGTTTTGGCACTTTTAAAAGCTCTTTTCTTGTTTTGAACCGTCCATTTTCTTCCCGATAGACCACAATATTTTTTGCGATCGTTTTATTAATACCGGAAATATGGGTCAGGAGAGAAACAGATGCTGTATTTAAGTCTACTCCTACCCGGTTTACGCAGTCTTCTACAACTCCATCCAATGCTTCTCCCAGTTTCTTTTCATTCATATCATGCTGGTATTGTCCCACTCCAATGGATTTAGGGTCTATTTTGACCAGCTCTGCCAATGGATCCTGCAATCTCCTTGCAATGGAAACAGCACTTCTTTGTCCTACATCAAACTTCGGAAATTCTTCTGTAGCCAGCTTGCTGGCAGAATAGACAGAAGCTCCCGCCTCATTGACAATAACATAGGAAACCGGCGCATTGATTTCTTTTAGTAATTCTACGATCACCATCTCAGACTCCCGGCTTGCAGTTCCGTTCCCTAAGGAAATCAGGGTAACATGGTATTGATTGATTAATTTTTTCAGTGTTATTTTTGCTTCTTTTACCTTATTTTGTGGTGCTGTCGGGAAAATCACTACTGTATCCAGCACTTTTCCGGTTGGATCCACTACGGCAAGTTTACATCCGGTACGAAAGGCAGGGTCCCAGCCAAGTACCGTCTGACCTACAATTGGAGGCTGCATCAAAAGCTGAGTCAGATTCTTTCCAAACACTTTAATTGCTTCTTCCTGGGCCTTTTCCGTCAGATCATTTCTGATTTCTCTCTCAATTGCTCCTGAAATCAGTCTTTTATAACTGTCTTTTATGGCTTCTGTCAGAACCGGTGTTGTATACGGATTCTTTTTTATGATGACCTGCTTCATCAGCCAGCCAAGAATTTCTTCTTCCGGAGCCTCTATTTTTACTGTTAAAACTTTTTCTTTCTCTCCCCGATTCAACGCAAGAATTCGATGTCCCGGAATCCTTTTGATTTCCTCATCAAATTCATAATACATTTCATAGACAGATTTTTCGTCCTTCTCTTTGTCTTTTAAAGAGGAAAGAATCCTTCCTTTTTTATAAGTAAGATCTCTGATATAGGTTCGGTAGGACGCCTCTTCTGAAATCTCTTCTGCCAGAATATCCATTGCATAAGAAAGAGCTTTCTCCGGGCTTTCTACTTCTTTTTCAGAAGAAACAAAGGCTTTCGCATCCAGCAAAAGATCCTGATCGGTCATCTGCAGTCGAATCAGGGCAGCCAAAGGTTCCAGACCCTTTTCCTTTGCAATGGTAGCTCTCGTTCTTCTTTTCGGTTTGTAAGGAAGATATAAGTCTTCTACTGCCACCAAGGTCTGCGCATTACGGATCTGCTGTTCCAACTCCGGTGTCAGTTTTTCCTGTTCTCTGATGCTGTTCATAATCTGTTCTTTTCTATCTTCCAGGTTTCTCAGATACACAAGTCTTTCATGCAGGTTTCTTAAAACCTCATCATTTAAAGAGCCTGTTACTTCTTTTCGATATCGGGCAATAAAAGGAATGGTATTTCCTTCATCCATCAGCTTTACTGCTGCCTCTGCCTGTCCTTTTTTGATATTCAGTTCCTTACTTAAAACTTCAATAATATCCATTTTTCATGTTTACTCTCTTTCCTTGTCTTATAAAGAAAGGACAATATCTTCCTTTCTCGGTTCGTAAGCACGATATTTTACTTTTGTCAGATCAAACATTCTCTTCGATGCCTTCACAGAATCGGAATCTGCATATTTATCTGACAAATAAATCACTTCTTTGATTCCAGCCTGAATAATAGCCTTCGTACACTCATTACATGGGAATAATGTTGTATAAACACGTGCCCCCTTTAAAGAACCTCCCCCATAATTTAAAATAGCATTTAATTCTGCATGGCAAACATACAAATATTTGGTATCCAGAGGATTTCCCTCTCTTTCCCATGGCATCTCATCGTCATTGCAGCCGGTGGGCATTCCATTGTAACCCATGGATAAAATCTTATTCTCTTTATTTACAATGCATGCCCCAACCTGTGTATTTTCATCTTTGCTTCTTTGAGCAGAAAGCATTGCAACTCCCATAAAATACTGATCCCAGGTCAGATAGTCCTGTCTCTTCATCCCAAAAACCTCCTCTTGCCTTCTCATATCTCCAAAAAGGGCCCTATGAAATCTTCACAGTGCCCTCTTTTTTACTTCTCTCTTCTTTTTTCTACACCTGAAGAAAATGTTCAATCAGTTTATAACCTTCCGGCACAAATATTCCACTCTTTTTCGCATCCTCTTCTGTATACAATCCCTGATGACTGCATGATACTGTACTATCATACAACATATAAGGAACCGGATCACTGACATGAGTCCTTACCACAATCGGAGTAGGATGATCAGGCAGCACCATCATGCGGAAATCTTCTCCTCTTTTTTCCATCTCTTCTTTGACAATTCGAATCACACGCTGATCCAGATACTCAATAGACTGGATTTTTCTTTCCACGCTTCCCTGATGTCCCATTTCATCCGGTGCCTCAACATGAATATAAGCAAAATCATACCCATCTTCCGTCAGTGCTGTTACTGCAGCCATAGCTTTTCCTTCATAATTCGTATGAAGTCCGCCATTTGCACCTTCCACAATGATATTTTTCATTCCGGCTCCAACTGCAATTCCTTTTAATAAATCAACAGCAGAAATCATAACCCCTTTTTTACCGGTCTTTTCTTCAAAGGAAGTAAGAGACGGTCTGGTTCCTGCTCCCCAGAACCAACAGGAATTTGCCGGATTTAAGCCATTCTTTTTTCTCTCCACATTAATTGGGTGATTTGCCAGAATCGAATAACTTTTTTCCATCATCATTCGAAGCATCTCGTCTTGCGGAAGATATTCTCCGATTACCCGTCCCGGAATATCATGGGGCTGAGCAAGGTCTACGACCTGGCCCTTATCCCAGATTAAAAGGTGACGATAACTGGTACCAACATAAAATTTGTAACTGTCATTTTCCAGTTCTTTTCTTACCGCATCTAACAGAATTGCTGCATCCTCTGTAGAAATTTCACTGGAACTGTGATCTAAAATTCTCTTTTTACTATATTCTTCTTCCTCATCAGACAAAGTCACCAGATTACAGCGCAACGCAATATCCGTCTCTTTCATCGGAACCCCGATGCTAAGCGCTTCCAACGGAGAGCGTCCTGTATAATATTCTCTTGGGTTATAGCCAATCACAGCCAGATTGGCCGTATCGCTTCCTGGTTTCATACCATCCGGAATCATTTTGGCAAGCCCCACTTCTGATACAGGTGCCATCTGATCCATAACCGGAGTTTTGGCATAAGCAAGCGGTGTCTGATTTCCTAATTCTTCAATAGGATAGTCTGCCATTCCGTCGCCTAAAACAATGATGTACTTCATAATTATGTCTTTCCTTTCTTTATGCCATTCGGATGTATCCAATCAATTCCTCGAACATATCCAGTTTTTCTTTCATCTCTTTTTCTTTAGTTGCATCAGTCACAAAAGCATATTCGCCTGCAACATCTGCCTTAACCGGAGTAATATGGCCGAATATTTCCTGAACTTTTTTAGAATCAACCGTATCTTTCATACGGACAAATACTCTTTGTTCAAAATGGGAAAGATCTGATAAAATCAGTTTTTCTTCATCCCAGGCCGGTCCAATATAACGGTCCAGATGGGTAGATGCATCAATCACATCTGCCACAACCGCACTGGCTGTTGGCAGTTTTCCTGCTCCCTGACCATAAAACATTACGTCTCCAACCATATTTCCTTTTACATAAATGGAATTATAGACCCCGGATACTCCGGATAAAGGCTGTGAAAGCGGAACAAGCTTTGGTGTAACCATCGCATAATAATCTTCCCCTACCTGCTTATAAGTACCCAGAAGTTTAATCTTACACTGAAGTGCTTTTGCATAACTAATATCTTCCGGGGTAATCTTTGTAATTCCTTCTGTATAAACATCTTCAAAATCAATCTGTCGTCCTACAGCCAGAGAACCTAAAATCGCAATTTTACGACGGGCATCGTGGCCTTCAATGTCTGCTTCCGGATGAAATTCCGCATAGCCTTTTGCCTGAGCATCTTTTAACGCATCTTCAAAGGTCCAGCCTTCTTCTGTCATCTGTGTCAGAATATAGTTGGTGGTACCGTTTAAAATGCCGGAAATTTCTTCAATTGCATCACCGGTCAGGCAGCGGTTCAACGGACGGATAATCGGAATACCGCCTCCTACACTTGCCTCAAACAGGAAGTTGGTATCTTTCTCTTTTGCCAGAGTCAATAATTTTGCTCCATATTTGGCAACCAATTCTTTATTGGACGTCACATAAGCTTTTCCAGCCATAAGAGCTGCTTTTGCATAGGTATAGGCAGGCTCTAAACCACCCATTGTCTCTACAACAACCTGAACATCCGGGTCATTCACAATAACACCAAAATCATGAACCAGTTTATCCTCAATCGGACTCCCCGGAAATTCACGAATGTCCAGAATATATTTCACTTCGACAGACTGTCTGGTTTCTTTTTGCAGGATGGATTGATTTTTCTCCACAATCTCCACTACACCGGAACCTATGGTTCCATATCCTAAAACTGCAATATTAATCATATAGTTTTCTCCTTACTGTACAATGTATTTTAAATAAGCATTGATAAATGGCTCCAGATTGCCGTCTAACACACTCTGGACATTACCTATTTCTGTATTCGTTCTATGATCCTTTACAAGGGTATAAGGCTGCATCACATAGGATCGAATCTGATTTCCCCATCCGATTTCCTTTACCTCACCCCGAAGGTCAGAAATCTTTTCCAGATTTTCCTGCTGTTTCAACAAATAAAGCTTTGCTTTCAACATCTTCATTGCCCGGTCTTTATTTTTATGCTGAGACCGTTCATTCTGACACTGGACTACGATTCCCGTAGGAAGGTGAGTAATTCGAATCGCCGAATCCGTCTTATTAATATGCTGGCCCCCTGCACCACTGGCTCGATACGTATCGATCTTTAAGTCTTCTTCTGCAATATCTACGGTTAAATCTTCTTCGATATCCGGCATAACATCACAGGAAGCAAAGGAAGTCTGCCTTTTTCCTGCTGCATTAAACGGAGAAATCCGTACAAGGCGGTGAACCCCTTTTTCTGATTTCAAGTATCCGTATGCGTTTTCTCCTTTTACAGATAAAGTAATCGACTTAATGCCGGCTTCTTCTCCATCCAGAAAATCCAGGACTTCCGTCGCATAACCTTTCTTTTCCGCCCATTTTCCATACATCCGGTAAAGCATGCCTGCCCAGTCACAGGACTCTGTACCACCGGCTCCTGCATGAATGGTTAAAATTGCGTTTCCTTCATCATATTCACCAGACAAAAGAGTATGGATCTTTAATTCTTCAAATTCTTTTTCAAAAGCGTCCATAGCTTCTTCGATTTCCGGCACAAGTTCCGGATCCTGCTCTTCGTAGCCCATTTCCAGTAAGACTTCCAGGTCCTCTTTCTGCTCTACCAAACTGTGATAGCTTTCTATGTCCTGTTTCAATCCTTTGACATGGCGCATCACTTCCTGCGATTTTTCCACATCATCCCAGAAATCAGCCCTCTCCATTGAAGTTTCCAGTTCTTTCACCTTTGCTTTTTTGGAATCCAGCTTTAAAGCCTCTTCCATCTCACGAAGAGGCTCTTCATAACTATTCAGTTTGTATTTAATCTGATCTAAATCAACCACAATAAACTCTCCTACGCTCTGCCACAGCAGTGTTTATATTTTTTGCCGCTTCCACATGGGCATGGATCATTTCTTCCCACTTTTGCTTCTTTTCTGACATAAGGCCCTTTGGCAACAGATTCATCTTTATTGGTACCGGTTACCTTAGCAACCTGCTCTCTTTCCACTTTCTGTTCAATACGGATATGCATCAAAGCAGTCACTGTATCTTCATTGATCCCTTTGATCAATTCATCAAACATATCATATCCGATAAATTTATACTGTACCAGCGGATCTTTCTGACCATAAGCCTGAAGACCGATTCCCTGTCTCAGCTGGTCCATATCGTCAATATGATCCATCCATCTTCTGTCAATGACTTTCAGAAGAATAATTCGCTCCAGTTCGCGAACATGCTCTTCATCATCAAATTCTGCTTCTCTTCTGGAATAAATTACTCTTCCTTCTTCTTTTAACCGGCTTGCCAAAGCTTCTTTATCACTCTGACTCTTTTCTTCCTCGGTAAGCTCAATCTTTCCAAACGGGATCTTTGGAAGAAGAAGATCATTCAGTTCCCTCATATCCCATTCTTCTGCCGGAAGTCCATCTCCGGAAGCCCGGTTAATTGCGTCATCAATCATATGATCCATCATTGACATAATGGAATCTTTCATATTCTCTCCATCCAGAACACGACGACGTTCTTTATATACAATTTCTCTTTGTTCATTCATAACCTGATCATAATCCAACAGGTTACGACGAATCCCAAAGTTATTACTCTCTATCTTTTTCTGTGCTTTCTCGATGGTTGCACTAATGGTCTTATGCTGAATTTCTTCTCCTTCCGGAATATTCAGTGCTTTGTAAACAGAAATCATTCGTTCTGAACCAAACAGACGCATTAAATCATCTTCCAGGGACAGATAAAATTTAGATTCACCCGGATCTCCCTGACGTCCGGAACGTCCTCTTAACTGATTATCAATACGTCTTGCCTCATGACGCTCTGTACCAATAATCTTAAGACCTCCAACTTCTGCCACACCTTCAGCCAGCTTAATATCCGTACCACGACCAGCCATGTTGGTTGCAATGGTAACTGCTCCCATCTCACCGGCATGAGCAACGATTTCCGCTTCCTGTTCATGGAATTTCGCATTTAAGACATTATGAGCAATTCCCTCTTTTGCCAGCATCCGGCTTAAAAGTTCTGAGGTCTCGATCGTAATTGTACCGACTAGAACCGGCTGTCCTTTTGCATGGGAAGCCATTATATCAGCTAAAACTGCCTTAAATTTTTCTTTTTTAGAGCCATAAATGGAATCTTCATGATCCACACGAATGACAGGTTTATTGGTCGGAATTTCTACAACGTCCATTCCGTAAATCTCTCGAAATTCTTTTTCTTCTGTAAGAGCGGTACCTGTCATACCGGCTTTCTTTTCATATTTATTAAAGAAATTCTGGAATGTAATCGTTGCCAGAGTTTTTGTTTCTCTTTTGACTTTTACATTTTCCTTTGCCTCGATTGCCTGATGAAGTCCGTCAGAATATCTTCTTCCCGGCATAATACGTCCGGTAAATTCATCAACAATCAATACTTCATTATCTTTTACAACATAATCCTGATCCCGGAACATCAGATTATGAGCACGCAGGGCAAGAATCATATTATGCTGAATCTCCAGATTCTCTGCATCTGCAAGATTCTCGATTTTAAAATATTCCTCAATCTTTCTGACACCTTCTGCTGTTAACAGAATCTGTTTGTCCTTTTCATTGACCAGAAAATCTCCATCTTCCTCAATATCCATACCCATGATGGCATCCATCTTGGAAAGTTCTCCATCTCCTTTTCCTCGTTTCATTCTTCTGGCAAGGAAATCACAGACACGGTATAAATCGGTAGATTTTCCACTCTGTCCGGAAATGATAAGAGGGGTTCTGGCTTCATCAATCAATACAGAGTCCACCTCATCCACGATGGCATAATGCAGTTCCCGCTGTACCAATTGTTCTTTATAGATCACCATGTTATCTCTCAGATAATCAAATCCCAATTCATTATTGGTCACATAAGTGATATCACAATTATAAGCTTCTCTTCTTTCGTCGTTATCATAGCTGTTCAATATGACACCAACCGTCAGTCCGAGGAACCGATGAATCTGTCCCATCCATTCCGCATCACGCTTTGCCAGATAATCATTGACTGTTACGATGTGAACACCTTTGCCTTCTAAGGCATTTAAATATGACGGTAATGTTGCAACCAGAGTTTTACCTTCACCTGTCTTCATCTCTGAAATACGGCCCTGGTGAAGAATAATACCTCCCATCAGCTGAACCCGGTAATGCTTCATATGAAGAACACGATCCGATGCTTCCCGCACAACAGCAAATGCTTCTACCAGTATATCATCCAACGTCTCACCGGCTGCCAGACGATCTTTAAACTCCTGTGTCTTTGCTTTTAACTGATCATCCGTAAGCGCCTGCATATCTGAATCGAGAGCTTCGATCTTTCTGACCGTACCCTCAATCTTCTTGATTTCCTTCTCACTGTAAGAGCCAAAAATCTTCTCAAAAAATCCCATATACAATTCTCCTTATCATTTTATTCTATCTGATCTTACTTATCTTCTCTCTTTGTTGAGCCGCCTCCTGCTCAATGATTCTCCATGTAAGCCATAAGCTGATCCGTGGACAATGAAATAATCAGTATTTATTTTAACACTGTTAGGAGAAAATTACAAGACGAGAAAAATGCGTCTGCATCAAAGAACAGTTGAATTTTTTCTTGGATTGCTTTTGTAGAAATTTTATTCTAAAGACAAATGAAGGGAACATTCCTGCATATTTTTAGGCAGGAATATTCCCTCTCTGATTTAACTGATTCTATTTTTCATCTAAAAGTAGCCGAAACTGCTTACCGGAGATTTTGTATTCCAATAATATAATCTTCCACTTTTATGAGTTACTTTTCCGACTTTTTTCTTTGTTACAATGTATACATAGTATTTCTTTTTCGAAGAAAACTTCTTGCCTGATAACTTGGAAATAGTTGCGGAATATGTGCTTTTTCCAACAGATTTTACTCTTTTATATCCGGTTGTTGGCTTTGTTGATACATATACATCATATCCGGTAGCTCCGCCTACTTTTCCCCATTTCACAACCAATTTACTACCTGAAACTTTTAGTTTTGTAATTCTTGGCTGGGTAAAGAAATAGGAGCTATTCGACCATGCGCCATAATATGTTTTTCCGTTAAATACGGTATAAGCTCGTACCTGCATGGAATATACAACAGAGTTGGATATCTTACTTACCGACACATTAGGATAATTTGATTTAAGTGTTCCGGAAGCTTTCTTTTTCTTTGTATTGGTATAGACTCTGTATTGATATCCGGTAGCACCTTCCTGCTTCGTCCACACAGCATTAAACTGGTTAATAAAATAATACCATCTTTCCTGCTTTAAGCCGGTTACTTTTCCGGGAAGAGTAACTGCATCATACAAACTGCCTACCATACTATGATTAATTGTGGAACTATACGCGCTGGAATAATCATATTCCACTTTCACAAATTTTTTACAGCCTGCCGGCAGACCGGATATGGTCACGCTTCCTGTAAACTGAGCTGGAGCTAAAGTAGCATATAGCCTGGTTTTATCATAGGATTCTCCTACATAAACATAATATTTTGTAGCTCTTTCTTCCGGTGTCCAGGAAATCGTCACAGAGTCTTTTCCAATTCCGGTCTGGGTAAGTCCATATGCCTCTACTTTGGATGCAGGACTGATTACAAGTAAACATACAAGCAAAAAGCATCCTGCAAGTAAATGTTGTAATACTTTTTTCATTTTGTCTCCTCTCCTTTTTTACTTATTTAATTAAAATGGAGTAAATTCCTCCATCTTTTAGCGCTGTCTTTCCTGGTTTGGCCAGTAAGATATAATAATTACCGGCAGGTAAGGTCACTTTCTTCCATTGTTTTAGTTTGGCAATCTGACCGGAAGCATTCGCCGGACCTTTCACCTGAAATCCGAGCTTTCCGCCTGCCTTCTTTATCTTCAGCTGAACTTTTGTCGGTTTCTTTAAAGAAAACTTATACCAGTTCTGCTTTTTCAGAGAATCCGTATTATAGATAATTCCATAGGTTTCTTTTCCAAACTTCAAAGTTCTGGCTTTCTTCATAGACGGTCCGGAATTATCCTTTACTGATTGAAACGTAGCATAAATTCTGTAAACAGGAGCTGAACTTCGCACTTTAATATAGTAAGTTCCCTGCTTCAGGCTGAAATAGGCCGCCTTTTTTACATTCACCTTATAGGTTGGAGAAATGGCTTTCTTCTGTCTGTTCAAACAGACAATAGAAATATTGCTGTTCCTGGTTCCATCTTCGTTCCCAAAGGCAGTAATACCGATAAAACTGGATCTTTCCACCTGTAATTTATGATATTCACCCTTTGTCGTACTTTTCACTTCGTAAGATTTGCCATTATCAGAAAG
>JALEPU010000126.1 GCA_022766905.1 Lachnospiraceae bacterium
TGCGGAATGATTATTATAATTATTGGAAGCAATCCATTTACTATAAGTGCAGGCTTTTGCATCGGAAGCATCATATGTTTTTACACCACAAGTTTTACACTCAAAATACTGTGCATGAGTTGTGCTGGATAACCAGGAATAGTCGTTGTAGTATTCTCTGGAAGCCTTTGGGTGATTACAGGTACGGCCGCATCCATTTGCACATTGTGCACCATGACTTGCAGTGAAACTATGTTTACCATTTGTACTTTTGGAACAGTACAGGGAAACATCGGAAAGGGCTTTGCTTGTAAATTGGATCGGAACTGAGCTTTGGGCTCTTGTAATAAGAATACTTACAGTTTCCCCCTGTTTTACGTAGAAAGTACCATCGCTTAAACTTCTATAAGAAGAAACACCGGCTCTTTTCAACGTAACGATTGGACTGCTCTGTGGAAAACTTACGGATACTTCGGCATTGGCAGCAAAAGTAACATCCAGATAACACTCTCCACCATGAGGGGTATAGATAAAGGCGTCGTTCGTACAATAGCCAATAGACAGTTTGTGTGGATTTCCTTCAGTTCCGTCACCACTGCTGCTTGTCATCGCATTTGCAGAAGCAAATGGAAGGAACAATGCCAGGGTAAGGATCAGAAACATACTTGTTATAATGTTTGATATTGATCTTTTCATCACTTTCTCCTCCTTTTTTTAGATATTTGGAATCAAGATCTACCCTCATTTTTGGTACGTTCCAGAGGGTAGATTTCTATTTAAATCTTACCATTTTCAGGCGTTTTTTGCATGACACGAAAGTACTATTTCCCATCAGAAAAAGTAAATGATTCCTCTAATCAGCAGCCCTACGACCGTCTATCTGACGATTGCCGTTTTTGTACTACTCCAGTCGGAATAAATATAGATAGCCTTTTTACCACTCATGACCTTCTTATAGGTCCTGATTTTAACATAGTATTTCTTCTTAGATTGCAATCCTTTGATTTTTTTCGAAGTAAGATTTCTGCCTGATACAGTTACTTTCTTTGCGCTTTTAAATTTTGAAGAAGTGCTGTATAAAATTTGATAGCCGTCTGTCTGATCAGCTTGTTTATTCCATTTCACAGTCATTTCTTTTCTTTTAGGAGTAATCTTATTAATTTTAGTTCCTCTTGGTTTTATATCATATGTCTTTGTAACTGTTCCGGAATATAAATTCATAAATGTGATTTTTACTGTGTAACGGCCTACTTTTATGCTGGACTTCGGATAAGTCAGACGGTACTGTCCGTAATCTTCTCCACGATCCTCATAACTGTCAAGCTTTCCGTTCTTAGTAAAAATCTTTATAGTTGGTTTCTGTGTTTTTCGATTATATGTCCGTGAAGTAAAAGATAATTGAATTTTCGTCACTTTGGGAATCACATTTGTTTCTGCAATTGTTCCACATTCCACACATGGATAACCAATCTGTCCGTCATTTTTCAATGTTGCTTTCTTCAGTATCGTCCATGCATGTTCCTGCTCTAAAACATGACCATAAGATGGTATAACCAGGTCTTCTCGTCTAAAAGATTGCCTTGCCTCAGGATCTGCAAAAAGTTCATGGCATTTGATACATTCGTAATAATCTTCCTTCATACCTTCTTCTGTGCAGGTTGGTTCATAGGAATATTGAAATTGTAATTCATGTACGCATTCTGCCCGCACAATAAATGACATGGAAAAGAATGTAAGAAGAATTACAGTTGCTGAGAATAAATGTAAAAATATTTTTTTCATTTTATCGCTCCTTCCTCTCGTAAAAAACTTTGTTAATCACCTTTTAACAACCTGATTTTATATTATAAATATATCAATTTCAGGCTTTTTTTGCATGACACGAAAGGACCATTTCAGGGAAACAGGGAAAAAGTGTCATCCACCATAAAATCCTGAAAAACGGCAGTCAATGTTTCATATTGACAACGTTATCTTTCAATAGATATAATGTAGAAAATGGATGTTTACATTTTAGAATAGAAGATAGAAATTATGCCCATAAAGGAAAAGCAGGATGGAAAGGCATGAAAGAATAAATCAGGAAATTTGGAGGTTACGGTAGGAATACTAAAAAGAAGATGGAAAAGGATGTCCGGAAGGACTTTGTAAAACGGAGATACCGCTTTGCGTGCGCATTATGGCAGTAGCAGATGTATTTGATGCAGTATCAGCAAAACGATGTTACAGAGATGCAATGCCGCTGCACGAATGCTACAAGATTATTATGAATGGGCGTTGTGTAGATTTTGATCCTGATATTGTAGATGCATTTATGATGGATCAGGATAAAGTAGAAGAGATATACTATAATTCAGGATTTAGGGAAAGATAAGAGGGTTTACTGATGCTACCATTGCTTCCAGATATTGAAGTGAATTACCTGATTTTCTCTGGTAGTTTACAGAAAAACCGGTTTCTGCTTGTTCAAGATTTTCCACAGATAGAGCTCTTT
This sequence comes from Lachnospiraceae bacterium, assembly GCA_022766905.1. Classification (GTDB taxonomy): domain Bacteria; phylum Bacillota; class Clostridia; order Lachnospirales; family Lachnospiraceae; genus SIG292. Next base: position 2,474 of record JALEPU010000126.1, read on the forward strand.
TGAGTGTTTCGCAGCTATCTTCGGATGCCAGATCCAGACAATACTGTGCAAGTCCTTCTGACCAGCAAAAATCGTATTTTGCAAAGAGGTCAGCAATGTCCTGACCGGCTTCCTCTTCATGTCGGAATACGGTGACATGGTCATGCTGATAATCGACCAGCAAAACGGAATAATATACTTCTCCCAAGCCTTGAATGATGGCTTCCCGGTCTTGAATCTGGGCATTCATGCCCGTTTTCCCGGTCCTGTCTTTCAATACCGTATAAGAATGGTCGGAGAGATCTATAATTCCTGCTGTCATAAGATTGTTAACCAGGCTGTTTAGAATATCCACTGATTGTTGGTAGGCTTTGGCAAGATCATCGCGGATCCGGCAATCAATCTCATCGTTGGGTGTATTCTGATGATTGATGTAAGCACCCTCTTTTGCATCACTCATAGCAATCATTCTCCTTTGTTTCTTGTCTGATTGATTCATTCAGATTATTTACAATTGTATTTACCACTTCGTCCATAACAATAGGTTTGGCAATATGGCCATTCATGCCGGCCTGCAGGGCTTCCAAAACATCTTCAGCAAAAGCATTGGCAGTCATGGCAATAATCGGGATTTTTTTGGCATCTTTCCGGTTCTTCATGGCCCGAATTGTCTTTGCTGCTTCGTAACCGTTCATCAATGGCATCATAATGTCCA
>JALEPU010000133.1 GCA_022766905.1 Lachnospiraceae bacterium
ATTATCCGGAAAAGATTGCAACGATTGTAAGTGGTGTGGCAGAAGGATGCAAACAGTCCGATGCTGCATTAATCGGTGGGGAAACTGCAGAGATGCCAGGCTTTTATCCGGAAGATGAGTACGATCTGGCTGGATTTGCAGTTGGTATTGTAGACGAGAAAGATTTGATTACCGGAAAAGACATCAAACCAGGTGATGTTCTGGTGGGAATTGCTTCTTCCGGTGTTCACTCCAATGGATATTCCCTTGTCCGGAAAGTATTTCCGATGGAAACAGAAGCATTAAATACTTACTATGAAGAATTGGGAAGAACCTTAGGAGAGGCGTTATTAGAGCCAACCAAGATTTATGTAAAAGCACTCCGCAGTGTCAGAGAAGCAGGGGTTACCATCAAAGGATGCAGCCATATTACAGGTGGCGGTTTCTATGAGAATATCCCAAGAATGCTTCCGGAGGGCGTAAAGGCTGTTGTAAAGAAAGACAGTTATGAAGTACCTGCAATCTTTAAGCTTCTGGCAAAAGAAGGCGAGATTTCAGAAGAGATGATGTACAATACATACAATATGGGTATCGGTATGATGCTTGCCTTAGATCCAAAAGATGTGGATAAAGCAGTTGAGGCAATTGAAGCAGCCGGAGAAAAAGCATATATCGTAGGTGAGATTGCTTCCGGTGAAAAGGGAGTGGAATTATGCTAAAACTGGCAGTGCTGGTATCAGGCGGCGGAACCAACCTTCAGGCTATTATTGACGGAATTGACTCCGGATTGATTACCAATACTTCTATTGAAGTAGTAATCAGCAATAACAAGAATGCATATGCCCTGACCCGGGCTGCAAATCATCATATTCCGGCAAAAGCGATTTCGCCAAAAGATTTTGAGACAAGGGATGAGTTTAATGAGGCACTTTTTTGCGCCCTTTGCGAACAGGAGATCGACCTGGTCGTTTTAGCAGGATGTTTGGTTGTAATTCCGGAAAAGATTATCAAACATTTTAGAAACCGAATCATCAATATTCATCCGGCCCTGATTCCTTCTTTTTGTGGAACAGGCTATTATGGGCTTAAAGTACATGAAAAGGCTTTGGAGCGAGGGGTAAAGGTAACCGGTGCTACGGTTCATTTTGTGGACGAAGGAACAGATACCGGTCCGATTATTTTACAAAAAGCAGTAGAAGTGAAAGAGGGGGATACCCCGAAAGAACTTCAGCTGCGTGTGATGGAAGAGGCAGAATGGAGGATTTTACCGGAAGCGATCGATCTGATTGCAAACCAGAAAGTGGAAGTAATTGACGGCAAGGTACAGATTAGGAGGTAGTCATGAAGGTTCTGATTGTTGGAAGTGGCGGAAGAGAACATGCCATTGCCTGGGCAGCAGCAAAAAGCCCAAAAGTAGATAAGATATATTGTGCACCGGGAAACGCAGGGATCGGCCAGATTGCCCAGTGTGTTCCGATCGGTGCCATGGAATTTGATAAATTAACAGCATTTGCAAAAGAAGAAGCCATTGACTTTACGATTATCGGAATGGATGATCCGTTGGTAGGCGGTATCGTAGATGCTTTTGAGGCAGAGGGCCTTCGTGTCTTCGGACCGAGAAAAAATGCGGCAATTATTGAAGGCTCCAAAGCATTTTCCAAGGATTTGATGAAGAAATATCAGATTCCGACGGCAGCTTACGAGACATTTACCAGTGCTGAAGAAGCAATGGAATATTTAAAGACGGCAAAAATGCCAATCGTATTAAAAGCAGATGGTCTCGCTCTTGGAAAAGGTGTTCTCATTTGTCAGAACCGGGAAGAAGCCATGGACGGGGTAAAAACTCTGATGATGGACAAACAGTTCGGAACAGCAGGAGATACCATTGTAGTGGAAGAATTTATGACAGGAAGAGAAGTTTCTGTTCTGGCGTTCTGTGATGGAAAAACCGTAAAATGTATGACGTCCGCCCAGGATCATAAAAGGGCTCTGGACGGAGACAAAGGATTAAATACAGGAGGTATGGGAACCTTCTCCCCAAGTCCGTTCTATACAGAAGAGGTAAAAGAATTCTGTGAAACATACATTTATCAGCCGACCATCGATGCGATGGCAGCAGAAGGTCGGCCATTTACCGGAATTTTGTTTACCGGACTGATGCTTACGGAAGAAGGACCTAAGGTTCTGGAATATAATGCCAGATTTGGAGATCCGGAAGCCCAGGTTGTTCTGCCTCGTATGAAAAATGATATGATAGAAGTAATGGAAGCCTGTGTAGACGGCCGCCTTCATGAGATTGAACTGGAGTTTGAGGAGAATGCGGCAGTTTGTGTTGTATTGGCTTCGGATGGATATCCGGTTTCCTATGAAAAGGGAAAAGTGATTACCGGTCTTGAAACATTTTCTGATAAGGAAGGATATTATGTATTCCATGCGGGAACCAAAATGACAGAAGAAGGCATGGTGACAAATGGCGGTCGTGTTCTTGGTGTAACTGCAAAAGGAGCAGATTTAAAAGAAGCCAGAAAGAATGCTTATGCAGCAACAGAATGGATTCATTTTGATAATAAGTATATGAGACACGATATCGGAAAAGCCATTGACGAAGCGTAAAGAGAAGAAGAACAGAAGTTTCGCATATTTTGTGTTCAGGTGGTTATCCTAAAGAAAAAGAAAGGGAGAACCATCTATGAAAATAGCATTTTTCGATACAAAACCCTATGATCGGATCTGGTTTGAACCGGGGGCAAAACAACTGGATTTTTCCATTAAATTTCATGAAGTAAAGCTGAATGAAGATACGGCTGTGCTGGCAAAAGGATGTGATGCAGTCTGTATTTTTGTCAATGATGTGGCAGATAAAAATACCATAGAAAAGCTGTGTCAGCTGGGGGTCCGGGCAATCTTACTTCGATGTGCCGGATTTAACAACGTGGATTTGAAAGCGGCAAAAGGAAAGATTCATGTGCTTCGTGTTCCCAGTTATTCTCCGGAAGGAGTGGCAGAATACACCATTGCTCTGCTTCTTACGGCAAACCGAAAAATTCATCGGGCTTACACAAGAACCAGAGACTTTAATTTCAGCATTCATGGTTTGATGGGAGTGGATCTTCACGATAAGACTGTCGGGGTCATCGGAACGGGAAAAATCGGTCAGATGGTCATAGATATCTTAAGAGGACTTAAGATGCAGATTATTGCCTATGACCTATACCCAAATCCGAATCTGGATGTGGAGTATGTCTCTTTACCGGAACTATTTAAGAGGTCCGATGTGATTACCCTTCATTGTCCTTTGACGAAGGAAACTGAGTATATGATCAATCGGGATAGTATTGCCATGATGAAAAAAGGTGTCATCCTGATCAATACGTCCAGAGGAAGATTGATTGATACAAAAGCGTTGATTGAAGCGCTGGACAGGGGAAAGTTTTTAGGCGTTGGTCTGGATGTCTATGAGGAGGAAGATGATTTTTTCTTTGAGGACAAATCCAATGAGATTGTTACCAATGAAGATCTGGTACGTCTTACCAGTTACCCCAATGTGATTATTACATCTCACCAGGGATTTTTTACAAAAGAGGCGATGGAAGCCATTGCAACGGTGACGCTGGAGAATGCTCTGGACCTGGAATTATCCAGAAATTTACAAAATGAAGTGACGATTTGAGAGAAAAAAATCTGGACAAACAGAAAAAAACAGGGTAAACTTAATAAAGTGAACGCTAGATGGCTAAATTCGGGGCATATTATGGAATTTGCCTTTTAAAAATTAACTTTCGGGTGAGTTGAGAAAAGTTTTTTAAAAAAAACAAAAAAAACACTTGATTTTCTGCGAGAAACAATGTATTTTATATTTAGCAAAAGCATATAGCATGAACGAAGGCGTTCTCAGTACACATAGTCTGAGGACGCTTTTTTTATCGCATAGGAAAGTCTTTTGCCTTTCCTATACGATAAAAAGCCCAAAGGGCAGGATTCTTTCTTATGATCCCTGGAAGACTTTTTCGGGAAATTATAAATTTTATATGTTTTTACAGATGCTTACAACAATTGAAATGAAAGGATGTAAAGCTATGAAAATTAATGTATCAGAAATTTTTGGTTCCAATGTATTTAACGACAGCGTAATGAAAGCCCGCCTTCCAAAAGCTGTGTACAAAGATTTAAAGAAAACCATCGAGAATGGCACAGAACTGAATCCGGAAATCGCGGATGTAGTTGCCAACGAGATGAAGGAATGGGCAATTGAAAAGGGAGCAACTCACTATACTCATTGGTTCCAGCCGATGACAGGTACAACGGCTGAGAAACATGATGCTTTCATTTCCCCGACCGGTGATGGCAAGGTATTAATGGAGTTCTCCGGCAAAGAATTAATCAAAGGCGAACCGGATGCATCTTCTTTCCCATCAGGTGGATTAAGAGCTACCTTTGAAGCAAGAGGTTATACTGCCTGGGATTGTACATCACCTGCATTTATCAAAGAAACACCAAATTCAACAATCCTTTGTATTCCAACTGCATTCTGTTCTTACACAGGAGAGGCACTGGATAAAAAGACTCCGCTGCTTCGTTCCATGCAGGCACTGGATGTGCAGGCACTGCGTATCTTAAGATTATTTGGTAACACAACAGCAAAGAAAGTTACCACATCAGTAGGACCGGAACAGGAATACTTCTTAGTAGATAAAGAAAAATATTTAAAGAGAAAAGATTTAATTTTCACAGGACGTACTTTATTCGGTGCAATGCCTCCAAAAGGACAGGAGTTAGATGATCACTATTTTGGTATCATCAAAGAAAGAATTGCCGGATTTATGGAAGAGCTGAATGTGGAACTGTGGAAACTTGGTATCACAGCAAAGACACAGCATAACGAAGTTGCTCCTGCTCAGCATGAGTTAGCTCCGATTTATGATCAGAACAATATTGCAACAGACCACAACCAGTTAGTGATGGAGACCATGAAGAAGGTAGCCGACAGACGCGGCCTTGTATGCTTACTTCATGAGAAACCATTTGCAGGAATCAACGGTTCCGGTAAACATAACAACTGGTCTATGGTAACAGATGATGGACAGAACCTGTTAGATCCTGGAAAAACACCTCACCAGAACATTCAGTTCCTGTTATTCCTGACATCCATTATCAAAGCAGTCGATCTTCATGCCGGATTATTAAGAATGTCTGCTTCTACACCAGGTAATGACCACAGATTAGGAGCAAATGAGGCACCTCCTGCAATTATTTCTGTCTTCTTAGGAGAACAGTTAGAAGACGTGCTGAACCAGTTAGATACAACAGGAGAAGCGACCAGATCCTTAAAGGGCGCTCCACTTGTATCCGGTGTACATACTCTTCCTGCTTTCCAGAAAGATGCTACAGACCGTAACCGTACTTCACCATTTGCCTTTACAGGTAATAAATTTGAGTTCAGAATGGTTGGTTCTACCCAGTCTATCTCTGATCCGAACGTAATTTTAAATACAATCGTTGCAGATGTATTGGCAGATGCAGCAGATGAACTGGAAAAAGCAGAAAACTTTGATATGGCAGTTCATGATTTAATTAAGAAAAATATTTCCGAGCATAAGAGAGTCGTCTTCAATGGCAATGGTTATTCCGATGAATGGGTAGCAGAAGCCGAAAGACGTGGACTTCCAAACTTAAAATCCATGGTAGATGCAATTCCGGAACTGAACAAACCGGAATCTGTGGAAATGTTTGAAAAACATGGTGTATTTACAAAAGCTGAGCTGGATTCCAGAGTAGAAGTATTATTTGAACAGTACTCAAAAGTAATCAATATCGAAGCATTATCTATGATTGATATGGCTAAGAAACAGATTATTCCTGCAGTGATCAAATATCAGACCAGCCTGGCAGATTCCATTACAGGAATTAAAACAGCTTGTCCTGGAACCACAACACCGGTTCAGGAAGAACTGATGACAAAGATTGCCGCAAACCTGGCATCTTTATATGAAGCAACAGGTAAACTGGAAGAAGTAGAAGCAAAAGCAAGTGCTATTGAAGATGTAGAAGAACAGGCAAGATACTATCATGATGTTGTATTTGCAACGATGAGTGAAGTAAGAGAACCTGCAGATGCTTTAGAAATGTTAGTAGCAAAAGAAGCATGGCCATTCCCAAGCTACGGCGATTTATTATTCGAAGTATAATCTACGAACAGAAGATTTTCATATTGTATCATTTTCCTGAAAAAGGGGCAGAACAGTTTCTGCCTCTTTTTTCTGTATCAAAAAACAGGTATAAATTATTCTCTTCCTCAATATAATAATGAAAGGGAGCTTTTGATCTTATGTCCATTTGTCCCCTGGCTTATTATATATAGAAGAAATAGAATCGAAACAGGAAGAGAGGAGAAGGAAAATGAAAGAATGGAAGAAAGGAGTTAAACTGCTGACAGCCTTTGTCTGGGTTGGAGTTTTCCTGGTTGGAACCATGTACCTGGCTCAGGAATGGAATGGTCAGGATTTGCTCAGGAAAACAAAAGCAGAAGAAAAGAGTCTGACTTTTTCCCAGACAAAAGCCGGAACAAATGAGAAAATAAAATTGGAAAAAGAGGATGGAAAGGAAGTCGGGACACAGATTTCAGAACAAAAAACGGAGGAGGAAGAGGCAAAACATGCATATTTAACCTTTGATGACGGCCCTTCCGACCATACCGATGAAATTCTGGACATTTTAAAAGAAAAACAGGTAAAGGCAACATTTTTTGTCATAGGAAAAACCGATGAAAAATCAAAGGCGCGTTATCAAAGGATCGTTGCAGAAGGGCACAGCCTTGGAATGCATTCTTATACGCACGATTATAGTTATATCTATGGATCGCTGGCAAATTATAAAGAAGATTTGCAAAAGCTTCAGGATTATCTTTATGAGGTGACGGGACAAAGAGTAAAACTGTATCGTTTTCCCGGCGGAAGCAGTAATTCAGTCTCAAAAATTCCAATTCAGTCCTGTATTGATTATTTGGATCAAAAAGGAATTATCTATTTTGACTGGAATGCATCCAGTGAAGATGCCGTTTCCATCGGAACTACCTGTGACAAGCTGAATCAGAATATTTTAAAGGATGCACTGCTCTATCATAATACGGTCATTCTCATGCATGATCTCCATGAATGTACCGGGACCGTACAGGGTCTGCCTGCCTTGATTGACCGGCTGAAAAAAGAAGGATACCAGCTGGATCCGATTACAGAAAAAACAGTGCCGGTTCAACATGTAAAGGATCAGTCTAAGAAACCTGTAAATGGAAAGCAATCTGATTAAAAAGAAGAAGGAAAAACAGGAATATTCTTTTCAAATTTAGAAAATAATCGGAAGCCTTGACAAAAAGCTGTTCTCTGTAGTAGGATAAATGTAACAAGAACAAAGGCGTTCCGGAAGATACCGGAATGCCCTTTTTTCATTATTAAAGGGATTTTTCGATGAGTTCTTATACGGATAGCCTTCAATTTTCAATTTCATATATAATTTCCGGTTAATCCGGGTGCAGGAGGGTTTTACCCTCCTGTTTTTCTGCATTTTACAGGAAGGAATCCTGCTTTGCAGAAAACCTGAGCTTGACAAGAAAGAAGAAATACTTTACAGTAGGCTGGTAGAATAGTAAAATAGGCTTTTGGAGGCAGGAAAATATGGAGAGACAAACCATGTCTTACGAAGAAGCAAGAAATTATTTAAATAAAGCAGCAAAAAAAGGAATTGTATTAGGTCTTTCTGTTATTTCAGAACTGCTGGACAAGCTGGGAAAGCCACAGGAAGGACTTCGTATTGTTCATATTGCAGGGACCAATGGGAAAGGCTCGATTTTATCTTATCTGGAGCAGATTTTCTTAGTCAGTGGTTATCACACAGGAAGATATGTTTCACCGGCAATCGGAGGATATGAGAATCGTTTTCTGATTGATGGAAAGCCGGTGTCCAAAGAGTGGATTTGTGAATTTGTCGCAGAGATCCGGGAAGCAGTAGATTTGATGGAAAAAGAAGGACATCCCCTTCCGACTGTCTTTGAAATGGAGACAGCGATGGCATTTCTTTGTTTCCGGAAAGCCAAATCAGAAGTCGTTCTTTTAGAAACAGGAATGGGCGGTAGGCTGGATGCTACCAATGTGATTGAAAAACCGCTTCTTTCCATTATTGGTTCTGTCAGTATGGACCATATGGCAGCGTTAGGACCGGATCTGACTTCCATTGCAAAAGAAAAAGCCGGTATTATAAAAGAAGGCTGTGATACCTTATTATATCCGAAAAATCCACCGGAAGTAGAGAACGTGATTCGACAGGAAGCCGGCTTGAAAAAGAGTCATTTATATGAAATTCCGATGGACTCTATGCGAATCAGGGAGGAAGGAACGGAAGGAAGTATTTTTTCTTACCGGCATTACCCGAAACTGTCCATTCAGCTTCCGGGACAGCATCAGATTTACAATGCCGCAGTTGCGGTAGAGGCAATCCAGATTTTGAAAAAATGGTTTTGTATCAGTGAATTTCAGGTGGAAGAAGGGCTTCGAAGAACCAGATGGAGTGCCCGATTAGAAAAAATCAGCGATAAGCCTCTTATTTATCTGGATGGAGCTCACAATAAAGATGGAGCAAAAGCACTGGCTCGGTTTTTAAAAGAGCATTTTCAGGGAAAAAAGATTCTTGCGGTTATGGGTGTCCTGGCAGATAAAGAATATGATAAGATTGCGGCTCAGGTACTGCCGATGGCAGCAGAAACGGCAGTGATCACTCCGGATAATCCAAGAGCATTGCAAAGCAGTGTATTAAAAGAGACAGCCATGCAATATTGTTCCCATGTGACCGATGCAGGAACACCGAAGGAAGGATTAGCCTGGCTGAAACAGGAAGCCCATCCGGAAGATGTAGGCATTGTGTTTGGTTCCCTATCCTTTATGGATCAGCTTGGAACAAAGGCAAAA
>JALEPU010000035.1 GCA_022766905.1 Lachnospiraceae bacterium
AAAGGTATTTTCCCTTCCGGAAGCCATTCACCATATGACAGGACGGCCGGCGCAAAGATTTCGAATTCCTAAAAGAGGTTTGATCAAAGAAGGGTATTATGCTGATTTCGTTGTATTTGACTCTACTCAAATTACAGATCACACAGATTTTATGGAGCCGGGAAAACCAAATGAGGGAATCCATCTGGTTTTTGTCAATAGAAAAATAGTAATGAAAGATGGAATCCATCAGAAAGTTTCTGCAGGGATGGTAATTGATTGGAAAGAAAATGTAGATAGAAGGAAAAAGGAGAACTAGAAATTATGTTACAGGAAGATAGAAGACAGCAGGTAATTGGTTTATGCCAGAAAGCGATTCAGGCAAAAAGTTATTCAGGACAGGAAGATAAGGTTGCAGCAGAATTGAAAGCATTTTTTGATGCCAATGGTTTTGATGATGTGGTTGTGGATGACTATGGAAATATTATCGGGCATATCAAAGGAAACCGCCCGGGAAAAAAGATTCTTTTTGACGGACATATTGATACGGTGCCTGTTGGGAACGAAGCAGACTGGACCTATCCGCCGTTTGCAGCTGAAATCCATGATGATAAGATATATGGCCGCGGAACTTCAGATATGAAAGGCGCCGTTTGTGCGATGGCCTGTGCCGCAGCAAATTTTGCAAAAGATTGTAACAAAGATTTTGCCGGTGATATTTATGTAGCTGGTGTAGTCCATGAAGAATGTTTTGAAGGAGTAGCTGCAAGAAGTATCAGTGCTCTTGTGAAACCGGATTATGTTGTAATTGGCGAAGCATCTCATCTGAATCTGAAAATCGGACAGAGAGGAAGAGGAGAGATTAAAGTAGAAACGTTTGGTAAACCGGCTCATTCGGCAAATCCGGAAAAAGGAATCAATGCTGTTTATAAAATGTGTAAAGTTGTGGAAGCAATCCGGACGTTAGAGCCGACGCATCATCCTGTATTGGGAGACGGAATTTTAGAGCTTACTGATATCAAATCAAGCCCATATCCAGGTGCTTCTGTGGTTCCGGAATATTGTATGGCAACCTATGACAGAAGACTTTTGGTAGGGGAAACCAAAGAAAGTGTATTAGAACCAATCCAGAAGCTTCTGGATCAACTGATGGCAGAAGATTCAGAGCTTTGTGCAAAAGTATCCTATGCAGTTGGGGAAGAAGTATGTTATACTGGTAATAAGATTGAGGGAGAACGTTTCTTCCCGGGATGGTTATACGATGAAAAGGATGATTATATCCAGGCAGTTTTAAAAGAACTTCGCAATATGGGCTTTGATCCTGAGGTTACACAGTATAATTTCTGTACAAATGGAAGCCATTATGCAGGAGAAGCAGGTATTAAAACCATTGGTATGGGACCATCCAAAGAAAATCTTGCACATACAATCAATGAATATATTGAGATTGACCAGCTTTGTAAAGTAACAGAATGCTATTATGGAATTATGAAAGCCTTACTGGTTTAGCGAAAAGCTGTCAATCTTACAGACTGGGGGAATCATATGTTTGAAAAAGCGGTTATTAACGGGAAGGTCTATCGAAACGGACGTTGGGAAAAGACCAATCTCTACATAAAAAAAGGTAAGATTGATTTAATTAGTGAATCTTGCCTGGAAGCAAAAGAATATATTGATGCGAAAAATTATAAAGTGATTCCAGGCTTGATTGACAGCCATGTTCATCTCCATATGGGAGGTGGAAATTCATACTCGGCAGATGATTTTTATACCGGTTCCGTTGCTGCTGCCTATGGCGGAATCACCACTTTGATTGATTTTCTGGATGAAGTGCCTACGGCCGGCCTGATTGAGGAAAAGTACGAAAAACGCCGGGGAGAGGCAAAAGATGCAGTCATTGATTATAGTTTTCATCCATCTGTCTGCGGTCTTTCTGATGATCCGGAAGTAATTCGGGAGACTATTTTAAAACTGGGGCTTCCTTCCATGAAAGTTTATACGACGTATAAAGAGTCAGGAATTTATTCGGATGATGAAAGCATCCGTAAGCTGGTTGAAGTAACGACAGATGGAGATGTTATGCTCCTTTCCCATTCGGAAAAAGATGATTTACTGGATACAGAGTGTAAAGATATTCGCTGTCACAGCAAAAATCGTCCCGTTGCTTCCGAAGTAGAACAGATTCGAATCATTGCCCAGATGATCAAGGAAACCAGAGGAAGAGGATATATTGTTCATGTCAGCTGTGGATCCTCGATGAAGATGCTGGAGGAAGAATATCCGGAATTATTAAAAGAGCATCTTTTTCTGGAAAGCTGTCCCCATTATTTTCTTTTTGATGACAGTGAATATGAAAAGCCAACCAATATCCGTTATACGATGACGCCGCCTCTTCGCACTAAAGAGGAACAGCAGATCCTTCGGGATCATATTGATATGGTTGACTGTATCAGTACAGATCATTGTCCGTTTATGCTTTCCAGAAAACAACAGCCAACCCTTGCCGGACTTCCGATGGGAGTTGGCGGAGTCGAACAGTCATTCAGGCAGATGTATCGGTTATTTGGAGAGAAAATCCTTCCACAGTATACGATTCTTCCGGCAAAAATCCATGGATTGTATCCGGATAAAGGGGTAATTGAAGAAGGATTTGACGCAGACTTGGTATTATTTTATGAGTCAAAGGTAGAGCTTCCAATCCAGGAGCATACCGCCTGCGATTATTCGATTTACGAAGGAATGACATCGAATATTTCGATTGATTATGTAATGAGCAGGGGAAACCTGGTAATTGAAAAAGGTGTTTTCCATAAACAGCGGGGACAGTTCAGAACCAGAAAACTTCTACAGGGAGGAATAAGATGAAAGAGAAATACGCGATTACCATTGGCCGAGATTTCGGCAGCGGAGGTCTGGAAATTGCAGAAAAGGTAGCAGAACGATTAAATATTGAATATTATAATAAAGATCTTGTGGAACTGGTCAGTGATTTAAATGGAATTGATCCATCCATTGTGAATGCGATGGATGAAAAGCTGCCGGGTTTGTTTGCGTCAGATGAAGAAGAGGAAATCAGCCTGAATATCTATGAAAATCAGGCAGTAGTGATGCAGAATGTAAGCAACCATGGAAGTGCGATTTTTTTAGGACGGTGTGCCGATGCCCAGTTACAGGATAATGAGAACGTCCTTTCCATTTTTGTTACAGCACCACTGGATTTTCGTGCAAAAAGAATCAAAGAAGAATTCCATTTTCCGACTCTGGAGGCAGCAAAAAAGAAGATTAACAAAGTAGACAGAGACAGAAGAAGATATTACGAACACTACAGCGGAAGAAAATGGGGAGACATCAATATGAAAGATTTTATTATCAACAGTGAGTCAATGGGAATTGACGGTGCTGTGGAACTGATTGTCAGTGAAGTTTATCGTCGCTGGGGAAAATAGAATTAGAAAAATGAAAAAGCCCTGTCGAAATCGGAAGAGAAAAAGACCTTGACAAAAACAAATGTTTCGGTTATGATAAGGAAACATGAGATAGAAATCTCTATACCAGTCAGGGGTTGTACTGGTTTCGACGGGGATTTTGAAATTATGGAAGCCATCCGCAGACCAGGACTGCGTACCAACTTGGACTTAAATATAAACGCAGAAGATAATTTTGCATTAGCTGCCTAGTTGCAGCTTGTCGGCTTTAGGTTGCCCACAGCCTGAATGTCCGGCATCGAACTTGTGGGGCCCTCGTATCCCTAAGCTTTGCAGGATATGTAGTATTATGAAGCTACTGAAGTCTTAAGCCTGTCTTTGGGCGTAAGGCGGAGGGAATGTCAAAACAGAGACTGTGATGGGAGATGCCGTAATGGACGGATTTTCGGACAGGGGTTCGATTCCCCTCAGCTCCATTTATGAGCAATACTGGAAAGTGCTTAATTTACATGGCTTTTAAGCATTTTACCAGTATTTTTTTGTGTTAATCAGATCGTTTCAGAACGATTCAGAAGGCTTCAGATTACTATGGAAAAAGTTTATTGTGGAAGCAATTCCTGTTGACGCAATACTTCTACAATTGTATCGACGTCTTCCCGTAAAGAACGGATATCATTCCGGATATTCCGTTCAGCAAGTTTGGTATCGAGTTGTAAATCAGATAACCGTTTATCTGTTCGATCCTGCTTAAATGAAAGAACATTAATTTGATGCTGCATGGATTTCATATCGCTTTTCAGAGTAGATACATCGGTTTTCAGAGATGCCACATCACTTTTCAGGGATGTTACATCACTTTTTAGGGATGCTACATCACTGGTTAGAGAGTGAATATTATCTTTTATGAGATCCATATCCTGCATCATAACTTCCATCCTGTCACAGATGGTGTGCAACATTTGAGTGTCAGTCATTCATTATCCCCCTATCTTTCATTGAATTTAATTTTTTTGAATATATCCTTGAATCATTTACTTATTTGTATTATACAGGAAGAGAAAAAAAGAATCAAGGAAAAAATAGATTAAAATACAAAAAATGTAAATTCTAAAAAGCAAAAAATTGTTTCAATTTTCTGACATTTCTTTTCCATTGACCTGAAAAAAGCAGCATAGTATAATAAAAATAATTTAGTGGGAAGGAGACGGCTATGACAAAGCATGGTAAGAAGATGATTGCACCTGTTATTATTACAATTTTGTTTTGTATGTATTTTATAGGGTATGCAATCCTGGTTTTCAGTCTTGAGCCACCTTGGTATGTATGTATTTTGGGTGTTATCATTCCTGTTTGTTTGGCAGGTGTTTTGATTGCTATGATGCTGGAAAGAATGAAAGAGATAAGGAGTGGAGAAGAAGATGATCTTAGTAACTACTGATTACATTGCAGGAAAAGAATTAGAGATGCTGGGGCTTGTAAAAGGAAGCACCATTCAGTCCAAGAATGTGGGGAAAGATATTACTCAGAGCTTTAAGACCTTAGTAGGCGGAGAATTAAAGGCGTATACAGAGATGATGAATGATGCCAGAGCTCTTGCAACAAAGAGAATGATAGAAGAAGCGGAGAAGTTAGGCGCTGATGCTGTTGTCAACGTTCGTTATTCTTCCGCTTCTGTTATGCAGGGTGCCGCAGAAGTAATGGCTTACGGAACGGCAGTACGATTTTTATAAACCGGCAATGGATTGCTACTGAACAAGTTCCTTCATAAGTTCGGGAACAGTAGTCATATGTGTAAGCCGGGCAGCATTGGAACCACAGAAGATTAAACCCTGGTCCAGATTACCCTCTACTGCATTGATTAATGCTTTGGTAATGCAGTAGGGGGTATTTTTAGGATTACATTTTTCAAGACAATGGAAACAATGTTGAATTGGCTCAGGCTTTACCTCCAGGTCTTTTAAAAACTTATTTCGAATGGCACGTCCCGGCATTCCGACAGGGCTTATGACAATCTGAATATCTTCTTCTTTTGCATCCAGATAAGCCTGTTTATAAGCCTGGCTGGCATCACATTCTTCTGTAACAACAAATGGGGTTGCAATCTGTACTCCATCAGCACCGAGTGAAATCACATGGAGAATATCTTCATGGGTAAAAATACCTCCTGCTACAAGAACAGGAATGGAAACATTATATTTTTCTTCATAAGATTTTTTAACCTGAATGATTTTTTTGATCTCTTTATCGTAATTAAGGTCGCTGATATGGTCTAAATCTTCTCTGGAAAATCCTAAATGACCACCGGCTTTTGGTCCTTCAATGACAAGAAAATCTGCAGTCCGGTTAAATTTTCGATCCCACATTTTCAGGATGACATGAGCTGCTTTTTCGCTGGATACAATAGGTGCAATCTTTACACTTTCATAATCTTTCACAAGTCCGGGTAAGGTGACAGGAAGTCCTGCACCGGAAATAATACAATCGGTACCTGCTTCACAGGCAGCTTTTATATATCGATTATATTCTTTTGTTGCAACCATAATATTAACGCCAACAGGACCGTCATTGCTGATTTCTTTTGCTGATTTTATATGTTTATGGATGGCCTTCAGATTGGCTTCAATGGGATTTTTGTAAAAATCCGGTTCGTCGTATCCAATCTGGGCCGTAGAGATAATTCCCATACCACCGGCTTTTGCTACGGCGCCTGCAAGTTTATATCGACTGATACCGACTCCCATACCACCTTGAACAATAGGGTATTTGACGGTTAAATCTCCAATTTTTAATGATTTTAAAGACATAAAATATCCTTCCTTTCAAAATACTTTGATAATCAAACTATATGTATTATAAGAGGGAAGCGTCATAATGTCAAGATAAATTGGAAATTTATACTTTATTATGTGGTTTTTAATACCAGATAGAAAAGAGCAAAATTGAAAAGTAAAGTTCTCTATTTACATTTAAAAAAAAGAGTGTTAAGGTACAAATACGTGAAAATCTCAAATGGACAAAATAAAAGGAGGTTATCAAAATGGAATGGAAAGATAAGAAGAAAGGATTTATTTATATTACCTATGCGTTACTGCTTTTTTTCTTCCTATATAGAATCCGTTCTTTTGCAGCACTGGGGAAAAATCTGCTTGGAATTCTGTTCCCGTTTTTAGTGGGAGGTTTTCTGGCTTTTTTGCTTAGCCTGCCGATGGGATGGCTGGAAAGAAAGCTTTTTCCAAAGGAAAAAAGCAGAACATTATATCGATTTAAAAGACCGATTAGTCTTGCACTGACATTTTTACTATTAATTGGAATTGTAGGGCTTGTGATTTTAATGATCGTTCCGGCTTTATCTGATACGGTACAAAAAATAATTGCAACTGTCCCGGCTTTTTTGTTCAAACTAGTGGATGATTTAAAAAAATGGAATCTGCCGGTTCAGGATCTGGAGCAGTGGGTAAATGAAGCGGCTATTAATTGGTCCTTGATTGGAGAGAAAGTATTTCACTTTTTAGAAAACTGGTCTACTGGTTTCATGACATCTACCTTTGGAGTAGTATTCTCTGTGGTATCAGGGGTTGCAGACGGGGTAATCAGTTTGATTTTTGCAATTTATTTGTTGGGTGCAAAAGAAAAACTGTATCGTCAGTTAAAAATTCTCGGATATGCTTTTTTACCGGAAAAAGTAACAGATAAAGTACTTCGGGTAGGCTCTCTGATTCACAAAACTTTTTCTAATTTCTTTGCAGGACAATGTATGGAAGCATGTATTCTTGGAACTATGTTTATGGTATTTATGGCGATTCTTCGGATACCTTATGCTGTTTTAATTGGTCTTCTCATTGCACTGACAGCCCTGATTCCTATTTTTGGAGCTTTTATCGGATGTGCAACGGGAGTGATTTTGATTGTAATGGTAAATCCTATGAAAGCACTTTTGTTTTTGGCCTTATTCCTGATTTTACAACAGGTAGAAGGAAATTTGATTTACCCAAAAGTAGTGGGGAATTCCGTTGGACTTCCCAGTATCTGGGTTTTAGTCGCGGTAACGACAGGAGCCAGTGTGATGGGAATTTTAGGAATGATTTTATTTATTCCGCTTTTTTCTGTAGCCTATTCTCTGATTCGGGAAGCTGCGAAAAAACAGCTGAAAAAGAAACATGTTTCAGAGGAAAAATATAAAAATTAGATTTGATTTCACAAATTGGTCATATGCCTCTGTTATTCTAAAAAAAAACTATGTAGGAATCAGGAAGGAAAAGATTTATGGATCAGTTAAAGATATTAGTAGTAGATGATGAGAGCAGAATGCGTAAGCTTGTAAAAGATTTCCTGAAAAAAAAGGATTTTGAAGTATTAGAAGCAGGAGATGGAGAGGAAGCATTAGACATTTTTTTTGAGGTAAAAGATATTAGTCTGATTATTCTGGATGTTATGATGCCGAAGATGGATGGATTTGAAGTGGTAAAAGAAATTCGTCAGTATTCAAAAGTACCGATTATTATGTTAACGGCAAAAGGAAAAGAAAGCGATGAGCTGCAGGGATTTGATCTTGGAGTGGATGAATACATATCCAAACCATTCAGTCCGAAAATACTGGTGGCAAGAGTTGAGGCAATTTTAAGAAGGACAAATAATCTTACGGAAAATGAAGTATTAAAAGCAGGTGGTATTGAGATTAATATAGCTGCTCATGAGGTAACCATTGATGGAAAGAAAGTAGAGCTGAGCTTTAAAGAATTTGAACTATTAAATTATTTCTTTGTGAATCAGGGGGTTGCTCTTTCCAGAGAAAAAATATTAAACAATGTCTGGAACTATGATTACTTTGGGGATGCCAGGACCATCGATACTCATGTAAAGAAATTAAGGAGTAAACTGGGAGACAAAGGCGCCTATATCAAAACCATATGGGGTATGGGATATAAGTTCGAGGTGGAATAGTGGATGATTAGGATGCGGCATTCAATCCGGTTTAAGCTGACTGCTATTTTGATGATGACGATACTGGGAATTGTCCTGATTATGAGCGCAGTCAATGCAACATTTGCAGAGACCTATTACTATCAGTTTGAACGGGGAAATATTATTAATACATTTCATTCTGTCAATAATCTGTTTCGGAATCATGAGACACAGGATACAGAAGAGATAGAAGGGGAACTTTGGCAGATTACACAGCAATCCAGTATTCGTATGGTAATTGCTCAGTCCAGCCAGAGCTTTTACGGGGTTGAGATCCTGTATAAAACCACATATGAAAGTGGTAGGATTTTTAATACAATGACCAAATATCTGCAGGAAATTCAAAACTATGCAGTATTTGGAGGAGATGCCGATACGAAAAGAATCGTAGAACAATTGCAAAAAGAAGGGTATGTGGTCAGCGATGCCCATAACTCTCTTGGAAAAGATATCACTTTGTTTGGAATGCTGGACAATGGCTATCTGGTGGCTATGCAGATTCCATTGGAAAGTCTGCGATCGTCTGTAAAGATGTTTAATCGCTTTCTGACTTATATTGGAACGATGGCAGTTTTATGCGGAGCAATCATTATGTATTTCGTATCCAAAAGTTTTACCAGGCCGATCAAAGAGATGGCTGTGGTTGCGGAAAGGATGCGGGAATTGGATTTTGATGCAAAGGTAACCAACATTACCCCGGATGAACTGGGGGATCTTGGAATCTGTATTAATGATCTGTCCGGCAAGTTAGAGGACACGATTTCGGAACTTAAGACTGCCAATAATGAATTACGAAAAGACATTGATCAGAAGATAAAAATCGATGACATGAGAAAGGAATTTTTATCTCATGTATCTCATGAACTGAAAACACCGATTGCTCTGATACAGGGATATGCAGAAGGACTGAAGGAAAATATCTCAGATGATGAAGAGAGCAAAGATTTCTACTGCGAAGTCATTGCCGATGAAGCAAAAAAGATGAACAAAATGGTCAAGAAACTTCTTACCTTAAATGAGATTGAGTTTGGCCAGGATAAAGTCCATATTGAACGATTTGATGTGGTAGATTTGATTCAAAATCTGTTATCTTCCTCTGGAATTCTTTTTCAAAAGAAAAATGTGAATCTTATTTTTGAAGAGAAAAAACCGATTTATGTATGGGCAGATGAATTTATGATTGAAGAAGTCCTTTCCAATTATATCAGTAATGCCCTGAATCATGTCACAGAAGGCGGAATAATTCGTATCTATATGAAGCAAAGAGAAAATGATGTCCGTATTTTTATCTATAATACCGGTGAACAGATTCCAAAAGAGGATCTGGATAAACTTTGGATTAAATTCTTTAAAGTGGACAAGGCCCGTACCAGAGAATACGGTGGAAGCGGAATCGGACTTTCTATTGTTGCGGCTACGATGGAAGCTCATGGCAAAGAATATGGGGTTCAGAATGTGGATGATGGGGTAGAGTTCTATATTGATCTGGATACTCACTTATAAAATTTTTGGAAAAGGAAAAGAAAAGGGATAGAAATACTGCCGGAATTTCCGGCATGTGTTTCTATCCCTTTTGTAAGATATGTAATCTATAATTCAATCTTACCAGATTCATCTTCATTGAATACATAATAAACAGCATTCTCTTCCGGTTTGATATATAAGTCAACAGTTTTTAAGTCCTTTACTTTGTTGCCCTCGTCAACCCATACTTTTTTGGCAGCAGCCAATACATCCTTGCAATCAGTCTGTTTTCCCTGGTATTCAACGTAAATGTTGGATTTCATTGCCATAGCTTAAGCCTCCTTTGCAATACATTTCCTATAAACAAACATCCTTAATATATATTATTTCTTACAAAAAATCAACTTTGGATTTGAAAATCAGGAAAATATTTTAAATAAATGGTAGAAAATCTCAGGAAACGGAAAACCAGGTTTGAAAAATCTGTGAAAAACCGTATGATTTTCTTACGCTTTTTTGGAAAAATCACGATAGCCACTGGAAAAGAGTGGGAGAGGGGTGCAAAAAACATAGAAAATGAAAAAGTTTTTTCACCATGCCTTTCTATCTGTAAAAAGAAAGCAGAAATAGAAGAAAAGTTTTTCGAAAGAATAATCCGGCCAAAACCTTGCAAAACCTTCCTTTTTCTACTACAATTAGATACAGCGATAAAGGACGAGAAAGGAGAACAGGATGATTTCAATTATAGATTATGATGCAGGTAATATAAAAAGTGTGGAAAAGGCTATTTTACATTTGGGCCAGGAAGCAGTGATTACAAGAGATAGAGATGTTATTTTATCCAGTGAGAAGGTGATTCTTCCCGGGGTTGGTTCTTTTGGAGATGCAATGAGCAAGCTCCGTGATTACGGATTGATCAATGTGATTTATGATGTGGCAGAGAAAGGAATCCCGTTTCTTGGTATCTGTCTTGGGCTTCAATTGCTGTTTGAATCCAGTGAGGAAAGTCCGGGTGTAAGCGGCCTGGGACTATTAAAAGGGAAGATTTTGCGCATTCCGGATCAGGAAGGGTTAAAAATTCCTCATATGGGATGGAATAATCTGAAAATAAAAGAGGGAGCAACCTTGTTCCGGGGCATAGAAGAAAACCCATATGTGTACTTTGTGCATTCCTATTATTTAAAAGCAGAGGATGAAAAAGACGTAGCGGCAACGACCACATATTCTACCTTAATCCATGCTTCGGTAGAACATGAGAATATATTTGCCTGTCAGTTCCATCCGGAAAAAAGTTCAGATACCGGCCTTAAAATTTTAAATAATTTTATTTCACTTTAGGATTCGGGAACGGATTGCTGTGAAACAATCCATGATTGCTTTTGACAACCGAACCTCTTCAGGAAAAGAAAAGGAGAATCTAAAATGTATACAAAAAGAATTATTCCCTGTCTGGATGTACATGGAGGCAGAGTGGTAAAAGGTGTTAATTTTGTCAATCTGAAAGACGCCGGGGACCCGGTAGAAATTGCCAGAGCATATGATAAAGCAGGAGCAGATGAAGTTGTTTTTTTGGATATTACCGCTTCTTCCGATGCAAGAAAAACAGTGATTGATATGGTAAGAAGAGTGGCAGAAACTGTTTTCATTCCATTTACGGTCGGAGGAGGAATCCGCACTGTAGATGATTTTAAAGCGATTTTAAGAGAAGGAGCGGATAAGATCTCGATCAACAGCTCCGCCATTAATACACCAAGGTTAATCAGTGATGCAGCAGATAAATTTGGCAGTCAATGTGTGGTTGTAGCCATTGATGCCAAGAAAAGAGAAGATGGATCCGGCTGGAATATCTATAAAAATGGCGGCAGAATCGATGTTGGAATCGATGCGGTAGAGTGGGCGATGGAAGTGGAAAAACGAGGTGCCGGTGAAATTCTTTTGACCAGTATGGATTGTGATGGGACAAAAGCCGGCTATGATATTGAGCTGACCCGAATGATATCGGACAATGTTTCCATTCCGGTGATTGCATCCGGAGGAGCAGGCACAAAGGAACACTTTTATGAAGCTTTGACAGATGGAAAGGCAGATGCGGCTTTGGCAGCTTCTTTATTTCACTATAAAGAACTGGAGATTCTGGATTTAAAACAATACTTAAAAGATCGTGGTGTTTCCATGCGGATTTCCTGATCAGAGAAAAGATGATATGGTTTTTGAACAGTAAAAAACAGAAGAAGCAGTCCGGTTTTCGATTTCCTGCAAGAAAAAGGAGGCATAAAGATGGATGAAGTGATAACCCTTGCGAAAGAGCTGGTACAGATTGAAAGTACCAATCCAGGTACGGGAGAGTCAAAAATCCGGGAATATATCAAAGAATATCTGAAAGATAGTAAAATAGAGATTCTGGAAGAGGAAGCATTGGTGGGACGGAAAAATCTGATTGCAACGATTCCCGGGATAGAGCAAGGTCCTATGCTTGTACTTCTTTGTCATATGGATACGGTGGTTGTAGAAAAGAACTGGACCAAAGAGCCTTTTGGAGGAGAAATCAAAGATGGAAAGCTGTATGGTCGTGGTTCCTGTGATATGAAATCAGGACTGGCCTGCGCCCTTTCTTTGTTCCGAAAAACAGCGAAAGAGGTAACAGAAGGAAAAAGGAAGCTAAAGCATCCATTTCGTTTGATTTGTACTGTTGACGAAGAAGGGAACATGGAAGGGGTGGAGCACATTATCTCAATGGGATATGTAAAACAGGAAGATTATGTGATGGATTTAGAACCAACAGACGGACAGATTCAGATGGCCCATAAGGGAAGATTCTGGATTTGCATTACAGTATCCGGAGTAACGGCCCATGCCAGCCGTCCGGAACAGGGAAAAGATGCCATCGCTGCGGCAGCAGCATTAATCTGTTCTATGAAAAATAGTTTTACAAAACTCCCGGCTCATCCGGAAATGGGGCCTTCTACCATTACATTTGGGCAGATTCAGGGTGGATATCAACCTTATGTTGTGCCGGATTTATGTAAAATTTGGATTGACTGCCGACTATCCCCTCCTGTAACCGATGAGACAGTATTACAATTGTTGAAACAGGGAATCGAAAAAGCAAAAGATATGGTACCGGGAATTGGAATCGAGTATTGTATTACCGGAAATCGGCCATATATTGAAAAAAATGAAGAATCACCTTTCTTTTTAGGACTGCAAAATGCGGTGGTGAAAGTAACGGGTAAGAAATTAAATGCAGAAGTATTTACCGGCTATACGGATAGTGCAGTGATTGCCGGGATTTTGAAAAATCAGAATTGCCTTTCTTATGGGCCGGGCAGTTTGAACCAGGCCCATAAACCTGATGAATATGTGTTATTATCTGACATTGAGCGCTGCGTAAAAGTACTGGCAGCCTTGATTGATGAGATGTTATAAAAATGGTAAAATCATCTGCCGGGACAGCTGATTTTTACCATTTTTTCTATCATTTCGTGAAGCATTTCAGCTTGCTCTGTATTGGCAGCTTTATAATAGACTTCTTTTCCGTCTCTTCGGCTTACAATCAGATTATTTGCCTTTAATAATTTTAAATGATGTGAAACGGCCGGACTGGTCATTTCTACCATGACAGAAAGGTTGGTGACGCATTCTTCACAGTGACATAACAGCCAGAAAATACGGATCCGGCTGCTGTCACCTAACAACTTAAATATATCGGAAATGATATGAAATTCTTCTGATTTTGGCATATGGTCAAAATGGTGTTCCATGTTCTGTCCATGATTATGTGGAAGTTTACCATCAGACATAAAAATTCCTCCTTATAATTTTTTGACAAATAAAGTACGAATTGCATTTAAAACAGCAAGAATCATAACACCTACATCTGCAAAAATCGCAATCCACATGTTTGCAATTCCCAATGCAACACAAATGAGAGCGAATACTTTGATTCCAATGGCAAAGAAAATATTTTCATAAACAATACGCAGGCATTTTCGGGAAATCTTGATTGCTTTTACAATTTTCATCGGGTCATCGTCCATCAGGACAATATCAGCTGCTTCAATCGCCGCATCCGATCCCATAGCACCCATTGCAATTCCAATATCTGCTCTTCCTAAAACAGGAGCATCGTTAATACCGTCACCGACAAATGCCAGATGAGAGCGGCCATTTGTCTGACTTAATAATTCCTCTACTTTCGACACTTTGTCTCCAGGAAGAAGTTCGCTGTAGCATTGATCTACCTGAAGCTCGCTGGCAACTTTCTGGGCAACAGTATGGGAATCTCCTGTCAGCATGACGGTTTGTTTGATTCCAATAGCCTTTAAAGCTGAAATGGCTTTTTTCGATGTTGGTTTTACCAGATCAGAAATCACGATATGACCGGCATACTGTCCATCAAGAGCGACATGAACAATTGTACCTACTTTATGACAGTCAATAAAATCAATGTGTAGTTTTTTCATCAATTTATTGTTACCGACTGCAACGAAAACATCATCAACCCGGGCAGTTAGCCCATTTCCGCTTATTTCCTGAATCTCACTGACACGATTTCGATCAATTTCTTTTCCATATGCTTTTAAAAGGCTTTTACTGATTGGATGGGAAGAAGCACTTTCTGCCAATGCTGCATATTCGAGAAGTTTTTCTTCTTCCAGTTTATTATGATGGATGGCGCTGACTTCAAAAACGCCCTGTGTTAAAGTGCCTGTTTTGTCAAATACAACAGAATCTGTTTTGGAAAGAGCTTCCAGATAGTTGGAACCCTTTACCAGAATTCCTTCCTTGCTTGCTCCTCCGATTCCGGCAAAAAAGCTTAAAGGGATACTGATAACCAGAGCACAAGGACAGCTGGCAACCAGGAAAGAAAGTGCCCGATAGAGAAATACGCTAAAATTACCCGGCTGATTCAGGAAAACGATTCGAACAAGCGGAGGGAGAACGGCAAGAACCAGAGCACTATAGCAAACAACAGGGGTATAAATTTTTGCAAATCGGGAAATAAAATCTTCTGATTTTGATTTTCTGGAGCTGGCATTTTCTACCAGGTCTAAAATTTTGGAAACAGTAGATTCGCCAAACTCTTTCGTTGTCTGTATTTTTAAAACACCTGTCATGTTGATACATCCACTGATAATCTCATCTCCGGTTTTTACATCTCTTGGAAGACTTTCTCCGGTTAGGGCACTGGTATTTAAACTGGAATTTCCCTCTATGACGATACCATCAATCGGTACCTTTTCACCGGGATTGACATAAATCATCGTGCCGATTTCCACTTCATCCGGATCGACCTGTTCCAGTTTTCCCTCTGTCTCAATATTGGCATAATCAGGGCGGATATCCATTAATTCAGATATATTTTTTCTGCTTTTTCCAACGGCATAGCTTTGAAAAAATTCGCCAATCTGATAAAACAGCATAACCGCAATTGCTTCTACATAATCACCATTTTGTGTAAGACCAATGATCATAGCGCCTATGGTGGCAACAGACATTAAAAAATTTTCATCAAATACCTGTTTGTTCAGGATCCCTTTCCAGGCTTTTCTTAAAATATCATAGCCAATGACGAGATACGGGATCAGATAGAATAAAAATCGTATCATACCTTGAAGAGGAAGAAAAGCCAGTATAACCATAAGAAGAGCGGCAACCAGGATGCGGATCAGCATCTTTTTTTGTTTCTTTGTCATAGTGACACCTCGGTTTTTATTTATTTCAGATAGATTTCACAGTCACTTTCTACTTTTTTACAGTTTTTTAACACTGTTTTCATGACCTGTGAAACGTCTGCACTATCTTCAAATTCGACAATCATCTTTTGAGTCATAAAGTTTACAACCGCATTTTTTACACCGTCGGTTTTCTTTGTTGCATCCTCCATTTTATTTGCACAGTTTGCGCAGTCCACTTCGATTTTATAAGTCTTTTTCATAATCAATTCTCCTTTCGTTTTTACAATTAAGTAATCGTTTAATTGTTAGGTTTAGTATATACCAAAAAAAGAAAAAAATCAATATTTTTTTCAAAGAAAAAAGAAAGGAATTTTTTACAAAGAAAAGGAATGGAATCTTGTTTCTCTTTGTAGAATATGATACAATTAGTTATATATCGCTTCTCTGTCCATTTGCCAGGCAGAGGAAATTTCATTACCTATGAAAAGGAGGACAAGAACATGGCAACAGCATTTAAAAGTGCAGATATTTTATTACCAAAGGAAGGAACCGATATGTCCAAGTGGGCAGTCATCGCCTGCGATCAGTATACCAGCGAACCGGAATACTGGGAAAAAACAGCAGAGATTGTAGGAGATGCTCCGTCTACTCTCAATCTGATCCTTCCGGAAGTTTATCTGGAAGACGAAGATGTAGATGCTCGTCTGGAGAAAATTCATGCATCCATGAAAGAATACCAGGAAGCAGGAATTTTTACGGAGCATAAAGATTCCATGATTTATATGGAAAGAACAGACAGCACCGGCAAAGTACGTGCAGGCTTAATTGGAAAGCTGGATCTGGAAGAGTACAATTACCAGAAAGGTAGCAAATCTCAGGTTCGTGCAACAGAGGCAACGGTAGTAGAAAGAATTCCACCTCGTATTAAGGTTCGTAAAGGTGCGGATGTAGAACTTCCTCATATTATGATTCTAATTGATGATGATAAGAAGACAGTGCTGGAACCACTGGGAGAGAAGAAAGATTCCCTGGAAAAAGCTTATGATTTTACATTAATGCAGGGCGGCGGAAGCGTGAAAGGATACCTTCTGGGAGAAGAGGACAAAAAAGCTGTTGATGACGCTTTAACAGCTCTTTGTGATCTGGATGCGTTCAATGCAAAATATGGATTAGAGGAAGAAAACGTATTATTATATGCAATGGGTGACGGCAATCATTCTCTGGCAACAGCAAAAGAGTTCTATGAACAGTTAAAAGCAGCAAATCCGGATAAAGATTTATCCAACCATCCGGCTCGTTACGCTCTGGTTGAAATTGTGAATTTACATAGTCCTGCTCTTGAATTTGAAGCAATCCATCGTATTTTAACAGATGTAGATGCTGATGATTTAGTTGCTAAGATGACAGATGCTCTTGGAATTTCAAAAGAAGGAGAAGGTCAGAAGCTTCTTATGGTAAGAGAAGGCAAAGAAGAAGAAATCGTGATTACCAAACCATGCTCCAAGCTGACAGTAGGAAGTCTTCAGAGCTTCTTAGACAGCTACTTAAAAGAAGTTGGCGGCAAGATCGATTATATCCA
Source organism: Lachnospiraceae bacterium (assembly GCA_022766905.1). Lineage (GTDB taxonomy): Bacteria > Bacillota > Clostridia > Lachnospirales > Lachnospiraceae > SIG292. Next base: position 17,088 of record JALEPU010000035.1, read on the forward strand.
TGGTTCTGATACGTTAAAGAATCTGACCAAACAGCCAAATAGTATCGGATTTATTCTGCCGGATATGGGCAAGGAAGAATTATTCCCAACCGTTATCTGTGACGGTGCCCTTCCAAGAAAGACATTCTCCATGGGACATGCAGAAGATAAGAGATATTATATCGAATGCCGTAAGATTACAGAGTAGTGGAACAAACTAAAATTATATATCAGATGGAAGATGACTCCCGCGCCAAGACTCGCGAACGAGTCATGAATAGGATATAATAATAAGCCCCACTGGAAATAGTATTGATTCAACATCATACTATTTTCCATGGGGCTTTTTTATTGCATAGGAAATTACTCTGTACTTCCTATGCAATAAAAAATCCCTCCGGGTAGGAACGCACTGCGGCGGAGTGGAAACATGTTGCCAAAGGCAACCCGCCGCAGGCGAGAATCCTGCAAAGCAGGATTCTTTCTTAGCTGGTAATGGATCAGTCTATGTTGATTTCTTCTGATTGATCCAGATTTTTCATCGCTGCTGACAACATCAGTTTGATTCGATTAATCTGGTTTACTTCGCTGGCTCCCGGATCGTAATCAATCGCTACAATGTTTGCTTCCGGATGTTGCCGCCGGATTTCTTTGATCACACCTTTTCCCACAACGTGGTTTGGAAGGCAGGCAAATGGTTGGGTACAAACAATATTTGGTGCACCGCCATGAATCAGTTCTAACATTTCTCCCGTTAAGAACCAGCCTTCTCCTGTCTGATTTCCTAAAGAGACAAATGGTTTTGCATATTCTGCCAGCTGCTCAATATGAGCAGGAGGATCAAAATGAACACTGGTTGCCAGTTCTTTTCTCATAACATTTCGATATTTTTCCAGGAACCAGATTCCCGTATTGGAAAGCATAGCAGTCATTTTGGATTTGCCAAGCTGATCAGCCTTAAAATTGGAATTATAAAAACTGTAGAACATGAAATCTAACAGGTCTGGCATAACTGCCTCTGCACCTTCTTCTTCTAACAGCTCTACCAGATGATTGTTGGCATCCGGCAGGAATTTTACCAGGATTTCACCTACAATGCCAACGCGAGGTTTTCTGATATCCATCCGTGGCAGATTATCAAAATCGTGGACGATTTTTCGAATGTTCTGGCAGAACCGGGAAAAGTTTGCTTTTTCCAGAGAGGCCTGGCATTTTTTCTTCCAGCGTTCATGAAGAGCATTGGTGCTTCCAGGTATTTTTTCATAAGGTCTTGTAGCATAAACAACCCTCATAAATAAATCACCGTAAATAACTGCCTGGAGGACTCTCATTAAGAGAGGAAGGGAAAGCTTAAATCCTTCGTTCTTTTCCAGACCCTGCACACTGATACTGATGACCGGAATATGGCCATAACCTGCATTTCGCAGAGCCCGGCGGATAAAACCGATATAATTGGTTGCACGACAGCCGCCACCGGTTTGGGTAATGGCAAGAGCCACTTTATCAAGGTCGTATTTTCCGGATTGCAGTGCGTTCATCATTTGTCCGATGACAATCAAAGATGGGTAGCAGGCATCGTTATTGACATATTTTAAACCGGTATTTACCGCTTCTTTTCCCATTTCCGGGAGAATCTCTACGTTGTAACCGGAATATTTAAATGCATACTGTAAAAGATCAAAATGAATCGGAGACATCTGTGGCAGTAAAATCGTATAATCTTTTGCCATCTCTTTGGTAAATTCAATTCGATCAATATTGGCAGGAACCGGATGAGGTTCGATGCGCTGCTTCTTTCTTACTTTAATGGCAGAAAGAAGGGAACGGATTCGGATTCTTGCTGCTCCTAAATTGTTTACTTCATCAATTTTAAGAACCGTATAGATTCTTCCGGACTGAGATAAAATATCATTGACGGCATCTGTGGTAACGGCATCCAGACCACAGCCAAAGGAATTGAGCTGAATCACTTCTAATTGCTTGTTCTTTTTGGCATAATTGGCTGCTGCATATAGACGGGAATGATACATCCACTGATCCGATACAATCAACGGCCGTTCCACGTTGCCAAGGTGGCTGATGGAATCTTCTGATAAAACAGCTACCCCATAGGAAGTTAAAAGTTCCGGAATACCATGATTGATTTCAGGGTCAATATGGTAAGGACGGCCGCAAAGGACAATTCCGGTAGCACCGGTTTCTGCCAGATAGGCTAGGGTATCTTCTCCTTTTTGACGGATGTCGGCTTTTACCTGGGCAGCTTCTTTGTAAGCTTTAGAAAGAGCTTCTTTGACTTCACTTTGTGTCACATGATAATAAGGAGACAATTCTTCGTAGAGACGTTTTGCTAAAACCCCTTCATTATCCAGTGCCAGGAACGGGTTAATAAAGTTGATAGAAGGATCCCGCAATTCTTCTACGTTATTTTTAATATTCTCCGCATAGGAAGTAACGATTGGACAGTTATAATGGTTGTTGGCATCCTTTGTTTCATTTTGCTCATAAGGAATACAAGGATAGAAAATATTTGTAATTCCCTGATGCAAAAGCCACATAATATGACCATGAGCTAATTTGGCCGGATAACATTCTGATTCACTTGGAATGGATTCAATGCCCAGTTCGTAGATCTTTCTGGAAGAAAGAGGAGACAATACGACCCTAAAGCCCAATTCCGTAAAGAAAGTATGCCAAAGAGGATAATTTTCATATAAATTTAAAACTCTTGGAATACCAATGGTTCCTCGTGCTGCTTCTTCTTCGGAGAGAGGCTGATATCCAAAAATCCGATCCAGTTTATATTTGTATAAATTTGGAATATCAGATTCTGTTTTTGTTTTTCCGATTCCTCTTTCACATCGGTTTCCGGTGATATAGGTTCTTCCACCGGTGAATTTGTTGACCGTTAAAAGGCAATTGTTGGTACATCCTTTACAACGACGGATGGAAGTGGAGTAATCCATGTGAATGATTTCATCGATAGAAAGCATAGATGTTTCTTCAATTTCTTCACTTCTTTCACGGGCAATTAAAGCGGCACCAAAAGCTCCCATAATACCGGCAATATCAGGCCGTACTGCCTTTCGACCGGAAATACGTTCAAAACTTCGAAGTACAGCATCGTTATAGAAGGTTCCGCCCTGAACAACGATTTTTTTGCCAAGAGTAGTCGGATCTGTTAATTTGATTACTTTGAGCAATGCATTTTTAATGACAGAGTAAGCAAGACCGGCAGAAATATCACCGACCTGAGCGCCTTCTTTCTGAGCCTGTTTTACCTTGGAATTCATAAATACAGTACAGCGGGAACCTAAATCGATTGGATTTTCTGCAAAAAGGGCTACTTTTGCAAAATCGGCTACACTGTAATTTAAAGAATTGGCAAAGGTCTCAATGAAGGAGCCGCAGCCGGAGGAACATGCCTCGTTTAGCATTACGTTATCAACGACTCCGTTTTTGATTTTGATACACTTCATATCCTGACCGCCAATGTCTAAGATACAGTCGACTTCCGGTTCAAAGAAAGCGGCCGCATAATAGTGAGCAATGGTTTCTACTTCTCCAAAATCCAGATTGAGAGCTGCCTTGATCAGAAATTCTCCATATCCGGTAGAACAGGATGCTGCAATTTTAGCATCTTTTGGAAGCAGGCTATCGATTTCTTTTATCGCACGAATGGTCGTACGAAGAGGGCTTCCCTGATTATTGCTGTAAAAACTATATAATAATGAGCCGTCTTCTCCCACCAGAGCAACTTTTGTTGTGGTTGACCCGGCATCAATTCCCAGATAACAATTTCCACTGTATGTAGATAAATCTCCTTTTTTTACAGAAGAACGATTATGTTCTTCCTGAAAATCTCTATAATCTTCTTCACTGGCAAAAAGAGGCTCCATTCGTTCTACTTCAATATCCAGTTGAATTTTTTCATCAAATTTATGTAAGAGATCTTTGAGGAAAATGTGATTCTCTTCTTTGGCATTCATAGCAGCACCTGCTGCTGCAAACAAATGAGAGTGCTCCGGTGCAATAATGGCTTTTCCTGTTAAATGTAAGGTACGGATGAAAGAAGCCCGCAGTTCAGAAAGAAAGTGTAAAGGTCCCCCCAAAAATGCAACGTTGCCTCGAATTGGTTTTCCGCAGGCCAGACCGCTTATTGTCTGATTCACAACAGCCTGAAAAATGGAGGCAGCCAGGTTCGGTTTGGTAGCTCCTTCATTAATCAGAGGTTGGATGTCGGTTTTGGCAAAAACACCACAGCGAGCTGCAATGGGATAAATGGTATCATAATCTTTGGCATATTCGTTCAGTCCTGTGGCATCCGTCTGAAGCAAAGAAGCCATCTGATCGATAAAAGAGCCGGTTCCGCCGGCACAAACTCCATTCATTCGCTGCTCAATTCCGTTGGTAAAATAAATGATTTTGGCATCTTCCCCACCTAACTCAATGGCTACATCTGTATGTGGCGCATAATCCTGTAAAGCAGTGGAGACACAGACTACTTCCTGACAAAATGGAATGTCAATGGCAGTCGAGATTGCCATACCGCCGGAACCGGTTACCGTAGGATGAAGATCTATATTTCCCAGTTGTTTATATGCTTTTTGTAATAAATCTGCTAATGTTTCCTGTATATTGGCAAAATGACGTTTGTAATCAGAGAACAACATATTATGATTGTCGTCTAAAATGGCAATCTTTACTGTTGTAGATCCAATGTCAATGCCTAAAGAATATTTCATTGCAAACCTCCTTTGTCCAATCTGATATAAAACCCGATAGGTTTCATTGTGTCGTGCTCTTTTTCTTCCTATTAAATGGAAGACGTTATTCCTTTAGAGCATAACTATTATAGGCGATAAAACTGCAAAAATCAACAGGCAGTTTCAGTTTTCTGTCTGAATTGCCATTGTTTTGCTTCCGATTTTCTCCATTTTAAAGTTGACCCTGGAAAAAAACTCTGGTATATTTTTAAAGGTGTAATCTAAGTAAAAAAACGAGGTGATAGATATGATGAGTCAAAAACAAAAAGGAATTTGCTGTATTTTACTCTCCGCATTTTGTTTTGCAGTGATGAATCTGCTGGTAAAAATGTCCGGAGATCTTCCTTCCATACAAAAAAGTTTTTTCCGGAATCTGGTTGCAATGATTTTTGCCTTATCTCTGATTTTGAAAGAAAAAGATCAGTTTCATTTTCAGAAAAAGAATCTTCCTGCTTTACTGATCCGTTCGATTGCGGGAACAATTGGTATATTAGGCAATTATTATGCAGTAGATCATCTTTTACTTTCTGATGCGTCCATGCTAAATAAGCTGTCGCCCTTCTTTGTGATTATTTTCTCTTATTTCTTTCTAAAAGAGAAGGTAAGCCTGTTTCAGGGAGCATCTGTTGCCATTGCATTTTTAGGAAGTTTGTTTATTATTAAACCGACTTTCTCCAATGTGAATTTGTTTGCTGCCATGATGGGAGTGATGGGAGGCTTAGGAGCCGGGATTGCCTATACGGCAGTCCGGTATTTAGGAACAAAGGGAGAAAACAAATCTTTTATTATTGTCTTTTTCTCTGCTTTTTCCTGTATTGTAACGGCTCCATTTTTAATGATTGATTACCATCCGATGACAGTTGTTCAGTTTTTATGTCTGATGGGAGCAGGCCTTGCTGCAGCAGGGGGACAATTTGGCATTACCTTTGCCTATACCTATGCACCTGCCAGAGAAATATCCGTCTATGATTATTCCATTGTTATTTTTTCCGCAATTCTTGGATTTCTGTTTTTTGGACAGATACCGGACGTTTATAGCTTTATCGGCTATTTCATTATTTGCGGAATTGCAATCCTATCCTTTTTTTATAATAAAAAGGATTAGGGCCGTATTCACCGGAGAAAAGCCGTCGCATATACTGAAAAGGAGAAATAAAAAAGGAAGATTCCATGGATTTTTTAGAATATGTCAGAATGTGCCAGGAAGAACCGGAGGATGTAAAAAGATTCAACAGGCAATGCAACGGTCTGCTTTATAAGGTAGAAGCAGGGGATACTCTTTACAGCATTTCCCGTAAATACAAGCTGAAAGTAAGGGATTTAATGAGGGCCAATCCTTTTGTGGATGTCTATCATTTGCAAATCGGAGAAGAACTCTGTATTCCGGTGGCAATTCCAAAACCAATGGAAGGAATGAGGCCCTATGTGGTCAAACAGGGTGATACGGTTCTTTCCATCTTAAAAAAACATCAGGTCAGTTTTGAACAATTGGCAGGGTGGAACAGAAGTATTGCAGCACTTCGGCTTCCTGTCGGAATGATCATTCTTGTTCCGGATCACCAAAATCAGGCAATGATGCCTCCTATGGAAGAAGAAACAGGACCGGAATCGGAAAGAGAATCTTAATGAAAACTTTTCTTTATATCGTTTGACAAAAAAAATAAACAACTCTATAATGAAATTAATATTGTGATGTCAGGGGATTACTTTGCGCTTTTATGCCAAAAAAAACGTTTTTTAACTGTGAATGAAGTTCTGCGAAGAAAAAACGGTCAGACGGAATGGATCCTGTCTGACCGGACAGGAAGAAACTGATGATGGATATTCTCTGACTGAAAAGAAAAGGAGGAGTGCAGATGATTCGTATTTTTAGAACAATTGATGATTCGATTCATCAGATCAACGAAGTTTCTGAAGGATGCTGGGTAGCACTCACAGCGCCTCAGGCAACAGAGCTTTTGGAAATTTCCAATCAGTATCACATTGACATTGACCATTTGAGAGCTGCATTGGATGAGGAAGAACGTTCCCGTATAGAAGTAGAAGATGAATACACACTGATCATCGTGGATATTCCGGTAACAGAAGAGAGAAAAGAACAGGAATATTTTATTACGATTCCATGTGGCATTATTCTGACAGAGGACAAGATTTTTACTGTCTGTCTGGAGGATACCCCTGTTCTTTCTGTTTTTATGGATGGAAGAGTGAGAAACTTCTGGACTTATAAAAAGACCCGGTTTATTTTACAGATTCTTTACCGCAATGCAAGTATGTATTTGCAGTACTTAAGAATTATAGATAAGAAAAGTGATGAAGTGGAGAAGAGACTTCATATTTCTCAACAGAACAGAGAGCTGATTCAGCTTCTGGAACTGGAGAAGTCTCTTGTTTATTTTACCACTTCTCTTCGATCCAACGAGATGGTGCTGGAAAAGATGCTGAAAAATGATGTCATCAAGCAGTATCCGGAAGATGAGGAACTTCTGGAAGATGTTATTATTGAAAATAAGCAGGCGATTGAGATGGCCAATATTTACAGCAATATTTTAAGTGGAACAATGGATGCCTATGCATCTGTTATTTCCAATAACTTAAATATTGTAATGAAAGTATTGTCAGTCATTACCATTGTTATGTCAATCCCAACCATGATTGCCAGTTTCTATGGCATGAACGTTGCAGGAATTCCATTTGCGGACCATCCCTTTGGTTTCTGGATCATTGTAGGTATTGCCCTGGTGATTACTTTTATCGGAGGCATTGCCCTGGCGAAGAAGAAGATGTTTTAGGTCGTTTTTCATTAGACCAAAGGGTTTCCAATTGACTGTATTATGAAAAAAAGGACAGATGTAGTATGAATATATTAGACAAGCTGGAACGAAAGTTCGGCCGATATGCAATCCATAATTTATCCCGGTATTTAATTTTTCTTTATGTGATCGGAGCGGTATTGAATCTGGTTTCCGGTGGAACAATTTATAATAATGTACTGGCATTGAATCCCTATATGATCTTACATGGACAGATCTGGCGCCTGTTTACATTTTTAATTGCTACCCCAACAGATAATCTGATTTTTTTGATTCTGGTACTGCTTTGTTACTATAATATTTGTGCAGAACTGGAATATTACTGGGGAGACTTCCGCTTTAATCTGTATATTTTAGTGGGAGCGTTAGGAACGATTATCGGTTCCTTTGTATTGTACTTTTTTTATCGTGTGCCGTACATTGACATGGATACGTACTATTTGAATTTATCCATTTTCCTGGCATACATGACCTGTTTTCCGGAACAGACATTTTATTTTATGGGAATTATCCCGATCAAAGCCAAATGGCTTGGAGTCATTGATGGAATTTATCTGCTCTATGCTTTTATTTCCGGAGATATGGCATCGAGAGTTTCCATTGTCGTATCTATGATGAACTTTTTACTGTTTTTCTTTGGAACAAGAAATTTCCACAAATACACTCCAAAGGAAGTAAAGAGACGAAGGAGCTATATCAAAGAAGTAAAGACAAGCTCTGTCGGGGCAAGACACAGATGCCATGTCTGTGGAAGAACAGAACTTGACGATCCGAATCTGGAATTTCGGTATTGCTCTAAATGTGACGGTAATTTTGAATACTGTCAGGACCATCTATACACCCATACACACATTAAGAAAGACTAAAAGCAGAAAAGAGGGCGATTACGATGCAAATTAAGAAAAAGACAAAAATTGTATGCACCATGGGACCAAATACAGATGACAGACAGACACTTTTGGAACTGGCAAAAGAAGGAATGGATGTAGCCAGAATGAACTTTTCTCATGGAGATCATGAGGAACAGAAAAGAAGAATGGATCTGGTAAAAAGTGTGAGGGAAGAACTAAATCGGCCAATTGCAATCCTTTTGGATACAAAGGGACCGGAGATTCGGACCGGTGTTCTTTCTGAAGGAAGTGTTACGCTGGAGGAAGGACAGACCTTTATTCTTACAGCAGATGAGATAGAAGGAAACAAAGAAAGAGTTTCTATTACGTATAAAGACCTGGTTCATGATGTAAAACCCGGAAATACAATTCTGATCGATGATGGGCTTCTGGGACTTACCGTACAGGAAGTAAAAGGAAATGACATTATCTGCCGGGTTGAAAATGGAGGAAAGCTTTCCAATCGAAAGGGAATCAATGTACCTAATGTACAGGTGAATCTTCCTGCAATTACAGAAAAAGATAAAGAAGATATTATTTTCGGAATCAGCCAGGATATTGATTTTATTGCAGCTTCCTTTGTGCGAAATGCAGGTGCAGTCAATGAAATCAGAGCAATTTTAAGGGAATATGGAGCAGAAGAGATTGGTATTATTTCCAAGATAGAAAATCAGGAAGGGGTAGCAAATATCGACGAGATTATTGCAGCTTCTGATGGTATTATGGTAGCAAGAGGAGATCTTGGTGTGGAAATTCCGGAAGAAGAAGTTCCATTTATCCAGAAAAGATTGATTCAAAAATGTAATGATGCGTTCAAACCGGTTATTACAGCTACTCAGATGTTGGATTCGATGATTCGAAATCCTCGTGCAACGAGAGCGGAGGTAACCGATGTTGCCAATGCGATTTATGATGGAACAGATGCAATTATGTTGTCCGGAGAAACGGCAATGGGAAAATACCCGGTAGAAGCAGTAAGGACGATGACCAATATTGCAAAAGCGACAGAGACTCACCTGGACTATAGTGCAATCATGCAATATAAAAAAGCGTACCGTCACAGAGGAGTTTCCAGTGCGGTGTCATTCTCAGCGGTGATGACAGCAGTGAACCTGAATGCAAAATGCATTCTTGCGTCTACCGTATCCGGTTTTACAGCCAGAATCGTGTCCAAATTTAAACCGGACTGTGAAATCATCGGACTTTCCCCAAATGATAAATCCATCAGAAAGATGCAGATTTACTGGGGTGTAACACCTTATAAGACTCAGCAGGCCGAGACGACGGATGAATTGCTGGAACAGGCTGTTGCCAAAGTAAAAGAAGAAGGGCTTGCAAAAGAAGGAGATATTGTAGTGCTGACAGGAGGCGGTCCATCCAGTCATGGAAGCCGGGGCATTACAGATTTGATTAAAGTGGAGACGGTAAAATAAAGAGGCAGGTGGTTATATGGTTCTGTCCCCTTATGTCAGAATGTCTGACAGTATCAAGGAAAGAGAAGAGGAAGTAAAAAAAGCAATTTTAAATGGAGAAGTCTGCCATTTTCTTTATTGTATTACCATGCCTTCCAATGAACAGAATCTGTTAGACATCCACCCGTATCGGGAACTGCAAAAAAGAAATGAACAGGATGTTGTCATACTGGGCCTTACAAAAAATCGAAAAGAGGCTGTTTTGATGGTGACAGAACTGGTAACGAAAGTAGCGTCCCGGATCGAAAAACCGGAAGAGTTTAAGACCAGCTTTCTAACATACAGAGACAGTTTTTTTCAGGATGAAAACTGGTGCAGGAAGGAATAGAAGTAAGAATGGTGCACATACTATTGGTTATATTAAAGTTCATAGGAATTGTTCTGGCATCCATTCTTGGACTGATTTTATTTCTTCTTCTGATTGTATTGTTTGGACCGATTGGATACAGAGCAAAAGGACGAGCTCAATCTGAAGAAATATTTCTGGAAGGAAAAGTGAGTTGGCTTGGCTTTGTTCTTCGAGGAAAAGTTTTATATCAGAACGGGAAGCTTCACTGGTATTTTCGGATTTTCGGAATCCTTCTGGCAAGTAATGAAGAGGAATTTCTTCAGAAAAAAGGAGAAAGATCCAGAAAAAAAGAAGCCGGAAAGCAGAAAAAAGAACAGAAAAAGAGGAAATCCAAAAAGGAAGAACCCAAAAGGATAGAATCGAAAAAAGAAGAAAAAAAGGCTGAAGTCAAGGCGGAAGATGTGAAACGGATCGAAGAAAAACTGGCAGAACCGAAACAGGAAGAACCAAAACAGATAGAAGTTAAGCCGGAAAAGCCGAAACAGATAGAGGAAAAGCCGCTTGGAAAAGACTCTTTAGTACCGGAAAAGCAACCGGAAAAAGAGACTATTTCTGAAAAACAGGAGAAAAAGTCATTTGCCCGGAAACTGCTGGAAAAAGGCAAGTCATTTTTCGAAAAATGGAAAAGAAAGCTTTCTTTGATTCCGGAAAAAATCGAAAAATTAAAAATGAGCTGGGACAAGAAAATGGACAAGCTTAAGGCAGTGAAAGAGTTCTGGAACGATGAGGTGACAAAGAAAGTAAAAAAACGATTGATCGCGACCGGAAAAAAACTTCTTTTGCATATTCTGCCCAGAAAATGGAAGGGTCGTATCGAATTTGGACTGGAAGATCCTTATGTGATGGGACAGATTTTGATGGTCTGTGGTATTCTGATGCCGATTTATGAGGACAAACTGGAAATAAAACCGGATTTTGAGGAAGAAAAACTTTCCGGAAGTTTTTCTTTGAAGGGTCATATCATCCTGGGCTATCTGCTTTTTCAGTGCCTTAGCCTGTTATTGAATAAAAATATAAGAATCACATACAAAAAAGGAAAAAAACTTTTAGGAGGGAATTAAGATGGATGCAAAAAACGATGTAAATTCAACCGTAGGTGCTTTATTAAAAGGAATGGATAATTTTATTACGACAAAAACAGTCGTTGGAGAACCGACCCAGATTGGCGATACCATCATCCTTCCATTGGTAGATGCTTCTTTTGGAGTAGGAGCAGGAGCTTTTTGCGATGACAAGAAAAACAATGGCGGCGGCGGTATGAGTGGTAAAATTACTCCAAGTGCAGTACTGGTGATCCAGAATGGAGAAACCAAGCTGGTAAATGTGAAAAATCAGGATAGTATTACAAAGATTCTGGATATGGTTCCGGGATTTGTGGATAAGTTCAGCAGCAAATTAGGAGCAAAGAGTAAAGACAATCAAAAAGACGGAGCAGTGGCAAAACAGTCTTTTGATTCAGCATCTTTTGAAGAAGATGACTTTGATGATTTTGAAGATGTTTATACAGAAGATGAATAAGCATCGAAAGTTTTGAAAAAAAGTCTTGCATTTTGCGGCTGTTTCTGGTAAGATAACTAATGTTGTAGGTCTATCAATAGGCTAAGTTTGTTTCGAGGAGGTGCTACCATGGCAAGATGTGCAATCTGTGACAAAGCTGCCCATTTTGGGAACCAAGTAAGTCATTCCCATAGAAGATCCAATAAGATGTGGAAATCCAACATCAAGTCCGTTAGATGTAAAGTTAATGGCGGAACAAAGAAGATGTATGTTTGTACTTCCTGTTTAAAATCAGGTAAAGTTGAGCGTGCTTAGTAAAAAAAAGAGAGGGGCTTTCTAAGGGTCCCTCTTATTTTTTTGTACAGGATAGAATAGAAAAATCTTTATCGAAAGAAGAGGCAGTAGGAAAACACGAGGCAGAATAGAACAAAAAAGAATTCATTCCATTGTTTGGCAATGAGCCAGCTAAAAATAATGCCTAGTGAGAAGAAAAAGAGGGCAAACCCGCATACTCGTTTCATTCTACTCTGACCTCCGATTTGTTCTTATAAAATAGCATATGAAACAGGAAAAGAATGGTTCCAAAAAATATAGGAAAAATGGAGTGATTTTCTTCATAAAGTGTGATAAACTAACTATGAGAAAATAGAACGGGAGGGCAATTATGAAAGGACATATAAACACCAAAAATGGTGATATTTTAATTGAAAATGAAGTTATTGCCAAATATGCAGGAATTACGGCAGTTGAGATTTTTGGTATTGTAGGTATGGCAACTGTGAATATGAAAGACGGTATTGTAAAACTGTTAAAAAGAGACAGTGTCAGCAAAGGTGTCAATGTTCAGATTGAGAACAACCATCTTACGATTGATTTTCATATTATCGTTGCTTATGGTGTCAGTATTGCAGCCGTAACGGAGAATCTGATTTCCAATGTGAAATACAGAGTAGAAGAATTTACAGGAATGAAAGTAGATAAGATTCGCGTTTTCGTAGAAGGCGTAAGAAATCTGGATTAAATACAGGGGGATTAGTTTCGTGGCAAATCAAATTATGGATACAAAAACGCTTAAGAAGCTTTTCCTGGCAGGAGCCAGCAGGCTGGAAGCGAGAAAAGAATATGTGAATGAGTTAAATGTTTTCCCGGTACCGGACGGAGATACGGGAAGTAATATGTCGATGACGATTATGGCGGCAGCAAAAGAAGTAGCCGCTTTACCGGATGATTGTACGATGAAGCAGCTTTGCAAAGCTATTTCCGGTGGCTCTTTGCGAGGAGCCAGAGGAAATTCCGGTGTTATTCTTTCCCAGCTTTTGAGAGGATTTACAAAAGAAATCAGTGAAAAAAATGAGCTTCGTGCAGAAGATTTTTATAAAGCATTCCAAAGAGCAGTGGAGACTGCCTACAAAGCAGTTATGAAGCCAAAGGAAGGAACCATTCTTACCGTTGCCAAAGGAATGGCAGATAAGACAAAAGAGCTTGCAAAGAAAGAAAAAGATCTGACCAAGTTCTTCCAGATGGTTATTGAAGAAGGATTTCTTGTTCTGAACCGGACACCGGATATGCTTCCTGTATTAAAAGAAGCAGGTGTGGTAGACTCCGGCGGACAGGGACTGATGGAAGTCCTTTCCGGAGCTTTGGATGCCTACCTTGGAAAAGAAGTTGAAATTACCGTTCCAAAAGTAGAGAAGAAAGCTGTTTCCGGACAGACAAAACCGTTAGAGCCGGTGGATATAAAATTTGGTTACTGTACAGAATTTATTATCATGACAGAAGAAGAGTTCACAGAGGAGATGGAAGATGAATTTAAAGCTTTTCTTACTTCTATCGGTGACTCTATTGTAGTGGTTGCCAGTGATGGTATCGTGAAAGTACATGTTCATACCAATCATCCGGGTCTGGCCATTGAGAAAGCCTTGACTCATGGTGCACTTACAAGCATGAAGATTGACAACATGAGGGAAGAACATGAAGAACGTCTGATCAAAGATGCTTCCAGAATCGCAAAAGAGCAGGATGAAGAAAAACAGAGCAAAGCAGAGGCACAAAGAAAGGCAGAACCTGCCAAAGAGATGGCTTTTATTGCCGTATCAATCGGACAGGGTATCAATGAAGTCTTTGAAGGTCTGGGCGTGGACTACCTGATTGAAGGTGGACAGACGATGAACCCAAGTACAGAGGATATGTTGGAAGCCATTGAAAAAGTCAATGCAAAGACGATTTTTATCCTTCCAAATAATAAAAATATTATTTTAGCAGCAAACCAGGCAAGAGATCTGACTGAAGATAAGAAGATTGTCGTAGTTCCTACCAAGACAATTCCACAGGGTGTTGCAGCACTGATTGCTTATATGGGAGAGAATACTCCGGAAGAAAATGAAGCAAATATGTTAGAAGCAATCGGAGAGGTGAAAACCGGACAGGTTACCTATGCGGTTCGGGATACTTCTATGGATGGAAAAGAGATTCACACCGGTGATATGATGGGAATCGGGGATTCCGGTATCCTTGCTGTTAATCCTGATCTGGAAAAGACATTACTGGAACTTCTGGATGCATTGACAGATGAAGACAGTGAAGTAATTTCTCTTTACTATGGTGACGAAGTAGAGGGAGCACAGGCAGAAGAGATGGCAGCGAAGATTGAAGATCTGTATCCGGACTGCGATGTAGAACTTCAATATGGTGGACAGCCGATCTATTATTATATTGTATCAGTAGAATAAAGACATTGAGGAGGCGGCGAAAAGCCGCCTCTTTTCTATCGTGCAGAAGGAGACGAAGATGAAAGGAACAGATTCGATTTCTACCTTAAAGGGAATCGGGCCGAAAACAGCAGCTTTGTTTGCAAAATTAGGTGTTTTTACTATTGATGATCTGGTAAATCTTTATCCCAGATATTATGTAACTTATGAACCGCCTGTCGAGGCGGCACAGCTAAGAATAGGAGAAAGAGCCAGTGTAAGGCTGATGCTTTCCGGTCCCTGTTCGTTGCAAAGAACGAAAAAACTTACGCTGGTAACAGGAACAGGACGGGATCCTTCCGGCTCTGTTCGTCTGGTTTGGTATAATATGCCCTACATGAAGAATCATTTTCATTCAGGAAACACCTATATTTTTTGTGGGACGCCGGTTATGCGACAGGGAAGGCTTACCCTGGAACATCCGGAAGTTTTTACGGAAGCAGCTTATCTTTCCCAGATGGAAACCTTAAAGCCGGTTTATCCGCTTACGGCTGGACTTAACAATAATGCAGTGAAAAAGGCAGTGGAACAGATTATTCCATATATAGAGACATTATCGGAATATATGCCGGATATTGTTTTAAAACGGGAAAATCTTTGTTCCTATGCTACGGCCATGAAGGAAATTCATTTTCCACAAAATAAAGATAGAACCATAGAAGCAAAAAAAAGACTGATTTTTGATGAATTTTTTACCTTTCTTGTTTTAATGGATCAGTTAAAAGCATCCAGAAAAACAGGAAAAAATGAGTATGTGATTCAATTTTCTAAAGAAATCCATGAATTTATAAAAGAACTCCCTTATGAGCTGACCAATGCCCAGAAAAATGCAGTCCGCCAGATCAAAGAAGATCTGGAAGGAAAGGACAAAATGAATCGTCTGGTACAGGGAGATGTGGGATCCGGGAAAACCATAGTTGCAATGATTGCTCTTTATGCAGTTGCTTTAAATGGGTATCAGGGGGCACTTATGGCGCCAACGGAGGTCCTGGCAAGACAGCATTATGAAGATTTTACCGCTATGCTGGGAGCAAGAGGGGTAAAAACAGGTCTTTTATTAGGATCTCAAAAAAAGAAAGAAAAAGAAGAAGTAATGAAAAAACTGGAATCCGGGGAGATTTCTCTGGTGATTGGAACTCATGCCCTGATACAGGACAAGATTCGCTTTCATGATCTGGCTCTTGTTGTGACAGATGAACAGCACCGTTTTGGTGTCAATCAAAGAAAAGCTCTTCAGGAGAAAGGGAAAAGTCCACATATTCTGGTGATGAGTGCCACTCCGATTCCGAGGACTCTGGCAATTATCATGTATGGAGATCTGGATATTTCCATTATGGACGAAATGCCCAAAAACCGGCTTCCCATTAAAAATTGTGTGGTAGGCAGCGGCTATCGTCCTACTGCATACCGTTTTATGGAACAACAGGTAGCAGAAGGACGGCAGGTCTATATTATTTGTCCTATGGTAGAGGAAAGTGAAGGCATGGAAGGGGAAAATGTCATCGAATATACCAGACAGCTGGAAGAAAAGATGAATCCGTCTATACGGATTGCCTATCTTCATGGTAAAATGAAAGCAGACCAAAAAGATCAGATTATGAAAGATTTTGAAGAAAAGCAGATTGACATTTTGGTATCCACGACGGTTATTGAAGTGGGAATTAATGTTCCAAACGCCACAGTAATGATGATTGAAAATGCAGAGAGATTCGGTCTTGCCCAGCTTCACCAGCTTCGGGGCCGGGTAGGAAGAGGAAAATACCAGTCTTATTGTATTTTTATGATGGGAACGGAAAAACAAGAAGCAAAAGACAGGCTGGAGATTCTGGGAAAATCCAACGATGGATTTTTTATTGCCAATGAGGATTTAAGACTCCGGGGGCCGGGAGATTTCTTTGGAGTCCGGCAGAGTGGAGAAATGGACTTTGTTATGGCGGATATTTACAGTCATGCAGATTTGTTAAAAGCTGCCAGCCGAGAAATTGAGCTTTTACATCAGGAGCGGTTTGATTTTTCTTCGATTCAGACGAAATCTATGGAAAAAAAGCAGGATTTTGCTTCCCAGATCTGATTGAATAAGGACGAATAGGCTGAAATGGTATTCTTTACAGGTAGAGGTAACAAAAGGATTTTGATCGAAGTATACGGTGATAAAAAGGAGAGAAAAAGCTTATGGGTAAAAAAATAAAGGAAAATTATAGAAGGCTGCCTTTGGAAAAAGTATATAATGCAAGAGATTTGGGCGGATATGCGGGAAAAGGGAAAAAACCGACTCGCTTTCATCAGTTTATACGAACCGATAATCTATCGGAAGCAACCCTAAAAGATCAGGAATTTTTAAAAAATTATGGAGTAACAGCAACTCTGGATTTAAGAGGAAAAGAAGAAGCACAGCAGTATCCGAATCCATTTCAGGATGACCCTGAAGTAGAATATATCAATATTCCTTTTATTACCGAGAGTATTATGGATGTGAGAAAAATTCAGACAGAAGGATTTTATGTCCCGGATTTCTACCAGAATCTCATCGATTCTCATGAACTGGTCAATGAGATTATGACTTTTATTGCAAAACAAAAAGGAGCCGTATTGTTTCACTGCATGGCAGGAAAAGACAGAACCGGGATTGTTGCGATGCTTCTTTTAGGTCTTTGCGGGGTGTCAAGAGATGATATAGCAGCAGATTATCAGGTTACCAGAACCTATCTGGAAGACTACGTAGATCTTCATTTGAGAGAGGAATTAAAGGATCTGGAACATTCCAAAGCAGAGTGGATGAAAAAATCTTATGATTATCTGATTGGAAAATATCAGAGCTTTGAGCAATATTTTCTGGAAGTCGGTCTTTCTCAGAAAACCATAAAAAAAATTCGAAAAAAATTAATCGGCTGAAAAAGAATAACAGGAAAGCGGCAAAAGACAAAGGTCTCATGCCGCCTTTTGGGATTAAAAAACAGGATGAAAGCTTAAGCTATCGGTCTTCTCCTGCCATTTCCTCTTCCTGTCTCTTAATCATTCTACGAACCATTTCGCCGCCGACGGAGCCATTCTGGGCACTGGTTAAGTCACCATTATATCCGTTTTTTAATGGTACTCCAAGTTCATTTGCCACTTCAAATTTAAATTTGTCGAGAGCTCCTTTTGCTTTTCGTACTTCAGGATTGGATCTGCTTGCCATAATGTCCTCCTTCTCCAAAAAAATATTTTCAAGGGGTAAAAAATGTTTTTTTGGTTTGTCTGGTTGATGGTTACAAGGTTAGTATGGTAAAATAGAATAAAAATAAACTGGAAGTTCCTTGAAAAGAAATTGCCATGAAAAAATATTTTTTTCATTCAAATAAGGTTGACAAATATTGTCCATCCTTTACAATAGAAGGAAGAGAAAATAAAAAAGGATGTAAAATCATGAGAGTCATTGCAGGAAAAGCAAGGCGTCTCCAGTTAAAGACCATAGAAGGTTTATCTACCAGACCGACTCAGGATAGAACTAAGGAGACATTGTTTAACGTATTACAGCCACGAATTGAAAGAGCTGTTTTTTTAGATTTATTTAGCGGCAGCGGAGCAATCGGGATAGAAGCTTTAAGTCGGGACGCGAAGGAAGCCTGGTTCGTGGAGAATCAAAAAAAGGCCTGTGAATGTATCAGGCAGAATCTTTCCCATACCCATCTGGAGGAAAATGCCCATGTGCTTCAGAAGGATGCACTGGCAGCGATTGGATGGCTGGAAGATAGAGACATTGTTTTTGATCTTATTTTCATGGATCCTCCTTACGACAAAGACCTGGAGAAGGATGTCCTCTATAGACTGGAACATTCTTCTATCTGTTTCGAGGATACCCTGATTGTCGTGGAAGCTTCCCTTTCTACTGATTTTTCTTATGTGGAAGAGATTGGATTTCAGGTTCAGAAAGAGAAGTGTTATAAGACCAATAAACATGTATTTCTGGAAAGGATATCATAGATGAAGACAGCGATTTATCCGGGAAGCTTTGATCCGGTTACTTTGGGTCACCTGGATATTATAAAGAGAGCTTCCGGACTTTTTGATAAATTAATCATAGGCATACTGGTGAATCCCAATAAGATCCCTTTGTTTTCTCTGGAGGAGAGGATTTCGATGCTTAGAGAGGTGACCAGGGAGATTCCCAATATTGAGATTACCAGTTTTGAGGGGCTTTTAGTGGATTATTGCCGTATGAATCAGATTGACGGAATTATCAGGGGAGTCAGAGGAGCAATGGATTTTGATTATGAACTTCCTATGGCACAGATTAATCAGAGCCTGTTCCCGAAGACGCAGACGGTTTTTCTTGCTGCAAGCCCGGAATATTCCTACATCAGTTCCAGTGGAGTCAAAGAACTGGCTTCCTTTGGAGGTGATTATACCGGTATGGTGCCGGAAGAAGTGGCAGTCAGGATGAAGGAAAAAGATACCAAATAACAGGATAGAGCAGTGGAGGATAGGAAAGCATGGAAAAAGTTAGTATGGAAGAATTAATTGATGAATTGATCGCTTATATAGACAGTTGTAAGGCAACTCCTTTTTCGGCAGGAAAAGTAAGTGTGCCAAAAGAGGATTTTCTGGCTCAGTTAGAAGAATTAAAACTGGAGATTCCTTCTGAAGTAGAACGCAGCAAGGAAATTGTAGCCAGAAAAGAGATGATTATTCAGGAAGCTCAGGCAAAGGCAGACGGAATGATCAACAGTGCAGCAAAAGAAGCAGGCCTTATGATTGACGAGAATGAGATCGTGGCCCTTGCTAATATGCGGGCAGATGAGATTATTAAGAATGCCAAGAAACAGGCAGCAGATATTTTGGATCAGGCTCAGGAAGAAGCAGAGGGAATCCAGCTTGGTGCAATGCAGTACACCAGTTCCATGATGGCCGGACTGGAGAATATGTTCCAGACTCTTTTTGAGAATCAGAAAGAACAGTTAGAAACCATGGTAGAGGGATTAGGTAAAAATCTGGACAAGATTAAATCGAACCGGGCAGAGATTGAAACTCAGCTTTCTCTTTGGACCAATGCAGAAGTGGGAGAAGAACCGGAAGAGAATTAGGCCGATTGATTACAGACAGGCGGAATCTGATTGTTTTACAGCAGGTAGAAAGCCATACAAAAGGACAAAGTACCAAGGAGAATTTTGGCCACAAGATAGAAGGGGATGGACAGATGAAGTCCTTCTGTCACGCTATAGGTTTGTGCCATGGTGCAAAATCCGCCAAAGGCAGTCAGTGCGAAGATCAGACTGCCTTTTACAAAAGGTGTTAAAAATGAAAGATGGTGGATCCAGGCGATTCCGGTACTCATTTCCAGAAAGCCAATGAAGAGAGTCAGAAGGGGACTTTCCGGAAGGAGAAGAAGGAGAAGCCTCATAAGAATCGTGAAAATCATCATATAGACACCAATATTTACCATAATCTGAAAAGACGATATAATAGTATGTTCCATAGAAAGGGACATACTATTTTTTTTATAGGAAGGGGCTAAAATCCTCTCATTTTTCGAAGGATTGAAAAGGAAAAGTCCCGAAATCAGAAAGAAAAGAACCGGCCCGTATATGATAAGAAGTATTTGTCCAAAGGAGTATGATTTTTCGAAAATATGAATGCCCAGATAACCTATTAAAAACATAGGACTTGCCTGATTGACAGCAGGAAGAAGAAAATTTGCTTCCTGTTTTGTGATTTTTCCTGTTCGTAAAAGGTCCGCAATCGATTTTGCTCCCATGGGATAGCCGCAGAACCAGCCGAAAATCAAGGCATAGAAATAATATGGATTTAAGTAGGGAAACCATCGGAGGAGAGGAATGATTGGGTAGGTAAAATAGCGTACGGAATCTGTTGCAATCAAAAGATTGGAAATCAGAATAAAAGGAAACAAAATCGGAATCATCGTATTGTACCAAAGAGCCAGACCTTCTTTTGCGCCAGCCTGAACGGTTTCCGGAAAAATAAGAAAAAGAAAAAAGAGACTGAGTAAAATGAGAGAAAAAAATTTTTTTTTCATAATACGTGTGCCCCCTTTTCTTTTTCATGAAACTGATATATTTTATGCAAAAAAAGGATGGATTATGAAAGAGGACTGTAAAACAGATGAGAAAACAGATTTCATTTTATCTTGCAACATCCTTATTTATGACAGAATCCTTTTTAATGACAAGAGGTGAACGTGATAGTGGGTCAGGAAGCCGGCATCCGGATTTTTGGAAAATCATGGATTGGTACAGACGGCCGGCTCGAAGGTCCATCTCAAAAACAGGATAATCCAGGGAAGGAATTCTTGTTTTCCCCTGGGCAGGCTTGGTGATAACCGGAATCTGACTGTTTGCTTTGATTGCTTTTAATAAAGGCTGACTCTCTTTGCAAAATCCGAGAACCCGAAGGTATGGGGCGGGATTTCTTTCATACTGTTCCATAAAAAAGGATTCCGAGAGATTCAGAATGAGATGAAGAAGCCCTCTTGAAATTCTGGTTCCGGTTATCTGCCTGCTTTTTAATTGGTCTGCGATTTCGGAAAAGGTAAGGGTAGCCCAGGAAAGACGGGAAAGCCTGTTTTCCAATTCCTGATTTAGATCCCAGATAGTTCCTTTTGGCAATGAATGAAGGAGGGTACTGTGGAGGTAAGGGGTTAAATCGTCCACATCCAAAAAGCAGTGATTTGCCCTGCATTTTTTTATGGCAACATAGGTGGATTCCGGAACACAATTATTTAAAGGAGACAGATCTTCATGTTCCAAAAAGAAGTGCCGGATTGCGGTAGCGGAAGAAATTCCATCATATAAATTTTTGTCGTGATAAGATGTATTTTTGCGGGAAATTGTAATAGGAGTCATAGGTGACTTCTGCTTTTTCAGTGCTTTTAAGTATTCCAAGGCTAAAATGTTGTTGGATTGCTTGAGACAGTCCCAAAATTCGTTAGAGAATTGACAAAAGTCCTTTGATTTACAATATATGGACAAAGCAATTTCACGAGCCTTTGGATAGGAAAGGCCTTTTTTCAGCTGTTCTTTTAACAGTAACCGGTATTCTTCCGGTTCAGAAACTAAAAGATCAGCCAGAAAAGAAAGCTGGTCGAGACGGCCTTCTTCGCTGCCAAAAGAAAGAAAGTCACAGACTCCCAGCCGGGTCAGTAAGGCAACCGCTCCGGAAGCAAAAAATTCAGCACTGGAAGAGCTGTAAATGACAGGAAGCTCCACTACCAGATCACAGCCGGATAAAAGAGCAGCCCGGGCACGATCATATTTGTCCATAAAAGCAGGAGCGCCTCTTTGTACAAAATCACCGCTCATAATCGCCACAATATAGTCGGCGCCGGTTTCCTGCCTTGTTTTTTCAATGTGGTAAGCATGTCCCTTGTGAAAAGGGTTGTATTCTGCAATGATTGCTGCTGTTTTCATGGAAATATCCTTTCTTTGTCCGTTTTTCTATGGTCAGCATCATGGGACAAAAGCTTTTGACCCCAGAATCATATCATAAATATGGCCTGAATTCCAGCAAAAATAAAAGGAAAATCAGAAGAAAAAGGATATTTCTGGAAAATATTATTGTCAAAGTTTTCACAATTATTCGGTCAAAAAAGTCGAGTTGCATGAAATTGTTTCATGATATATAATAATAATGACTGTAAAATGACAACTTAGGTTGTACGTGAAAAAATACAAAGAATTTCTGAAAAGATATTGTATACAGTATTCGTTTGTTTTATAATGAGACACAGTCTTTCAGAAAAGAATAAAGTTAAAGGAGAAATGGTATGAACGTATTAGTAATCAACTGCGGAAGCTCTTCACTGAAATATCAGTTAATTGATTCCGACACAGAACAGGTATTGGCAAAAGGTTTATGTGAAAGAATCGGTATCGATGGTGCTCTGACTCATCAGCCGGCAGGAAAAGATAAGATTAAGATCGATGCTCCAATGCCAACTCATACAGAGGCAATTGCTCTTGTATTAGAGCAGCTTACCGATAAGGAAAATGGTGTAATCAGTTCTCTGGACGAGATCAATGCTGTTGGACACAGAATGGTACATGGCGGTGAGAAATTTGCTTGTTCCGCTCTTGTAACAGATGAAATGATTGAAACAGTAGAAACCTGCAATATTTTTGCTCCACTTCATAACCCAGCTACTTTAATAGGTGTGAATGTATGTCGCGAACTTCTTCCAGGCAAACCAATGGTAGGTGTATTTGATACTGCATTCCATCAGACTATGCCGGAAAAAGCATATCTTTACGGAATTCCTTATGAATATTATGAAAAATACGGTGTTCGCCGTTACGGATTCCATGGTACCAGCCATAAGTTCGTTGCATTAAGAACTGCTGAGATTCTTGGCAAGAACATTGAAGACCTGAAGATTATCGTATGCCACCTGGGTAACGGTGCAAGTATTACAGCTGTTGACGGCGGTAAATCCGTAGATACCAGTATGGGTCTTACACCTCTGGAAGGTCTGATCATGGGAACCAGAAGTGGTGACGTTGATCCTGGTGTATTAGAGTTTATTGCAAAACAGGAAAACATCGGAATCAAAGAGATTCTTACAATCCTGAATAAAAAATCCGGTGTATTAGGTCTTTCCGGTGTATCCAGTGACTTCAGAGATATTGATGCTGCTGCTGAAGCCGGTAATGAAAGAGCTGCAGAGACATTGGAAGTATATGCATACCATGTTGCAAAATATGTAGGATCCTATGTAGCAGCAATGAATGGTGTGGATGCAATCGTATTTACAGCAGGTCTTGGAGAAAATGATAAGAAGATCAGAGAAGAAATCTGTTCTTACTTTGGATATCTGGGACTTACCATTGATCCTGTTGCAAACGATATCAGAGGAAAAGAAGCAATCATTTCCACACAGGATTCTAAAGTAAAAGCTCTTTGCGTGCCAACAAATGAAGAGCTTATGATCTGCCGCGAGACAGTTGCTTTAGTAAAATAATCGGAATTGTAATTGATTCGATTTCTTTTATCCCTGCCGGCTTTGATCTGGCAGGGATGTTTTTTCGAAAAATAGTAAGTTATTTGCTTGACAACCCCAAATCTTGTGTGTATAATATCATAGGTATGAGTAATTAGGAGATACAGTATATGATGCAGATAAACGTATCAGAGATATTGTCAACTTCAGGGAAATCACAGTCCTTTCAGGTGGAACCCGGTTTTATCACCGTTCCCTATTCCGGGAATGAATATCCGGTAAGCGAGAAAGAGTCTTTTACTGTGACGGTGGAGAATATCGGTAAGAAGAAGATTCATGTAGCAGGGAATTCGAAGATTTCTCTTTTGATTCCGTGTGACCGCTGCCTGAGTGAAGTATCTGTGGAATTTCCTATCGAGATCGATGTTGTCATCGATCGTAATACGGAAGATGATGATGAGAAAGAATGGAATGAATTAATTCTATTGGAAGGAAGTATGCTGGAGATAGACATGCTTGTGTATGATGAGATCGCAACTCACTTTCCGATGAAGGTTCTTTGTAAGGAGGACTGTAAGGGAATCTGTCCGGTTTGCGGTTGTAATCGAAACGAGACAGCTTGTGATTGTGACCAGTCCGTACCCGATCCAAGAATGTCAGCTATCCGTGATATTTTCAACAACTTTAAGGAGGTGTGACCATGTCTATTTGTCCAAAGAATAAATCTTCAAAAGCCAGAAGAGACAAACGTAGAGCAAACTGGAAGATGAGCGCTCCTACATTAGTAAAATGCAGCAAATGCGGAAGCCTTATGATGCCTCACAGAGTTTGCAAGAACTGCGGATCTTATAACAAGAAAGAGATTGTCAGCGTTGACTAATTAAAAAAGCCGTAAAATCAAGGGTTTATCTTCGATAAATTCCTTGATTTTTTGGTTTATAAGAACTTTTGACCCCAACATCATTTGTCGAGTAACTCATTTGTTGGGTAGCTTATATACATAAAAGGATAATAAAATGAAAGAACTAGTTAATTTACAGCTTATGATGTTTCTGCTTATGCTAGTCGGGTTATTTCTTCGAAAAAAAGATATTATTACTGCGGAAGGGAAAAAGTGCCTGACAGATCTGATCATTGATGTTATTTTGCCGGCTAATATTATCAAATCCTTTTTAATCGAGTTTAATTATAAAATCCTGCTGAATTTTCTGGCTATTTTTCTGATTTCCATTGGAATTCAGCTGTTTTGTACTTTTTTGAGTCACGTTCTCTATCAAAAGGAAGGCAGTGACCGGCGAAAGGTGCTTCAATACGGAATTATTTGCTCCAATGCAGGATTTTTGGGGAATCCGATTGCAGAAGGGGTTTTTGGCTCTATGGGTCTTTCCCTTGCTTCTATTTATTTGATCCCTCAGAGGATTGTGATGTGGTCGGCAGGTATTTCTTATTTTACGGAGTCACCGGACCGAAAAACAATGCTAAAAAAAGTCATCACTCATCCTTGCATCATAGCAGCAATTCTTGGTATTATATTAATGATTAGCCAGATTACGCTGCCGGATTGTGTAGAAAATACGATTACTTCTTTAAGCAATTGTTGTACTGCCATATCTATGGTAGTAATCGGAACCATTTTGTCAGATGTGGATATGAAAAGTATGGCAGATAAGACGGTCTTGTCTTATACCGTGCTTCGCCTTATTTTGATTCCGGCGGTAGTTTATGTGGCTTGCCGGATGCTTCAGGTGGATTCTTTGATAACAGGAGTATCCACTTTACTGGCAGCCATGCCGGCAGGAGCAACGACAGCAATTCTGGCTTCCAAATATGATGGAGATGCTATTTTTGCAACAAAGTGCGTGGTCTTTTCTACGGTGATGTCCCTGGTATCTACTTTCATATGGAGCGTCATTTTATTATAGGATTTTGAGAGCTTTTGGCAGGAAAAAAATCCATAATTACTTCTGATAACCTGAGCATTATAAAACACAGAGGGAGGAGTTACCATGACTGGTGAAGAAAGAAGAAATGAAATATTGCATACGATTTTAAGTGCAAAGGCACCTGTGTCAGGTTCTGCTCTTGCAAAAAAATATCACGTCAGCCGACAGGCAATCGTGCAGGATATTGCCCTATTAAGGGCTGCCGATTATGATATTGTAGCAACTACAAAGGGGTACCTGATTGGACAGACTCCGGCTTGCAGCAGGGTTTTTCATGTTTGTCACAGCGACGAACAGATTGAGGATGAGCTGAATACCATTGTGGATATAGGTGGCAAAGTCCGGGATGTCTTTGTTGATCATAAAACTTACGGTGTGTTAAGAGCAGATTTGATTGCCGGTTCCAGAAGGGAAGTTTCTTTGTTCATGAATAAGATGATGTGTGGACAGGCCAGTCCATTAAAAAATCTGACCAGTGGAATCCACTATCATACCGTTTGGGCCGATAAGGAAGAAACTTTAGATGAAATTGAGAAGGAATTACGAGAAAAAGGTTATTTAACCGAATCAAGTAAGTCCCCCACTTCAAATGTGTAGAGCATGAAGTGGCGTGTAGGGACTGGAGGGAATTAGAAAAATGGATCAGGATACGAAAAAGAAAAATCTATTCAATCAGGGGATTACAGAAGAACTTTTAAAAACTGCCCGTCCTTTTATGGAAATGATGAAAGAGTATGAATGTGCCTTGATGGAGGTTGAGACAAAACTTCGGGTACTGAATGCGGAATTTTCGCTGGCTCATAACAGAAATCCTTTTGAATCGATTAAGACGAGGCTGAAAAGTCCGGACAGTATTTTAGGAAAACTGCAAAGAAAGGGACTGGATATTACCATCGAAAATATGGAAAATGAACTGTTTGACATTGCCGGAATCCGGGTAATCTGTTCTTTCCCGGAGGATATTTATACATTGGCAGAACTTTTGACCAGACAGGATGACATTATCCTGGTGGAGAAAAAAGATTATATTGCCAATCCGAAACCAAACGGCTATCGAAGTCTTCATCTGATTCTGGATATTCCGATTTTTCTGTCTACCGGAAAGAAACATATG
>JALEPU010000158.1 GCA_022766905.1 Lachnospiraceae bacterium
AGAAATCGCATCCTGTTCATACCACTTGTATATATCTTTTCTCCATTTCATTTCGATACGTGCATCAGTCAATGGATTTCCATCCTCGCCCAACACCTTAATCTCAACCCGATACTGGTCCGGCTTTGCCTTTTTCTCCATAATGGGACGGATTGTCACTTCTCCGTCTGTCACCGAACTGAGATTGAAATATGGATTACTCTCCTGGGTGAAAGAAAATATTTCACTGTCAAATGTCTCGTAATTAATTGCAGTAATACTGAATTTATAATAACAGTCTTTTTCATCCTCCTTTACAGGCAGCTTATACTGTCCTGAATCAAGTGCAGATACCGTACTCCAGGAATTTTTGTCCGTTGAAGTCTTCATGGTAACGGTTGCTCCTGAAACAACATTTCCTTCCTGGTCTACCGGAACAAATTTCACCTGATACTCCGACAGTTCCTGTTTATTGTCTTCTTTTTTGTCTTCTTCCTCGTCTTCTCCTTCCAGGAAAAGAGGCCTTTCCAGGGTCACCGTTCCTGTCTTTGTTTCTGTTGACGTTGTACTTTCACTGTTTTCTTCCTGACTTTCTTTTTTTTCTTCAGTGGAAGCAGCCTGAGCCGTTGTACTTTCTTCTTCCGTATTTTTGGAAATCTCTTCTTTTTGGTCCGTTCCTTTTTCTTCCGAATCTTTTGAAACCTCTTCTTTTTGATCCATTCCTTTTTCTTCCGAATCTTTTGAGACCTCTTCTTTTTTGTCCGGTTCTTTTTCCTGGGTATCTTTTGTTTCCTTTTCTTTTTGATCGGACTCCTTCTCTACGGCCTCTTTCTCGTCGGTTTTTCCTGATTTTTCAGTCTTTTCCGACTTCTCATCCTTCTTTTGGGATTCTGCCTCTTCCTTTTCCTTCTCAGACTGAGCAGAAAATTCTTCTTGTTCTGCCTTTTCCACCACCGACTGACCTTCTTCCGCCCGAACATTTACTCCCGGAAAACAGACCTGGGTCATCAGGAGTGCTGCAATCAACAACCAAACGATTACTTTTTTTCTCTTTTTCATGAAATACTCCTTCATTTTTATCTGAACTAAAATTATGTAAATCATAGAAAACCGGAAACCGGGATTTTTTAGCTATGAGAACTTTTTTGTCCTGATGATTTTCTTACTTACATATGTGCTTTTTAGTCTGGTGAAATTATAGCATAAAAAAATACCCCTTCACCAACTGTAAAGGGGTCCAAAATCATATATTTTAGTCATTTTGTTTATTTTATATTTATAATTTCTTTTGTTTTTTTAAACAAATCACAATAATCTATATTACAATCTGTACTTTTTTGTCTTTTTTCTTTTCTCCCAGGCAATAATTTTTCCGCATCAACGGAAATGATTTTGTCTGCCTTGCAGACCCGAATCCCGCGCCAAGACTCGCGAGCGAGTCTTGAATGCGGCTTTTTAACTGTACAAAGGTACATAAAAGTGAAGCTTTCGGCCGTAATATCGCACATAAGTCAGCTTGTTCAGATTGACCCTTACCCGGTTTTCCTTGATCCATCCATAAAATACCAGCCTTGTCAGCATTCGATAGGCATCTGCCAGATTGGTTTCATCACTTTCTTCCATGGTTTCAAAAACCGCATATCGACCTCCATCCACTGTAATCTTTCGGATGTTTTCCGGCAAGGGACCAAAATCTTCTACAACCGGCCCCAGAATATAATCATAGCCTTTTCCACTTTCTGCATTACACCACAGCGCCATATTATTCTCTTCTCCCGGCACCTGACAGGCATATGAAGTTTCCTGAACAGGCGCAGTATTATGCCTCATCCAGTAGCCTGCCAATCCCGGAATATCAATATCATCCTTCTTCTCTTCCTCCGTCTCATAGGAACGAAGGGCTACACCAATCATTTTTGTCTCTGTTTCCTCTGTAAATGTAACTTTAATCTGTTCTTTGTGTCTGGAATAATACTCCTGCAGATTTACGATTTTCATGTCTACTTTACCGTATTCTTCCGGTTCCACATGAAATTCATTCCAGAAAAGTCTGCGGAACGTCTCTTCGGAATGAAAATGATATTTGGATGCTATTTTTTGAAATTCTCTTTTATTTTTTGCCTTTCTGATTTCGCTTGCAGTCAGGTATAACCGACGTCTTAGAATATAATCCGTAGGAGATGTTCCATAATAACTTTTAAAGATTTCCCGGAAATGGGTCTCTGAATAATGGACTGCCATTGCAATATCCTGTATGGTCAGTTCTTCCGTAATGTGCCGGTCAATGTAATCAATCCATTTGTCAATACCATGGGTTTCCCGTTCTTCCACAGTAGACTGTTTCAGCATTCCTCGTATCAAAGGCAAAAATAGATAGGTATAGTTTTTATCAAATCCTTCATAGGTAAATGCCATGCGGTCCGGCTCTTTTTGATTCAGGATTTCCCATTCTTTCATTGCATAACGAACCATCCTTCTTTGAGTTTCCAGAACATCCTCTATGTCTTCTCCCCGTTCCACAGAAAAAACCGCATATTCTCCACCCTGAATCTCCATTTTCATCATCTCGTCC
The DNA here is from genome assembly GCA_022766905.1 of Lachnospiraceae bacterium. GTDB lineage: Bacteria > Bacillota > Clostridia > Lachnospirales > Lachnospiraceae > SIG292. The sequence continues at coordinate 2,552 of JALEPU010000158.1, forward strand.
GGCATTTCCTGTCCTTCATATAAAGCGGGGCCCATAAGATAATATAGTTCACCTTCTGCATTATGCCACCAGATTCCAACCTGAAATTTCTGGCTGTACAAATCAATATGAGAATCCGGTTCTTTAAAAGGATAGGCACACTCACTGAGCAAATTTGTCATTTTTCCATGTTTTACTTTTACCGGATAACCTGCCATCATAAATCCCTGCATTCTGATATATTGAAGCTTCAGCTTATGTCCATGGATTGTCTTTCTTACCGGCATATCCGGCACGCTGATATCCGCATGTTGAAATTCTCTCGGCGTCATTCCCATCTCTTTTTTAAATGCCTTGGAAAAGGAGCGAACTTCTGCATACCCGTAATCCAGTGCAATCGCCTTCAAAGCCCGTTTATTTTCATTTAATTCATGTGCAGCCTGCCGAAGACGAAGCTTTTGTATAAATTTTCCATAAGGAATTTCAAAATATTCACTAAACTTCTTGGCAAAATAAGCCTCGTTGTAACGAAAATGCTTCGCCACCTGAGAAATAGGCAACTCTGTCTCCAGATGGCCCATGATATACTCTAAAACCTTCTCCATATCAACAATCTGCTTCCACTCTGACATATCCTTCTCCACATTTATTATCTACTTTTCCAGTCCATTTTCTTCCATCAGCTTCTTACAATATTCCTGATCTTCCGATGCTCTTTCTAATTCCTCATACCTTTTTTCTTTCAGTAAAAGGCGAATTGTTTTTGATTCATATCGGTACCTCCATTATAATGTAAAAGATTGGATTTTTCAACGAAAAAGGACGCCGAACAGGAAGAATATTAAGTCAATATTTCCAAAGAAGATGCCTCAATCCATAAAAATCCCGATGAATCTTTTTCCATTCATCGGGACTCTCAATTGATAGGGCTATTATTTTCCCTGCCACAAGCAGCAGCTGCCCTTGTGCTCTCGTTTTGCCTGATACAACGCCTGATCTGCATGTTGAATCAACTTCGCAAAATGTTTCCAATCTTCCGTACACAGAGCTACTCCACCGGAACAGGATGCATAGAATGTTTCACAAATATCCATTCCTCTTTTGATTGCCGCTGACTCGTCATTCAGGTGCTTTAAAATCACCAGAAATTCATCTCCCCCATAACGGCACAAAATATCTCTTGCTCTGGTTTTCCGCCGAAGCAAATCTGCAAAAGACTGAATCATTCGATCTCCCTCATCATGACCTCTGATATCATTGACTGATTTCAAATCATCCAGATCAAACAGACAGACTGCCAGTGGAAGATCTTCTTTTCTCAAAGCATCAATGGCAATCTGAAGCCCTCTCCGATTTAACAGACCGGTCAGATAATCACGACCTGCCTGATCCTGTAAAATAATTTCCCGCTCATGAAATGCTGCGATCCCAATGAGCCGTTCCACTCGCCTTCGCAAATCTACCTGAGGATGACATTTACAAAGGAAATCATCTGTTTCCAATGCAAGAGGCAATTGTTCTATCATCTCTCCTCCCGGTACTGTTGCAAGAACCGGTATTTTCCAAAATGATGCATTCTGTCGTAATGCTTTCAAGATGGAACCAGCCCCATCTTCCGGGAGGGTCATACTTATAATGATAGCCGAAATAGAGTCACTTCCATATTCTGCAAGATGATCAAGAGCCGTATCGGCATCATAAGCTTCCAGCACATGAAAATATCCCTGGAACGTATTGCATGCTTTCTCTCTATAACATTCATCTTCATCCACAATCAGCAGATTTCGGATGGTCATTTTTTCTCTCGGTGCAGTTTTCGTTGCTGCAAAAGAATAACGGGACTGCTCTTTCAGCAGATTCTCATATTCCTGATCCGGCATCGGTTTTGCAAAATAGTATCCCTGGACATAATCACAGCCCAGTTCCCGAAGCCGCTCAAGCTGTTCTCTTGTCTCTACTCCTTCCGCCACCACAGACAGATCCATCCAATGGGCCATACTGATGATATAGCTTAAAATGCTCTGATCAATCGGTTTCGCTATTTCATTTTGAACAAAGGCCATGTCCAGCTTTAAAATATCTACTTTCATCTGCGTCAGCATATTCAAAGAAGAATAGCCGCTTCCAAAATCATCCATCTCGATGACGAAACCATGGCTGCGGAGCTGATGAACCGTATCTATAATCTGGATCGGATTCTCTGCATAAGCACTTTCTGTGATTTCCAGATGTAGACAAGATGGAGGAAGCTGATATTTTTGAGCCAGTTCCACCAGCTTCTCTACCAGATCAATCTGATAAACATCTGCCCTTGATACATTGACCGATACAGGAACAATCGGAAATCCTTTTTCTTTCCATTCTTTCAGTTTCACACATACCTGCTCCCAGATATATTGATCTAATTGAGGAATAAATCCATTTTTTTCGAACAAAGGGATAAATTCTCCGGGAGACATAAATCCCCATTCCGGATGAATCCATCGAACCAGAGCTTCCGCACCGGACATACAATCTTCATTTAAACTATATTTGGGCTGAAAATAAACCATAAACTGTCCTTCTTCCAAAGCCCTTTCCATGCTGTCTGTAATTGCTTTTTCCCTCAGCAGTTTTCCACGTAAAGTATCATCATAGACTGCAAAATGCTTATTGTACTGTCCTTTGATACTGTCTGCCGCAAGGAGAGCCCGGTCACACATTTGCTCCACCGATATGGTCCGATCTGTAATTTCAAAGATTCCCCATTTTATAATTGCATTTTTAATGGATGGATTATAGTCATTTAAAAATACTTTTCGATTCTCCTTCTCCTTATAACGTTCCCGCAGACAAAGAAACCGGTCTGCGCCAAAACGACCGCAAATAGAATCCAAGCCGCACTTTTCCTGAAGCATCCCGGCGATTCTTTGCAACAAAATATCTCCTGCCGGAATGCCGTAATTATCATTATATAATTTGAAATTTTCAATATTGGAACAGACAATGGTAAACTCTGTCTCCGGCTCTTTTTCCAGCCGTTCCCGTACTTTCTGATAGAAAAATTCCTTTGTATAAAGTCCTGTCAACCGGTCATACTGAAGCAGGTTCACAATGGCTGCCGTTTCTCTCAGTTTAATAATGTTTGCAACCCGATGCAAAATTACTTTAGGCCGATAAGGCTTTGGTACAAAATCAGTTGCGCCATGAGCTAAAGCGGTTACTTCATCCGCTTCACTGTCACTTTGTGTCATTACAATAACCGGTATCAATGCCAGATCCGTCTCCTCTTTGATTCGATCTAAAAATGTATATCCGTCCATGACAGGCATCATCACATCCAGAAGGATCAAAGCAATCTCCTCTTTTTGTTGTTTCAGAATATCCAGTGCCTCCTGGCCGTTTTCTGCTTCCAGCACTTGATATTCATTCGATAAGATCTCATACAACATTGCCCGGTTCAGATCATTATCCTCTACAATTAAAATTCGTTTCTTCAATACTACTTTCACCTTTTCCTCTTTTGAGTCTCAATCATATTATTCCGTTAAAATCTGCTCACTGCCTTATTTTTTGGCATTTACTCTTCTTTCTCCCTTTCTGCAGAAAAATTATCTGTCTGCTGCCCCAAATATGGTTTTGATAGAATGTCACGAAGTTCAGACATAAAGATCGGTTTGGAACAAAATCGTGTCACTCCGGCTTCTTCACAATTATACTATAACTTTTATTTGGTATCCTTGTTTAAAATATTTGCCAGGGCTGACATCAGTTTCTCCACAACGATTGGCTTTGCAATATGCCAGTTCATTCCCGCCTTATATGCATTTTTCTTGTCTTCATCAAAAGCATTGGCTGTCATAGCAACAATGGTAATTCCTGCTTTTTTCTTATCTGAAAATTTCCGAATGGTCTGAGTCGCTTTGTATCCGTCCAGATTTGGCATTTGGATATCCATCAGAATTAAGTCATAATAGTCAGGATCTGCTTTTTCCAGCATATCCACACAAATAATACCATCTGCAGCATGTTCCACAGTAAATCCGGCTTCCGAAAGAATGGTAATCGCGATTTCTGCATTCAATTCATTATCTTCTGCAAGGAGAATTCGTTTTCCATGAAAACAGGCTGCATCATATTCCTGGGTTTTTTCTTTGAATTGTTTGATGTCTCTGTTTTGTGCTATCCTGTGTGGCAGAGTAACTGTAATTTTCGTTCCTTTTCCGATCTGGCTTTCTACCTGAATCGTTCCCTGCATCAAATCAACCAGTTTCTTTACAATGGGCATTTCAGCACGATTCATCCAAAGTCGTTTTTCCACTTTCAATTCTGGCCATCTCCAGCACATTATTGATAAGTGAAAGAAGAAAATCATTGGATGTCTGGATTTTCTTTATGTATTCTCTTGCAAGTTCTTCGTCATCCAGATGTTTTTCCAAAAGTTCTGTAAATCCAATAATCGCATTCATTGGTGTGCGAATGTCATGTGACATATTGAACAGAAAAGCCGATTTCGCCGCACTGGATGCATTTGCAATTTCCAGCTGTGCTTTGGTATCTGCTTTATCATGGGCTTCTGTCACATCCCGTCCCAGAATATTGATGATTGGTTCCCCATTTTCATCATATCCGGCAAATACATTAATCTCATGCCATTCCAGTTTTCCGGTATAATGCATCGGAAATTCTTCTGTTCCCAGATGACCTGTCTTATCTTTCTGATCCCGATAATTTTCCAGAGACATCTTATCTTCTTTCAAGATAAATCTTATTTTACCATATCAATATTTAAACGCCATTGCAATAACCCGTCCTCATTTGTCACATTAAATAATATGTAATTTTTTGTGACACTTTTATTGCATAAATTTTCATTTCATGATACCATAAAACCACAAAAAAAGGAGAAATCACAATGAAATTTTCAAATAAACTGAATTTTTTAATGAATATTACGAATACTTCCAATAAAGAACTTGCGGAAGGAATCTCAGTAGACCGGTCTTTGGTCAGCCTTTTACGGACCGGCAAACGAAAGACTCCCCGTAACCACGACCACATCCTTCATATGGCTTCTTTTTTTGCCAGAAGATGCCTGGCAGATTTTCAGTTTTACGCATTGGCAGAGATGCTGGAAAAGCCGGAACTTCGGTCCGGCATTCCGGAACAGGAGCTTTCTGAGCAGCTGTACAAGTGGATGCTGGGGGATACCCCTATCGTAGAGCATATTTTCGAGAACATCTCTCAGCCTCCATCTGCCTCCTATGTAACCCAGGGATTTTCTTCCACTTCCTTATTGCCCACACATAATAGAGAAACTTCTTTTTTTTACGGGAGTGAGGGATTCCGCGAATCACTGCGCCATCTACTTTGTACTGTTCAGCAGATTGACCATCCCTGCCCAATCTATCTGGTATCAGATCTCAATATGGAATGGCTGTTCGAAGATTATCAATTTATGAAAGAATTTTCTACCTCACTACACACAATTTTCCAAAAAGGCTTTACCCTTTGTCATATTATGCCGTCTTTAAATTATATGAACCGCTATGTGGAATCGTTGCGTTACTGGCTCCCTATCTATGCCTCCGGTCAGGCTGAAGTTTACTATTATCCAAGACTGAGGGATAATCTTTACAGACGCAGCACGATCATTTTTCCGGGATACTGCGTCCAAACCAGTACAGGAATCGGCAATTCACCGGATCTTATTACAGTCAATTCCACCGATCCATCTCTGGTGGATGCTTACTACGCACAGTTTCAACATGAATTGTCCTTGTGTCGTCCTGCTCTCAGTTCCCATACCGATTCAGACGAATTAATCTCCTGCTTTCAGGAACTGTTAGCCGACAACAGCCCCGTAATACACCAGGTTGTCAATCCTGCCCCATTCACCATGCCTTGCAGATATCTGGACACCTATATTCGCGAGGAAACAAATCCTGACTGGAAAAAAATGTGGAAGATAATTCGAAATGATGCGGATTTATTTGAAAAAAAAATCTCTCGTTCCGGCTTTATTGAGATTTGTCCTCTGGCAACACCGGAAGACATTCGCGCCGGCAAGGTACTTCTTGGAACAAATTATAAAATAACAAGTGCTCATCCTGCTTACACTCCGGAAACTTACGCCCATCATTTACAGCATATTCTTGAGTTAATGGATAAATACGAAAATTATCATTTTGTTCCAATTACAAGAAGTGAACAGCAGGATTTTAATCTGTTTTCCAGTGAATCCGGTCTGACCCTTCTGGTGAGTAACGTCGCTTCTTCCTTTATGCTTGAAATCCGCCGTCCGGAACTGTCTCAGGCATGTCATGAATACCTGATGCGCAAGGCCGATTTGATTGGTTATACCGGTATCCGTCGTTCTAAGATCCGCATTCAGATTAAGGAACTAATTCAGGAGCTGCTTTCATAAAAATGTTTGAGTATTACATAATCAAAGATGCCGCCAAAAAATATGACGGCATCCTTAATATTACTGTTCTATATTTTCCTTTGTACAGGACGGATAGGTATAGTTTGGATTTGGGGTATGTGTTTGAAACAGAAATTCTTCATTGCAACAGAGATAATCATAATTTATGTTATCACCTTGTTCAGCTTCACTTCCATCCGGATTCAAATAAACAGGATCACCCCAGGTAGTATCAACAAAATAAGTATCATTTTCACAAAGTACAATATTCCATGCATGGGATTCCGGATTTTCATTTTCTTTTTTCGCTTCTCCATTCAAATACATACATGGAATTCCCAGTTGATTCAAGAGATATTTTGTTGTTCTCGCATAGCCGGCGCAGACAGACTCTTTTCCAATTAAAACACTATCTATATGCTGATTATTTTCTGCCTGCAGATTATAATCTGTTTGCCTTATCATATACTCGTATGTATAACGAATTTTATCGTAATCCGTATCACACCCTGATGCTCCTTTTAAAAAATCTGATACAATTTCTTCCATTTGAGATTGTCTGTCTTTTATCTCATCCCGGGTATAACAGTAATCCGGCCTGACATCACAATAGGGTTCTTCTTTGTACTCTAAATATTGATAGGCATTCGTCCAGAAAATTTCCGGATGTTCTTTCAGCACCGCATCCCAGACCGCCTCTGTACTTGCAGAGGCACAATGATTCAGAATAATGCTTTCTTCTCTGTTTTTCAATCCCTCTAAGAGTATTTCATAAGCATGCTGGTCTTCCGGAGAAAGCTGATTATAATAAAAACAATCCAGCTCATTGCTATCCTTCACACCCGCAGGCTGATTTTCTTTCTCTTCACTGTCAGAATTGTTTTTTATAAGCATACTTCCAAACCACAAAACATTAAATACTACGATGATCCAGAACAAGATAATCACCGTTCCACTTTTTCCGTTCCTGTTATTCATACTATCCTCCAAAGGCCACACATTGTTATCTCTTTTTTACCAGCACTTTTGGTCCATGTTCCGTATCATCATCGGAACTTCCACTGTAAGGATCCGATTCAATCAGCATCTGGTATGCATCTGCTATATCATTTAACCTCTCGATTAAAAATTCAACCGGTTCTTTGACCTGTTTTGTGATTTCGTTTACCTCTTTTGAAATATTAATAATATCAGAGGAATGTGGGCCTAAGCCTTGACGATTTTCTCCCACAGTATCTAATAATTTTAAGTTTGAAGCCGCAATTTTCCCCAGGCTATTCCATAAATTAGTTCCCAGATTGCGCAATGCTTCAATTCCTTCATATGACACTGCATATTTCATCTGCTTTCTCCTTCTATCTTTTCTAATCGCTTTTTCCAGTAGATTTTTCTGAATTTTTCAAACTTATTTGCATCAAAACTTTTTCCACCCAGCAAATCATCCACACGAAAACTTCCATCTTTTAAACTGACATGTATTACTTTTTTTTGTTTTTTATGAATACTGGATGGTACTTCTGCAATAGAACCGTCCCTCTCTCTTCCAGTAAAGTAAACAGAGCCTTTTGATGTCTCCTGACTTGTAATATGATGCAGCTCAATCTGAACTAAAATCCGATTTCCTGCTTCATCTTTTACATATACAAAAGGAGCACTTCCTTTTTTCATCAGCTCTCTATTGGTAATCCTGGATTTTACACTTTTTCCGTTGGAGAATTTTGTTCCTGCGGGTATTTCCAAATCCAAATCAATTCCTTCTCTCTGGTAAACCGTTCTCTTGCTCTGTACTGTTCTTTTTTCTCCCAGTCTGGGATCTTTTGCCGTTATTTCAGTGCCAAATTCCACGGGATGATATACTCCAGTATTTTCACTTTTACCAGATGAATTTTTATCAGCTGACTCTGACGTTTCCGTCTCAGGGAGAGCTGTAAATATTACTGTCAATGATATCCTGATATGCTTCCGCTGTTTCTCTGATTCTCTCACTTAGTGTGTCAACCGGTTCTTTTGCAGTTTTTACCGCATCTTGAATAGATTCTAATATCTCATTGATTATTTCCCCATGGGGACCTAATCCATTCACATCACTTGCACAATTATCCAGTTTTTTACTTGAATTATCGATATTATCCAGTAGTTCCGGTAATCGATCCGCCAATGCATTTAATGCATCAACACCTGCCTGATTTGCCATATAGGTATGGTCACTCATATTGCCCCTCCTCTTTAAATATTTTCTGCTTTTTTTGCTGCTTCTTGTGCCTGGGTCAATTCTTCCTGCATTGCTTTAGCCAGTTTTTGTGCTTTTTCTATCGCAGCCTGAAAGGATGTGATACATTTATCTACTTTTTCTTTGCTTTTTATACTTGCTTCATCCTGTTCACAATTGTTTACGCAATCCTTTGCTGCACTTTCCATTTCACCGGTCGCATCTGCAACTTCTTTGCAAAATGTATTTAATGCATCGATTACTTCTTCATATACTTTCTCATCAATTTTTTTTGCCATAGTTTTCTCCTTACCTACTTAGCATTCATCTTTCATTTCAACAAATGGGCTGATCAATTTTCCTTCTTCATTGACAAACCAGCCTTCCCAGGTAATCCCTTTATGCAGATAGGGCCTTACTGAATAACGTTCCAGCATATTGGAATACTGGCAGATGTGCTCCGGAAGTTCACTTGCATAACGATTTTGAAACAACTCTCTGGAGTCTTCTGTTGTGACCTGAAATGCCATACGGTGCCGGTACAAATCGATCTTTGTAAAGGTCTGTTTTAAATCGGATAAATCATTTAATACCATCATAAAATGATACCCCAGCCTGCTTCCTTGCCGAACAAGATAAATAAAATCATCTTTTGCATTATATGCACCTGGCTGATGCTCTTTTTTATTTGGTTCTGTTTTATCCTCTGTTTTCACCTCTTTTTTCGTTGTACCCACTGGTTTCGTCTCTTTTTCGGCTGCTCCAGTTTCAGCTTTTACACCAAAAAATTCATTTCTGGCTTCCATGATCTTCTTATCCATCTCTTCTTTTCCCAGGCCTTCCGCTTTACACTGTTTTTTAATTGAAATAAAGATTTTTGCCCATTCCTGGGCCTTCTTTACTTTTTCCAGTTCTTCTTCCGATTCTGCTAAAGCACCTTTTTTACGAAGCTCTTCTTCCTGCTGTTTTTGTCTTTCTTCGAAACTTTCCCGGTACTCCGAATGAGATACTCCATCTGCAAACTCAAAGTCTCCACAAATTCGATCCATACCAATCAAAATAATCAGTTCATCGCCCGGTTCTCTTTTCTCGATTTTTTGACGCAGCTCATAAATTGCATCACAAATCCCATCATTATCTTCTATGATCCGAACACCCTCATACTCTCCATTTTTCCAAAGAGCAGATCCATAGGTCCGATATAGACGATTTTTACTGTATGCCCAGATAGAAACTTTCTTTTTCTGTAAAAGAAAACTTTTTATCATAGAAGAAATAATAGAGGCACAACACGCCTGCTCCGCTCCCCTTGCAATAAGAAGTATATTTTCCTTTGTCTCAGCTGATAATGTGAGAAGCTTCATATCTTCCATCAATCTTGGAGTACCAATCGATGCATATACTTCATCTTCCATTGCTGAATCGGAACGCAGATATTGGTTTACCCGATCTGTAAACTTTTCTTCCGAATAGATATCGTATTTCTTTCCATCTACTAAAACAGGATGTTTGTTCACATAAGTATTTATATTTCCCGGATCATACTGATCTACCGGTATCATTTTTTGATTGATTCTTTGAATCATCTGATTGCGGACAGCGTATTCCTTAAAATACATTACTAATACCCGTTTTACTTCCGGCAAAGTATCAGCGCTGACACGGTATTTCATCAATGCATAATGTGGAGGAAGTGCATCCATCCAATTTCTCACCTGTTCTGTCCTCAAGTTGGAAGAAAGTTCCAAAGTCTCACTTATTTCTTCTTTGGTTCCTTTCATTGCAATACGCTGTTGAATCTGAGCTCTTGCTGTTCCTGTAAGTCCGGCAATTCCTGTCGTAAATGTCTGGCTGGAAAATAAAAATTTAATTCCAAGTGCTGCACCTTTTGCCAAAAGATTCTGTAATCTCAATTTATAAACAGAAGAATCTGCAATCGATTGGGACATAATAGAAAATTCATCCAGTATCACAAAAATAACCGGCAAAGGCTCTTTTAATTTCATAGGATCGATCTGATCAATACGCTCTTTTCCAAGTTTCGCAAAAAGATGCTGCCGCTCCATCATCTTTTCTGTCAACTTGTCAATCATGTCATATACCAGCTCTGTTGATTCATCCAATAAAACATATTTTACATGGGGAGGAAGATACGTAATATATTTTTCAAACTCCAGTTGTTTGAAATCTGCCAGCCACAATTCCACATTATCCGGATGGTAATTGTGAATCAACCCGGCAATCAGAGTATGTAATAATGTGGATTTACCGGAACGGGATGCTCCTACCAGATATGCAGCAAAATTCTCATTTTCAAAGGATACACTATGAACTTTTTCTTTGCTGTCGATACCAAATGGAAGTTCCAGTTTTTTATATTCCCTTACATAAGCCGGTTCGGAAAGGAAATCACAGCGTTTGATGTATTCATTGCCCAGTGATTCTTTTCTTACCGTATGTTGTTTCACCGATGCTGCGTAACGGGAAGAAAGATTGCCTTTGAACAAATACCAGGCAAATTTATATGGATCTCCTGTACCAAAAGTTATCGTTGTTTCTGTTCGCCCCATTTCAATATGAATCTCATCTTCTGTCATATATTCCGATAATCCATAGGATTTTTTCTTTCCCTCTTCCTGGAAATCAACAAGAATAAGGGAAATTCCATACCTTTCGTAGTTTGCAACAATCCTTTTCAATAAAGATCTGTCATTTTCCTCAAAAGCATTCGGCCATCCAATTAAAATCAGCAGTTTTCTTGTAATTTGTTTCTCCGGTATTGCATTCCGGTTATACTCAATTACAGAATCATAATCCTCGATGATTTCATCAAGATCGGAAAAAGAAGCTGCCAGTTTTTCAATCGTTGCTGTCATCTGATCTTTTGTACGCGGAACCGTTTCAAGTGCAAAAGTATCCTGCATTATTTTTGCAGATCCTAATAAGGCAGTGTTCTGGCGTTCTGCATCCAGAATATATACCTTTCTCGATCCTACAGGACTACGATCAATGATACTAAGCAGAAAATTCCGAAGTCCGGCATCTAATTCATTTACTTTTTTTCTGGCTGGTACACAGCTTATTGTCATTAAAAACTCATTTTGTGGGCTTATTCTTTCCACCGGAAGATATACTCTTCCGGTTTCATTATTATAGAAAATTCCCATTTTCTCTTTTAATCGTTCTCTTTCTTTTTCCGCAAATTTCAAAGGAAGCCCAAATGCACCGGGCGAATAAAAAGATGGGGTGTCATTCATAGGAAGATATTCCTCTTTTTTCTCATCAAAAATATACTTTTGATTTGCAAGAACGGCATCTCGGGAAAATTCTGCAAGTTCTTCACTTTCCGCATAACGGACGAGCTCTTCCTGCAATTCTTTCATCCGTTGATTTAAATTTTCTATTTCAGATGCATTTCCTTCTTCCATCTCTCCTTTTAACTGTTGGATTTTTTCTGTGAATTCCTGCTTTTTTTTACTCAAAAAGAATTCATCACATTTTGCCACCAGATATACTTTCTGAGCATAAGGATCATTTTTCTCCGTTGGATCAATCATCATAGCCCACTGACGCAAACGGTTCAAATTTACTCTGTAATTTGGAGGAGCCTCAATCGTCAACACATTCTTACTATTGATATGCTTCTCTGCCAGTTGCCGAAATGCTTTGATTTTCAACTGATACTCATCAATCTTTTTAATCTGCTCTTCCAAATGCTCAATTCTTGCAGGAGTTGTATGATCCATCGTATTTTTTAATCCAAGAACAGTCTCTTTGCACTGTTGAATCTCCTCGGAAATACTCTTTACTTTTTCATAAATACGGTTATATTTCTCTATCATTAAATCCATACTTCATCCTCTTCCTGTTTTAAATTGGCGGAAATACTGTAAACGGAGAAAAACGAACCATAGCAGAATCTTTTATAATTGGATATTTTTCTCTGAACAGATTAAATCCAACTCCATAAACATCCTCTCTGGATGCCGCAATCAGTTCCTGCTTCATCGCGTATGAGGTTTCGCCAATTAAGTAAAGATATTGAATAGAAGCCCACATTGCCATTCCTTCATATACAAGGTCTCTATTGGAACCATCTCCATAAATTCGTTTTATTTGTGCATCATCCCAATACAGATATTGCCAGATGTGGGTCATCTCATGAACCATTGTATTAATCATTGCCAGCCGCGGACTTCCATTTTCAACCAAAAGACTGTAATTACCATGGCGATATTGTGCATATCCCAATACTCTGGCTGTATATTCTTTTGATGGCTTAAAGACCATTCCGGCTCCTCTTGCAATGACCCGTGCATCAACCATTTTCACAGAAATAGCCACTTTATACTCAATACCAAAGAAGCTCTGCATGGTTGCAAGAATATGTTGAAAGATTTGTCTGAACTCCTCTACTGTGTTAATTGCAGAAACACTACAGTCATTGCATCGAATCCGCCCGTCATTCATTCGCTCATAGCTGACACCGCTAATCGGGAGACCACAAAAATCACAGCAATTTTCAGACTGCAAATCAAGAATTGTATCCTGAAATGGTTGTCTTTTTCTGGCTTTTGTCAGATCACTATTGCTAAATCCTCTGGCATTCAGATATTTATTTACACCATCCAGCTCAATTCGCTCATCCAGATCCAAAAATCCATATTTCAAATAGCATTCTTTTTGATATCTTGTAGCAGAGACTTCCTCAATGCCCATTGCCTCAAAACATTTTTCAAAATATTCTTCATGGTCTGCATCTGCATCCGTGTCAAAAATATCAGTTCCATCAATATCCAGGACTTCTGCATTTTCTTCTTCCGATTCTACATGGATGTCTTCTTCCAAATCCTCTATTTCCTCAAACTCTTCCTCGGAATCAGCTGCTGGCAATGGTGGATTTTCTTCCGAACTGCTTTCCTCTTCTTCTAATACATATTCTTCTTTCGATTCTGTTTCTTCTGGTCCTGTTTCTTCTGAATCCTTTTCTTCTTCTGTCATCTCCTCTTTTGTCTGCTTTTCTTCTTTTCTCTCTTTTTCTTCTTTGATCTGAATTTCTTCCTCTTTTTTCACGCCAAAGATCTTTGCAATTCTTTCCAATAATGCTGCAATTCCCTTTTTGCGTTTTTCCTCTTCCGGAAGTGTGACATCTTTTCGCACAGGATCTTTATAAGCCGGTTCTCTCATTTTTTCAAAATGCCATTCAATAAAATCTGATATGATTTCCATGAACCGCATAAAATTTTTCTCAATTGCTTCCAGCAATCCTAAATCCAAATCACTATCTTCTACAATATAGATATAGTCCCCCTTTTCTGCATTATGAAGTTCATAAACAGTAAAGTTCAGCATACCGCTAATATTATCCGGTCGATCTGTCATTACCGCAAGATACTGCCAGGTATTCGGGAAAACAGATCGGAACATTTCCGTCAAAAGCAGACAAATCGTAAATCTCTCATGATTTGTCGTCTCAGGCAGGCAAAGCCGTAAAACATTTTTACTCTTATAGGCTCTGTCCATCTCATGCACAGAATTTTCAAAGCTAAGATCTACTTCTCTTGCATTCCTCAAATCATTATTAGAATCCATTTCCAGGTATCCAACTGTTTCCACATGAAAATCCATACAAATCGTAGTCATTTCCAAATCCATGATTTTTTTATGACTGATTACATTTTCTTCTTCAGAGGCATCCAGATAATATTTTCGAATCTGACGATAATATTTTCTTCCATCGTATAAATCCGCTGCTCTTCGCAATATGACACCACTGTCTACGGAAATATGATTTACTTTGTAATATTTTCCATCATATACGACAAACTGTCCCGGAAGTACAGTCTGAATCACCTGACTAAACAATTTCGCATCAATGTAGTCCACCTGTCTATCTTCATTTTCTACAACATAATAGGCATTCTTCAATGTTTTCTGGAGGTATTTTTCAAAAACAGCCATAGAAACACTGTAATACATTTCTGTTTCAATCCCTGTAATATCGTCCACACTTTTTTCTGAATGAAGAACAAAAGCAGATTCTTTTACAAACGTATATTTTTTTACCAGGGTGCTTAATGCCTGAAGCACATCTTCACAAGGATAATGAATCAATTCCAATTCATTCCGAATCTCATGCTCACTCAGCGGCTTATATGCCATCATAAACATTAACTTTAAAATGGTATTTCTCTCAGTCTTTGCATAATCCGGAACAATGGATGGAATTACATTCGGATTCGACATAAAAATCTGAGCATTACATCTCATATAGTCCCTTAAAAGATAGTTTTCTGACATAATGTTGGCAAATACCTGCTCTTTTGCTCTGGAAAGAAAAATTCTCATCATCGCAAACATATTGCAAAACTCATCATCTACAATCAGAAACTGTTCTTTTTTCTGTTCTAAAGACCACAGATTAGGAGAAAAGTCAATTTTCTCATAAATACTTTGCTGCTGCGCGGGGAGATTCATATATTTACACAAAGTTGTAAAATACTGGCCTACGATCCATTTCAAGTCTCTCATTGGTGTCTTTGTTTCACTGATCCATGTCACTTTCGGAATCTGATTTTTCACTGCAACGGCAGACAATTCCATTCCATTCCCAAGATATCTGGTTTGTTTTTCAAAAAGGCTCTGGCGCAGATAATCTCCGTCTGAATTCCATGCCATCCCGGTATAAATATGTCTTGGTACCGGAGGTGCAATTACCTCCGTAATTTTTTCATGGAGAAGGTGTGACATAGTATCCACCAGCCCGTCCACCATACGGTCAGCAATACAATAAACCGGATCCAGACCTGATTCTCTCATTTGATTTGCCACAATACTAAATCCTATCTGTCCCGTATTAATGACAAGAGACGGTTCTAAAATAAAAACAAATCCTGTTTTTTCCAAAAAGTCCTTATTCTGATCTATGACCCTAATATCATATAATTCATTGAAACACAGTATTCCCACTTCACAATCTGCTTCTTTTCTCGTCAGCTCTTCTACTCTCCAAATGGAATCTACTCTGCAATATTCTTTAAGTAACTTCTCGATCCAGCTTTGGATATCCTCTTTTGTAGAATTTCGTCCAAGTATAATCAGACATTTCTGATTTGAAATCAATGTATGAATCAACGGCAGAATGATATATTTTTCAAGATCTTTATAAAATGGATTAAAGAAAATGACATTCTCTTTTTTCATCAATTTCAGCACTGCCTGAATATAATCTGCATCAAATCTGTTTTCTCCTTCCTGTAAAGAAAAAAACTCTGATGTAATATACTCTACATTATCCTGAGATTCTTCCATTTCTTTCAGCAAATCAGTAATGCCTTTCTGTTCCGTAAATTCACATCCTGTATATGCCGCCAATACTTCTGCCGGGAATAGTTTTTCATAAATCTCTCTGATTCTATAAAAATTACTGATTCTTTGTGAATAAGATTCGTCCCCCATCACACTGTGCTCAAATTCTACTTTTGTATATCCATTCAGGAAATTATAAATTTCAATCGTGATCATCAGCAGAATCACAGGCGTAACATTCAGCCACATGGACCATGCGTTTCCCTTCGTCCAGGTATACCCTAGATAAAATCCGGTAAAAACGGTATAGGCGATGTTAAATTGAAAAAATAATTTTCTTACATTGCACCATTTGTTTTGCAAAAACCATTCGTTATAATCCGTATCGAATTCATAAAAGTATGATAACCAGCTATCTGCACTTTTTGTATTTCGTGATGATTTCAATATGAGAATCATTATTATTTTAAGCAGAATAAAAATCGCCATCACAATGATATTAACCAGAAAAATCTGCATATACTGTGTGATTTCTTTCTGGTTCGTACCTGCAAATGCAATGATCTGATCTACAAAACGATAAAGCATCAAAGAAGCTGCTGTACCGGATAATGCAGCAACCAGTGGAATGATTCCCTGCATATATCTTCTGTTTTTCCTCAAATTAACACGATACAATAACCATGATCCCAGAGCTATTATTATAATACTACAAATAATTTTTCCCATTTCCATGTTAATCGTATAACTCCTCTCGAATCAATTCCAATTTTGTCACGAATTCAAAATTCACGTCAACGTTTCTTCCTGAATTGTTTAATGGAATCTGATACTGTTTGCCATACTCAAATGTATATAATTTATTTTTGATAGGAAGAATGGAAATATCAAAAATATCATCGTCATAAAAACTCTGATTGAAATTTACATTCAAATAAAACGCCTTATTCCACTTTTCCAGAGAATACATCATATGATCAATCGCCTTTAAATGAGTATCAACTGCAATTCTCGTACTGCTCATCGTAAATTTCTTATTCTTCAGAATCTGAAGATAAGACATTCCTCTGGAGTGAGACACAATACTGCTTAGAAACGTAGAATAAACCTCTGAATTTTCTACAATTTTCATCATGGAAGCATGAAGCTCATGATTATAGTCCCTCACTTTAAACACGAGCTCTCGTTTTTGCAGAAAAACCATGAAAAAAATCGGAACAAGCATAATATCTATGAGAAGAAGCATGAATGTAATCATACTTTTTACACTTCCGGAATAATGATCCGTATAGACCAGAAAACCTGGTATGACAGATAAAGTAACAGCTAATAGAATAATCATCGCAATTCCCATAATTTGTTCTGCTGTAATTCTGGACAAAAGACTTGTTCTTACCTCTTCCGCTTTTTCTTTTACATTTTTATTGATTGTATTTTGAGAATCCGGAAGTTCTTTTTGCGTGGAAATAACCATGAAATATAAGTTCTCCAAATCAGCATCCATCATTTTTTTCTGATATTTGTTGATTTGCTTGACTTCGCTTCCTTCCACAGAACCCATTCCACGCATACGCTCAGCTGCCTCGTCCAATGCAATCTCAGCCTGACCTGCTGTTTCTCTCAGTTTATATTCCGCATTTTTTTTCGACTCTCCCCAACGTCTCAAATCATCTTCCACATTGCCTGCCACCAAAGGAAATAAGGAATCATCCACATTCATATCATTGCGTCGCGGCAGATCCAGAATAACCGGGATTTCCATCTTATATTCAGGGAGCTTTCTATGTTCTTTTATCCATTCACTATCTTCCGCCTGTAAAGTCTGTTTCATAAAATACTTTGCACCATATAAACGGTTAATACAGTTTTGAATGTCTTCCTGTAGAATTTCTTTATCAAGCTGAACATTCATTCTATAAAGTCTATAAGCTTGCAATTCGTCGGAGTCAATGCGGTTCAATCCTAAAATAAGTACGGAAAGCCAGAATTTAAACATATCTGCTTCATATTGTACACTTCCTTCTTGTTTCAAATCATACACAATAAAACGACAGGAATTCGCATAGCAGTTTTTCTTCCAGAAACTGGAGCTATCCACTTCTTTAAAATCTGTCCATACTTTCTCAATACTCTCTTTTTTACTTCGCTTTGGAACGCGCAAAGAAACCAGAATGATTTCAGAAGGGCGTTTCCCATCATAATCATACTGATCCAGCAGTTCCTGATATATGATTTCCTCTTCCTCATTTTTTCTAGGTTCATAGATGATCTTTGGTGATTTATTTTCCTCCATGATCGTTACGGTTTCATAACGAATTTCCGGTGCTGGAAGCTCACCAAGCATATTGGTCAGTCGAACAAGTGGAATAGGGCTCTCTCCGTATTTTCTCTTTTCTTCATGGTAGTATTTAAAATCATAAGGATTCAGAGGAACTGTTTCATACATGCTCATAGCATCTTCATCTAAAATGCGAACAATACTGGCTCTCCATTCCTCTTTCTCCTCAATCAGTTCTTTCAGTTCAGGCAGTGCAGTATCAACAGTCGTACCAGGCTCCATCCAGCGACAGACCCCAATCTTTCCCTGGTTCATTGCCTCGGTAAAGATTGGATGAAATTCCTGGAAAATTTCAATTGTTTTTTGATTTTGTATTAATACTGAAAACATTCTTTTACCACCTTGTATATTGGACTATTAACGGCTAAGCTCAAGTTTCTTATTATTTATATACTTTGCTTCATCTTTCAGCTGTAAATTCTCCAATTCTTTTGCAATAATATCACAGGTCCTGGTAAAAAGATAATCATGATAAATATCAGACCATGTTTCCTGTTCTACCTCAATGTCCCGCAGGAATTTTTCGAACTGCCCCATCAGAATACCTTTCATCGCTCTTGGTAATTCTTTTGATCCGCAAAATCTTGTTACATATTTTTCTATTTCCGCGATCTCAGTTTTCAAAATTCTTACGACTTTTTCTTCAAAATACTGTTCCTTTGTTACAGATTTCTTTAACAGCAACGGAAGATCAAAAATACTTCTCACTCCATCGTCTTCCGAGAAAGCAAATTCTTTTACCCGGAAATTTTTCAGGCAATTCATTAAGAAGCCATCTTCAATCGCCACATTATTATCTATTTCTTCAGAAATAATTTTTTCTTTATGCAAAATAATATTTCTTACAAGTTCCGGATAAATCGCAAGGGAATCCAGTACTTCATAAAGCTGGTCACAAGGTGTGGAATTTGATACGATCAAACGGCTTTCCTCATTTTCCATTCCCAGTTTTTCAACCAGAAGACGATACATTCTCTGGTCATATCCTGTCTCGAACATATCAATATAACGTCCGACGATTCCCCAGAAAAATGCCGTATAAATCTCTTCTTCCTGTCTGGCCTGATTTTCCTCATCCAAATCCGGTAACATCACCACATTATGCCACCAACGGTCAATGTGTGGTGTAATTACTTTGCTCTTATGTGGTTCCGGATGGATATTGGCAATAAGCTCAAAGTAAGCTTTGTAATATTCACCTGCAGAACGATTATAGGTATCTGTTTTCTGTGGTGGTGCAAATTTGCTAAGATCATTTGCACGAAGTCCATAGAATGATTTATAGAAGAGGATCATATTCATCGGAACATCTTTATCTTCTTCTCCACCGAAGTTTCTCAGTTCTTTATCAATCAGCTTCGACCGTGGAGAGTCATCGTGAGGATTCAGGTTCACATTGTAAGCACAGGAGTTAATCGGATCTTTTTCTTCTCCGAGCGGTTTTTCGATAAACGGCGCCGCAAGAATTTTGGTTTCGTCAAATACGTGTTTTACATACTGCTCAACCTTTGCCGGATCATAAATGCCATGTTCATAGCTTGCCTCTTTTTCGATTGCTGTAATGACATCCATATTTACAATATCACCATAGGTTTCTTCCACCGCATCTGCAAAATAATTCAAAATGCCATACTCAAAGATGTCACTGAAATAACCGCTGTATTCATTCTGCTCTTCGTTCTTTCTTGCTCTTCTGGACTTATTGTTCAATCTTTCTGTTTTTTTCGGAAGCATGGCATAGCTTCTTACTCTTACATAAATATCTTCTGCAAGTTCGTTATCAATGGTAATATAACTTCCTGTATAAGGCATCTCATCTGACATTGCATGGAGGCACACAGAAGATGCACATACATATCTTGCCGCAGTACCTTTCATTGAATTATATTTTTTCTCGATTACAGAACGTTTCTTCTCAATGGTTGCAATTTTTTCATCAAAGGACATAAAAAACTTCTGGAATGCATCACATAAGCTCTGCACATAATCGATTCCCTCTTCAAAAACAGCCAGTAATACAGACTGTACTCTGTAATCATCCGCTTTCTGAAGATAAGTGGAATAAGCTGCTTTTAAATCTTCCTGGTCACTGGAAAGACGTTTTCTGATTCGGTCTTTTAATGAGACCTTCTTCGTTCTTGCCAGATCATTTACGGTTTCTTCCACATCGTCTGTCTTTGGATCATCAAAATAAGCCGCCTCAAATCCGTCAAAGAATTTTTCGATTTCTTCACATTCATCCTGAATCGAAATACGGCGTTTTTTCATACCATCCAGCACTTTATACAGGAAATAACGAACTGCGCTTGGATGAATAAAACAATTATCTGCATCTCTTAAATATGTCTCTAATCGGAATTTTTGTTTATCTGATACAGCAGATTCTGCCGAGGCTTTAAAAATTGTGTAGGCAATCGTATGAGATGACTCATCTGCATACTTCATGATCATTCCTTTATATTTTTGAAGTGCTAAATATGTATTAATGTATGCCTCCCAGGTATCATCTCCTGTTTTTAATACACCACTGTTATTATCCGGTGTCAATTCATTCATTGCCACACTTACTTTTGTTCTTGCGGAATCCAGTTCTTCCTGTCCGGATGAATTTTCCATTTCTATTTTGTTCATCAGGGCATCCATATAGTCATCCCATTTGTTGGAAATCTTTGTGAAACCGGATTCATCATATCTTCCGCAGGCATTTACAATTGCAGCTGCAAAAGGATCTTTATCTTTTGCCATCTGCTCTACCGTCTCAACATAGCATTTCGCTGCATTGACATCGACTACTTTCAGTCCCTGTCTTCTCATGCGGGCAATTTCTTCTTTTCTTTCCTTGAACATTTTATCAAATACCAGCCACTGGTCGGAAACACACTCACTTGCCCAGGTCAATGCCAGATATTCCTTTACATCCTCATTTGGATAAATAAGCATAGAAGTACCTGCACCTGCATAACGATTCCGCCCTTTTTCCGAACATAATTTACGAATCGTATTATCTTCGGAAGAGTTGCTTCTCTTATTCATCGGTCCGATCGACTGGGCGTAAATACAGTTTGCTGCATGATCCAGATACTGATTAAAGGAATCCAGTTTTTTACCATCTGCATTTTGGGCATCAAACAGGAAACAGTAATCATATGGCCTTACATTGTATTGTTCGTATTCCCCGGTTCCCGCACATGGGAAATCGATTTTCACGGAATCCTTATATTTTTCATGTAAAGTGGAATCGCCTTTCATAAGAAATGCATCCAGTTCCCGAAGAGTTGCATAAGCATTACTCTTTAAATTATTCCGTTCTGCCTGGCCTTTGATTACCTCATAGAACACTTCCGGCAGCAGGAAAAATCCTCTGGTTATATTGGCACTCTGGCGGAAACGGGTAGCAAGATAATTCTTGATATATAACGCCACCGGCAAAATAAGCCCGGAACCTGTTCCACCGGCCAGGGAACTTACAATAATTACTCTGAGTGCCTGTTCGTATTCATTTCCTTCTAATTTATATAAGTTTTCAATTGCCTGATGAAGGGATTCCATCTTGCCGGCACGAATTGCAGTCTCCAGTGCCAGTCTGGATATTGCACGAACCTGTCCTGCCCCTTCTGTTAATGTTTTACTATTCAAAATTGCATTGACCGGGAACCAGCTATCTCTGGAATGAACATCAATATCCAGATATTCTCCTACCGATAACTTTGTAGACGTCTGAATGGTATGTACAAACGGATTATTCTCACTAATCTGACGTAATTCATTCACGTCTGTATCAAACACTGCAAATCCTATACTTTTTCTTTGTTCCTCTGATACTTTTTCCGCTACTCTTAATACAATTTTTGAACCGGTACCGCCCAGTCCGACTATTAATGTAGGTGCGCTCATTTTTTCTCCTCCTCTATGCTAATTTCTAGGTACGCAGGAATACTTCATGGTATCTGTTTTCACATCAATCATCATATTTGGTGATTTCTGAAGCAGTTTCGTACGTCCATTTGAGCCGTTTGGTGTTTCCGGAATGTACATTCCGTCTATGGTAATATTATTTCGTCCTGCAAAGGCCGCTGTATTCATGATCGTCATTTTACTTCCGCCTGCAGCTTTTAATTTCATATTTGGTACTCCAACCGTTCCTGACGGTACAAAACGAAGGGTTCCCTGCTCCGGAACAAATGGAAGAAAAACTGTCATTGTATCTTTTGTAAATCGTCCATGGGCTGAATCCGTACGTCCGTAAGGAATCGGTTTGCAGATAATGGTCGGATTTTTTTTCATGGTTTTCGGAAACCGTTTCTTAATCAGCGGGGTAAATCCAAGCAGAAGAATCACAAAGCCGATCGTGATTCCGATCCGAATCAGGGTGCCTGCTTCCCGTTCCAGAATACTTCTCTTATCCAGGACTTTTACTTTACTGTTCATTTCGCCGGTCCAGACCGCTTTTCCGACCTGAGAATAAACCTTCATCGAATAATTGGAGCTTACATAAGTTCCGCTCTCCGGATCATTCTTTTGAATCGATGGATAAATATTAATCACGCCGGGCTCTGTTGCTTTTTCCACTTTTAATTCATCCACACTATTAAATTTCCGGAAGAAATCAAGAAAATCAAGGGATGCAAAAAAGCCTTTTTCATCCTCTCTGACCTGATCCCCTAATGTCACCTTCGGCGTTTCCAGGGCTGCCCATTCTTCGTCTGTAAACGGGGATCCGTCCAATGTTAACCGAATTACAATAGGGTTACATTCCTTTTGATTTTTTTCGTCTGTTGTCATTCCTTTTCGGAAAATCAAATAGTCAGGATCGGATTCAACACTAAATGTAACCTGCTTGTTTTTATAAATATTATATTCCAGGGAAGTGGAGACTGTATTGTAATCCAAGAATGAGGCTGTTGCATCGATTTTCAGATTTCCTTCTTCCAACCGGATTTTATCTCCCGAAGAATACTGTTTATCATGCTTTTTGCCATTGTTGGTCACATCTGCAACATAGGTAACGTTGCCAAGAAGTTTTGATTCCGGAACGATTTCATTTGTTCCTGCTTTAATAAAGCCGAACTCTATCGTATACTCACCGGCTTCCAGGGATTCAATGTTTGTCACTTCTTCTCCATCCGCATTTTTCAGATAGGCAGCAATTTCTACATTCGGTTTATAATATACTTCTATGGTTTCTGCGCCATCCACATCAATGGTATATTCACCGGCTGTAAAATCTCCTGTAAATGTTGCTACCTTTCCTGCCAGATTCTTATCCACTTTTACGTCATCATAGTTTGTAGCCGCTTTTTCACTGTATTTTACCGTCTCTGTTTCAGAACTTTTAAACTTTGTGCCGTCCTTGCTTTTTATATTGTTAATTTTCACCTTCGCGCCCTGGGCAAATACAATCAGTTGAGACATCGGAACATCAAAAGATATTTTTTTACTGGCTGTATCAACATCAAGACGGTCACTATTATAAATCCGTGTACTGATCTGGGTTACTTTTGTCAGGATTTCCTTACTGTTTTTTGCTTTCTCATAATAGATATTTTCCTCTTCATTTGCGGTAATTTCTGCTGCATTCGCACCCATACCAAAAAAGATCAGCTTAATATCTTTCTCTTTATTGCTAAAGTAATCATCTATTTTGGACTTTCCTTTATCCTTCTCTTTTATAAATTCATCAAATTCTCCATCGGTAAGAACGACCAGCCATTTTTCATCCGCATCTTTTTTCACCAGGTCTTCATAAGCTTTTTCTACGGAACGAAATGGTGTATCCTGGGCTCTGGTTATCATCTTATGAACCTTTTTTACATTTGTCTTTAAGCCTTTTTTTCCTGACAAAGTTAATTTGGGTTTTGCATTTTTATTTGACATATAATCGCTCATGACATAAATATTCATTGTATCATTTTCGCCAAGCATAGCCGCAAATACTTCCATAGAATATTTCGCCTGACACCAGGTATCCACTGTTTTTCCATTCATGCGGATCATACTTCCGGAATCATCATACACGACATTTATGACACGTTGTATTTCCTTTGCATCCACTTTTCTCGTGATAGATACTGTAAATAGCAGTACAAAGCACATCCATCTTAAGATCTTCCATATTCTTTTGTTCATCTTTCCTCTCCTTATCTATTTTTTATCCCCTGGTCTGATTTATCACTTCAAAAACATAACCCAAATTCTGTTTCGGTTCGACCAATTATTATATAAATTTTACCATAATTTGAATGTTTCAACAACTAAATATTCATTTGAGAATGCAAAAAATAGAAAAAAAATAGGAGCGTTTTTCAACGCTCCTGACTTATTTTTCCAGGCGTAATCGAGCCGTATTTTTCATATTCTCCCAGTGCTTTTGCCGGATTCATTGTGGCGCAGGCTACTGCTGTTTCCAAAGACAGTCCCATCTGCTTTACCGCTGTTCTCAGACAGTCCATCAGATTTGTTACGGAACCGGCTAATGCACCGCCTTCTTCCAGAGTTGCCTGATTTCCGGCAACATTTACTCTTAGTCCACCCAATGTATAACTTCCATCAGCCATTCCGGCAGCTCGCATACTGTCACTGATCAGAATGATACGGTCTTCGCCCAGCATCCTGAAGGTTGCCCGGACAACGGCCGGATGAACATGGACCCCATCACAGATCAGCTCTGCATTCACAAAGGGGCTGTCAGCTACTGCCCCTACCACTCCCGGCGCTCGGTGGGTAAAAGCAGACATGGCATTATAAAGATGAACCGCATGATTTGCTCCCGCATCAAATGCTGCCTTTGCTTCCTCGTAATCTGCATTTGTATGGGCAAGGGAGATATGAACCTTATCTTTCATCTTTCTGATAAATTCCAGGGCATCCTCATTTTTTTCCGGTGCGATTCCAACGAATTTCACCAGCCCATCTGAAGCAGTCAAAAAATGCTGACAAATCCCGGCATCGCAGGGAATGATATTTTTTTCATCCTGGGCCCCCTTTTTCTCCTTACTGATAAAAGGGCCTTCCATATTAATCCCTATCAGATCTGCTGCCGGACTATGTTCTTTTTCAGCCGTTTTTTTATAGTCAGCTGCCACCGACAAAATGTGATTCAGTTCTTCTACCGGAAGGGTCATGGTGGCTGGGCAAATGGTGGTTACTCCAACGGAAGCCTCATACCTTGCAATTTCTTCGATTGCTTTTCCCGTTCCGTCACAGAAATCCCAGCCTTTACATCCATGAAAATGGAGATCGATCAACCCGGGAATTGCATAGCATCCTTCTCCTTCGATCGTTTCTTCCCTCTCAACGATTTCCTTCTTGTCTTCTTTTGCTCCGTCTGCAAAAATCCCATCCCGAATGATAATTTCACCATCTTCGAATGTTTTCTCTTCTGTAAATACTTTTACATTTTTTATAATCATCGATTTTCCCCTTCCTGAGCCTTCATTCTGAACTATGGTCTCCAATAAAAGCAGACATAAAAATCCTGTATGAATATCACATTTGAAATATTCATACAGGATTTTTTTCCATAAAATTACCGATTTTTTTATTTACCAAGAGCTGTTTTCTGAGAAACAACATTTTCCTTGTTATAGCATGCAAATGCATCTTCCACCAGTTTTTCATCCGGTTTCGGAGTAACAAGACTGACAATCGGAACGATAATGAGTCCACCCAGCATTGCAATTGCACCCATGTTAATTGGAGACTGAAGGATAACCGGAAGACTCGGTCTTGCAAACATGTTGATAAAGGTAAGACCACAGCCCCAAATGAAGGATACCCAGCAGGAAGCTGCCGTTGTCTTCTTCCAATACAGCGCATACAGGAATGGTGCCAGGAAGGAACCTGCAAGTGCTCCCCATGATACACCCATGAGCTGTGCGATGAAGGTAACGGAGCTCTTGTACTGAATCAATGCAATAATTGCGGAAATCGCAATAAATACTACGATAAATCCACGAATCACAGCAACCTGCTTTTTCTCGTTCATATCTTTTACGATATTATCCCTAATAAAGTCAATCGTCAGTGTAGAACTGGATGCGATTACCAGAGAAGACAGGGTAGACATCGATGCAGAAAGTACCAGGATAACGACCAGGGCAATCAGCATCGGGCTTAAACTCTCCAGCATCGTTGGGATAACAGAGTCAAATCCGTTTGCAGCGATATCAATCTTATCAGAGAACAGACGTCCGAAACCACCAAGGAAATAACATCCTCCGGCTACAACAAGAGCAAACAGGGTAGAAATAATAGTTCCTTTCTGAATTGCACTCTCGTCTTTGATTGCATAAAATTTCTGAACCATCTGAGGAAGTCCCCATGTACCAAGAGAGGTAAGGATGACAACAAACATCAGATTCAGTGGATCCGGTCCAAAGAAGGATGCAAATACACCAGGAGTGGAAGATACCGTTTCATCCGTAATCTGTGCAAGTCCTTGATAGGCTGTCATGAATCCGCCTTTGCTTGCAAGAACAGCTGCTATTACCGCAACAATACCTACCAGCATGATAATACCCTGAATAAAATCGTTAATCGCAGTAGCCATATAACCACCGGCAATTACATAGATTGCAGTAAGAACTGCCATCAAAATGATACATACAGAATAATCAATACTAAATGCCATTCCAAACAGTCTGGAAAGACCATTGTAAAGAGATGCGGTATATGGAATCAGGAACACGAAAATAATCAGGGAAGCACAAAGTTTCAGTGCTTTACTGTTAAATCTCTGTCCAAAAAACTGCGGCATAGTCGCCGAATTAAGATGCTGGGTCATAATTCTTGTTCTTCTTCCAAGAACTACCCATGCAAGAAGGGAACCAATGACAGCATTTCCAATACCTGCCCAGGTAGCGGCAATACCATATTTCCATCCAAACTGTCCTGCGTATCCCACAAATACGACTGCAGAAAAATATGACGTACCGTATGCAAAAGCGGTAAGCCATGGCCCTACAGAACGACCGCCCAATACAAAACCATTCACATCAGTAGCTGTTTTGCGGCAATACAGACCGATGCAGACCATCAGTGCAAAGTATGCCACGAGTAGAATTACTTTTAGCATTTTTCTTTCCTCTTCCCTTACGACAATAATATTTCGTCTATGTATTATTCTTCATTGGCTAAAAGTTCTAAACTTTAAACCCCTAAAGTATATGTATTTTATCATACTGTGCCTCATTTGTCAATTGAACTTCCTGAACCTTTGTATATTTTCTTCATTTTTATTTTCCTTGATTGACAGATTCCTCGATATCCCCTATCATTATTTCGTAACTTATAACAACAAACATAGTCTTCATCAACAATGAAAAGAGAGCGTATTATGATTATTGATTTCCATACCCATATATTCCCGGAAAAAATCGCCTTACGTGCGGTTTCCAAGCTGGCCGCTACCGTAAATCTTACACCAAGCACAAATGGCTGTGCCGAGGATTTGCGTACTTCCATGAAAAATGCCGGTATCGACGTCAGCATCGTGCTTCCTGTCGTAACCGACATCAACCAATTTGATTCTATCAATCGTTTTGCGGCTTCTATCAATGAAACCTATGCCAATGTGAAGGAACAGAGGCTGATTTCCCTGGCAGGTATTCACCCTGATGATCCCGATTATAAAAATCATTTGAAACAATTAAAACGCGATGGATTTGCCGGCATCAAGATTCACCCCAGCTATCAGAATATTGAATTTAATGACATCCGCACGAAACATCTCCTTTATGCTGCATCCGAGATCGGTCTTCCCGTCATCACCCACGCCGGGTTTGATGCCTATACTCCTGACCATGACTTCTGTTCGCCGGATATGATTTTGGATGTATTAAAAGATGTTGCTCCGGAAAAACTGATTCTTTCACATTTAGGGAACAGCAGAAATTATGATGAAGCGGAAGAAAAACTCTGCGGTCAGAACGTTTATCTTGACACTGCATTTTCCCTCACTGACGTAAGTGAATCTCAGTTGATCCGTATGGTTCGCAAACATGGGGCAGATAAAATACTTTTTGCTACCGACTGCCCATGGGCCGACCAGAAAACCTACGTAGACATTATAAAGAAATGTGCTCTCACCGAATGGGAAAAAGAAAATATTTTATCAAAAAATGCAATGCAGTTATTAAATATAGAATGAGCCAAGGGACAAATCGACTTAAGTTCATTTGTCGGGCAACTCATAAAATAAAGAAAGGTGATAAGAAGACCGCCAAAGGTCAAATCTCCGGTTGGTTTTCTCATCACCTTTTCTATTCGTTAGTTCATTGCTTCCTGATTCATTGCAAGCTTAAATCCTTTGCTATCCAGAATCTTTGCTGCTTTTTCATCCGCATTTGTACGGATGATCATATAAGCAACATCTTTTTTCTTTCCTAAAATGGTATACATATACTCGATATTAATTCCTTCCGCACCAAGGATACCAATCATATTTGCAAGCATGCCCGGCTCATCCTGAACTTCTACAGCCAGAACATCGGTAATGGTACAGATGTAATTTTCACTTTTCAGAATGGTTACCGCATTAAAAACGTCATCTACAATAATACGTGCAATACCAAAATCAGAGGCTTCGGCTACGGAAATAGCACGAAGGTTGATTTTCTGTGCGGAAAGAACTGATGTAAAATCAGCAAGTTTTCCAGGCTGGTTTTCTAGAAATACGGAAATCTGTTTAATTGCCATGAGTTTTCCCTCCTATTCATTAACCCTGATACAGGTTTCGTTTATCGATTACTCGAACTGCTTTTCCTTCGCTTCTTACAATGGTCTTCGGTGCAACAAGCTTAACCTTAGCATAAATACCAAGCATTGCTTTCAGTCCGTTTACAAGCTCTTTCTCTTTTTCTGATACAACACTCATGTTATCAGAGAACATCTCCGGTGTCATTTCTACCTGAACTTCAATGGTATCGCTGTTATTTACGCGGTCAACAATAATCTGATAGTTAGCAGGATAACCCTGGTTCATCAGAACAGTCTCAATCTGGGATGGGAATACATTGACTCCCTTAACGATAAGCATATCATCGCTTCTTCCAAGTGGTTTACTCATCTTAACATGGGTTCTTCCACAGGAACATTTCTTTCTGCTGAGGACGCAGATATCACGGGTACGGTATCTCATCAATGGGAATGCTTCTTTGGAAATGCTGGTAAATACAAGCTCCCCTTTCTCTCCATCCGGAAGGACTTCTCCGGTAACCGGGTTAATGATCTCCGGAATAAAATGATCTTCATTTACGTGCATACCGGTCTGTTCTTCACATTCGAAAGATACACCTGGTCCGGAAATCTCAGTAAGACCATAGATATCATATGCTTTGATGCCCAGTTTCTCTTCAATATCATGACGCATTTCCTCTGTCCATGCCTCAGCTCCGAAGATACCTGCTTTTAATTTAATCTGGTCACGAACACCTCTCTCATGAATACTTTCTGCAAGATAAGCAGCATAAGATGGAGTACAGCACAGAATGGTAGAACCAAGATCTGTCATAAATTGGATCTGTCTCTCCGTATTTCCGGAAGACATAGGCAGGGTCAGACATCCAACTTTATGAGATCCTCCATTTAATCCAGGACCACCGGTAAATAATCCATAACCATAACTAACATGGCAGACATCCTCATTTGTTCCACCTGCTGCTACGATTGCTCTGGCACAGCAATCCTCCCAAAGATCCAGGTCATGCTGGGTATAGAAAGCGACAACACGTCTTCCGGTAGTACCACTGGTAGACTGAATACGAACACACTCGGAAAGCGGACGTGCAAGCAATCCATATGGATATTCATTTCTTAAATCATCTTTTTCAATAAACGGTAGTTTTGGAAGGTCATCCACAGACTTGATATCTTCCGGAGTAAGCCCTTTCTCCTCCATTCTTTTTCTGTACATAGGAACATTATCCCAAACATTCTGTACCTGCTTTACAAGTCTCTCACTCTGGATCTTACGGATCTCTTCCCGGGATGCACACTCAATCTCCGGCTGGTAATATCTGCTCATCTTCTTTCTTCTCCTTTGCTTTATCTTTCATAATGTTCATTTACTCTCTCAAATTAACCTCTTCCAAGAGCAAACGCTTTTTTATTCATTTCTACAAATTTGGCAGGAACACACTGCTCAATGGCATTTAGCCACTTTTCTTCCGGAATGTCAAAATATTTGGATAATCTTCCCATCAGAACCAGATTCACCGCCTTGGAAGAGCCAGCCTCCTCTGCAAGAGAAAGACAATCCATGGCATCCACTGTAATTCCTTTTTCTTCCATTTTTTCAATCAGATTTTCCGGATAAGAAGCAGCACCGGTAATGACCGGCATAGGATCAATCTCCTGTGTATTTACTACAATACGTCCGCCTTTTTTCAGATATTCTACATAACGTGCCGCTTCCAGTTTTTCAAAAGATACGATAAAATCAGCTTCGCCTCTGTCGATGACCGGTGAATAAACTTTCTCGCCAAATCTTACATATGTAACCACGCTTCCGCCACGCTGACTCATACCATGAACTTCAGATACTTTTACATCATACCCTTCGTTCAAAAGAAGATATCCTAAAAGTTTGCTGGCGAGAAGAGAACCCTGTCCGCCTACACCAACAATCATTATATTCTTTGTCATTTCTTTATTCCTCCCCGCTTTGTAATGCATCAAACTTACACAGCTGCTGACATACTCCACAGCCAACACACAAGGTTGTATCAATCACAGCTTTTTTCTCTTTTACACTGATTGCCGGACATCCAAGACGCATACAGGATTTACAGCCAATACAGTTATCAACCGCAACTTTCAGCGGTGCTTTGTGTTTTACATACTTAAGAAGGGCACATGGTCGGCGGCTGATAATGACAGAAGGCTCATCTGCTGCAAGTTCTTCTTTCAATACTCTGTCGCATTCCTCCAGATTATATGGATCCACAACGGCAACACGATTGAATCCCATCGCTTTACAAAGAGCTTCCAGATCAATCTTTCCTGCCGGATCTCCTTTGATGTTATATCCGGTAGTAGGATTCTGCTGATGTCCTGTCATACCGGTAATGGAATTATCCAGAATAATAATGGTGGAATTACTCTGGTTATAAGCAACATTTGCAAGGCCGGTCATACCGGAGTGCATAAATGTAGAATCACCGATGACAGCTACTGTCTTTGCTTCACTCTCTTTTCCGCTTGCTTTGTTAAATCCATGGATTGCGCTGATCGATGCACCCATACAAAGAGTCATATCCATGGCTGCAAGCGGAGCTACCGCGCCAAGGGTATAGCAGCCGATATCTCCAAGCACATTGCATTTATTCTTAGATAATGTATAAAACAAACCTCTGTGTGGACAGCCTGCACACATAACAGGCGGTCTTCCCGGAAGCTGTTCTTCAAGGGAGGTAAAATCAGCAGATGTTCCGTCAATTTTTTCAGCGATAAGATTCTGAGAGAACTCTCCGCAAATCGGAAGTAAATCTTTACCGGATAATGTCAGACCAAGCTGTTTGCAATGATTTTCAATAATTGGATCTAACTCTTCAATTACAATCAGTCTCTCCACTTTTTCTGCAAAATCTTTGATCAGTTTTACCGGAAGAGGATTTACCATACCAAGTTTCAAAATGCTTGCATTTTCCCCGTAAACTTCTTTCGCATACTGGTAACTGGTGGAAGAAGTAATAATACCAAGTCCGGTTCCTCCCATTTCTACACGATTCAGCGGACTGGTCTCTGCGTATTCCGTCAATTTTCTGGTACGTTCTTCTACAAATGGATGACGACGAATCGCATTTCCGGGCATCATAACGTATTTCTGAATATTTTTTTCATAAGACTTCTGTTCCGGAACCACTCTCTCACCCGGTTCAACAATACTCTGAGAATGAGCCACGCGAGTACACATTTTTATAATAACCGGAGTATCGAATGTTTCTGAAATCTCATATGCAATCTTTGTAAATTCCAGTGCTTCTTTGGAATCGGAAGGCTCAAGCATAGGTACTTTGGCTGCAATTGCATGGTGGCGGGAATCCTGCTCGTTTTGAGAGGAATGCATTCCTGCATCATCAGCCACACAGATTACCATTCCTGCGTTAACCCCTGTATAGGAACAGGTATAAAGTGGATCAGCCGCCACATTCAAACCAACATGCTTCATACCGCAAAAGCTTCTTTTTCCTGCAAGACAGGCTCCGAAAGCAACTTCCATTGCAACCTTTTCATTTGGTGCCCACTCACAATATACTTCATCATATTTTGCAATCTCCTCGGTCACTTCTGTACTTGGAGTCCCGGGATAACTGGATACAACACCGCATCCTGCCTCGTATAAACCTCTGGCAAACGCCTTATTGCCTAACATTAACTGTTTCATAGGTATATTTATTCTCCTTTCAACTTTCGCTTTCTGTCTTTGCTTCGCTCTCTTCCAGGCGATGCAAAGCTTTCTCCAACATACCTGTTCCGCCATTTAATGCGCGGTTTACACGGCTGATGGTTGCTGTACTTGCACTTGTTGTACTCATGATGTCGGAATAAACCTTTTTCTGAGCAAGCATTCTTGCAACTTCAAAACGCTGCTCAATGGATCGAAGTTCCGTCAGTGCACAAATATCCTCAAAAAAATCCATACACTCTTCCAACGTTTCCAACTGAAGAATTGCCTTATACATGTCTTCTTTTCTGGTTCTCTGAATATTTTTTTTCATATAAACCTCAACTTTCTGCAACATACACATTTTTATATTATTGTATCATTTTCAACCTGAAACGTAAACCATTATTTTTATTTCTTTAAAAGGCTAAACAGCTGAATTGTAAGGTATCATATTTATCTGTATTATCTGTCCAGGCTGTTGACTTTAGCTCGTAAATGTGCTATCTTGGTTTAAAGCCTTAAAGCATACGATAGAAAAAAGTAGAAAGGAAATTATCATGCCTGTTACTGATTTACTTGAGCGCAATCACAAATTATATGGGGATGAAGTCGCTCTGGTTGAATTAAATCCCACAATGAAAGACACAAAAAGAACCAGCTGGAGAGAATACAGCCTGGTACAGCCCACCTCTTTTGAACCATACAGAAGAGAAATTACCTGGGGTGTCTTTGATGAAAAAGCAAACCGCGTTGCAAATATGCTGCTGAATCGCGGAATCAAAAAAGGAGACCGCGTCGCAATTCTTATGTTCAACTGTCTGGAATGGCTTCCTATTTACTTCGGAATCCTGAAAACCGGTGCCATTGCAGTTCCCTTCAACTTCCGTTTTGATTCAGATGAAATCAAATATTGTGCAGATCTGGCAGAAGTTCATGTTTTGTTCTTCGGTCCGGAATTTATCGGACGTATTGAAGCAATCGAAGATGAACTGGCAAAAGGACGCCTTCTTATTTATGTAGGAGATACCTGCCCTACCTTTGCAGAAAATTATCGCGAATTAGTGGCTGACTGCTCCAGCCAGCCACCGCTCATCCGTGTGGAAGAGGAAGATGACGCAGCTATCTATTTTTCTTCCGGAACGACAGGATTTCCAAAAGCGATTTTACATAACCATGAGAGTCTGACTCAGGCTGCTCAGATGGAACAACGTCACCACATGACAGACCGGAACGATACCTTCCTTTGCATCCCGCCGCTTTATCATACCGGTGCAAAATTCCACTGGATGGGAAGTCTTTGCGCAGGAAGCAAGGCAGTTCTTCTTACCGGTACCAGTCCGGAAATTATTCTGGATGCCATTTCCAAGGAAAAATGTACCATTGTATGGCTCCTGGTTCCATGGGCTCAGGATATCCTGAATGCATTGGACAGTGGAGAATTAAAACTGGAAGATTATGAGCTGAGCCAGTGGAGACTGATGCACATTGGCGCACAGCCGGTTCCTCCATCTCTCATCAGACATTGGAAAGAATACTTCCCGGATCACCTCTACGATACCAACTACGGATTATCCGAATCCACCGGTCCCGGATGTGTCCATCTTGGCATGGAGAATATTCACAAAGTAGGTGCCATCGGGGTTCCCGGATATCGCTGGAAATGTAAAATTGTAGATGAAAACATGGAAGAAGTTCCAGCCGGAGAAGTTGGAGAACTTTGTGTCAAAGGCCCCGGTGTCATGACCTGCTATTATAATGATCCAAAAGCGACCGAAGAAACTCTCGTAGACGGATGGCTCCGCACAGGTGATATGGCAAGACAGGATGAAGACGGCTTCTACTTCCTTGTAGACCGTAAGAAAGATGTTATTGTCAGTGGCGGAGAAAATATTTATCCGGTGCAGATTGAAAACTTCCTGAGCAACTACGAGAAGATAAATGATGTTGCCGTTATCGGTCTCCCGGATCAACGTCTCGGGGAGATTACCGGTGCTATCATTTCCATCAAAAAAGGAATGACGTGTACCGAAGAAGAAATCGAAACATTTTGTAAAAAACTGCCGAGGTATAAGAGACCGAAAAAGATTATTTTTGCAGATGTTCCAAGAAATGCCACCGGTAAAATTGAAAAACCGGCCCTTCGTAAAAAATACGGAGCAGAGTATCTGGTTGATCAGCAGAATAAAGGGTAAAGAAATAAATGTTGCAAAATAAGAATAGTCTATCATTTTTATTTTGCAACATTTTCTTTTGTCTCATGTGCTTAATTACATACAAAACCGCAAAAAGAAGTGTTGTTATAAGGTGATGATTTCTAAAGTGGTAAAATCAGTTCCATAATCCGTTTTTAATCGTTTTTTAATCTGTTCTTTTTCCATTTTATAAAAAAACGATTCTGGCATTTTCATCCCTCCAGTTGACTTAACATCTTACATACGCTCAGACCAGTCTGAAAGTATCCGCCGCAAAAGGCCTTGTGCATACATTCCCTTCATATCTTCTACCACATGAAGTTCTGGTATCCGCTCTTTGGGAATCCGTTCACATAACCTTTCCTGAATTTTTTTTACATTTTTCCGGGTACAGAAATCTCCGCTTATGAGGATATCCGGAAGATTCAGAACACAGGTTATAGCAAGGATTGCTGTCACAAATGTATCCTCCCTATCTTCCAGATTTTCGCATAAATAATCCAGTTCCCCGGCACATCCGCTACCTCCGGTAAACACCTGCCCCTGAAGCACAATGCCCACACCTATACATTGATCTTCCTCTACATAAATAATATGGGCAAAATTCTCCCACTTTCCCACTTCAGCAAAGGCTATGGCATTCGTATCATTTTCAATAAAAACATCCAGTTTCAGTTCTGATCTTATCATTTCCGCAAGACGATTCCCTAACAGTCCTGGAAATTTGGGCAAATGTCTGATTTCCGTTCCATCCACTGCACCGGGAATTCCAAGGGCAACCGCTGAAAGAAAAGGATATTCTTCCTGTATCGATTTAACGAATAAAACAATATCTTCCACCTCTATATCTGAAGTCTATTCTTCTTCCCAATCGAAATCAAATATACTCATCTGTTTATATTGCTCCGGAAATTCATTCAAATATCCAAAACACTCATCCGGTGTACAAAGTATACCATGCTCTTTGCAAGTATTCATAAATATGGTCATAAGTTTCTTTGCTTTTGGACTCGATAACACATAAGAATTTCCATATCTTTCGATATATCTTTGCTTCATCCCCGGAAAATGCTGATCCAAAGCAGCATAATAATACTCCCGGTCTCCATCCCGCAACGTCAGCCCCATGTCAAAACAGAGAATGCCCTTTACTCTTACTCGTATACATTCCGCAAGAATCGCTTTGATGTTTTCCTCCGTATCATTGAGAAAGGGAAGGATCGGTGTCAGCCATACCACAGTCGGGATTCCTCGCTTCTGCATTTCCCACAGAACTTCAATTCGTCTCTTTGTGTTGCAAACGTTAGGTTCTACAATTCGGCAAAGTTCATCATCAAATGTTGTCAATGTCATCTGGACCACACATTTAGTTCTCCGATTGATCTCATCCAGCAAATCAATATCCTGCATAATCCGATCCGATTTTGTTAATATCGTTGCCCCAAACCCATACTGCAATATGATTTCCAGACATCTTCTTGTCAGTCTTAGCTTTTCTTCGCAATGCATGTAAGGATCGGACATTGAACCTGTCCCTATCATACATTTCTTTCTCTTTGACCTTAGTGCTGCCTCCAAAAGCTTTGGAGCATTCTGCTTTACCTCAATATCTTCAAAGGGATGAGTAAACTGATAGCACCTGCTTCTGCTGTCACAATAAATACACCCATGAGAACAGCCCCGGTATATATTCATTCCATAATGACCACCGTTTCCGGTAAGTATTCCTTTCGAATCAACAAAATGCATAATCTTCACGCTCCGAATCTTTTATTCCGCATCTTTCGTAGCAACCACCCTTTTTGTAATTCTCCAGGAGGGCACAAATAGAATGATTCCTAACAATGCCTTGTTATTCCACATTTATCTCGCTGATCAGTGCCGAACCAATAATCAACATGGATCCGATGATTCCAGGCAGAGATATCTTTTCATGAAGCACGAAGGAAGAAAGAAGTAATGCAAATATAGGATCAATATAGCTTAAAACCGCAATCGATTGAGCCTTCAGGTCTTTCATGCTTCCGAAGTATAATGCATAGGCTATCCCGGTATGTACCATGCCGATTGTCAACACCATAATAACAGCCGTTGTATCTAAAGTAATTCCTAATATCTTAACAGCAAGAAGCTCATCGTTCAAGCGAAATATCGAAACCGGCAGGATAATTTCTCTACATTGGGCCAATTTAACGTGAAAACCCGAGAACGTATGATGATACGCTCCCGGGTTCTGATCATAACTTTTTTTTCATGTAAGAGTGTCGGGCATCCAGATTATTTCACTTTCAGATTTACACACTCTTGTTTTATGAGCTGATAAATATGATCTATTTCGTTTTTATCCGCATAGATGGTAGTTAAAGTAAGAAATCCTCTGATTGAAATGGAATCTGCATCTTTATTTTCCACCAACGTGTCAAAAAAGTCATGAGGCGCGGCAATAAAGAGGGCAAAACAGATAAGTAAAACCGAAAGGGCCACAATACAACCGTATGGCTTCATCCAGTCATGCTGTTTTGTTAAGGAATAATTATAAGTCCAGCTGTATTTCTTATTCTCCATCTTTTACCTCCATCTGAATCATACTTTTTGATTATCATAACATATTTTTCGGAAACGACCTGTTTTTTTCCCAAATTGTCAATTGCCAAATTTGGAAACTCTATAGATAAAATGCTTTCTATCCTTTATAATTTTGTGCAAATGTATTGATTAGGAGGTATGAATCTTGGAGAGAGTATATTGGACGTATTGGAAATATTTGCTTATGGTACTGCTGGTCATAATGGCAGGCTCCCTTGCGGCATGCGGGCAGAAGAAAACAGAGTCTGCAACGGAATCTGAGACCGAATCAAAAACTACGAATGCCACAGAGTTTCCTGTTAATTCCATTCTGTATTTCAACGACGATGAGGGTTCTACAGAATTGATTCAGTATTTCGAGGATGGTAATGTGCCTGAGGAAGCAACTGCTTTATATGATCAGATGGGAAGCAATCCTGAGATTACAATAACCGATGCAGAAACAATCAAAGAATTGTACAAGTATCTTGGCATGATAAAAGTTCACAGAAAAACAAATGAATCCATTACCGACTGTTATCATTATGTAGAATTCAAGCTGGCGGATGATCATTACATACACTTTTCCTTTGAGGGAACGGACATATGGAGTTATGGCGGTAAAAATTACAGCATCAGCAACAGCGGCAAGCTGTTTGGGTTGATCAAAGAACTGACCGATAAAAATGCTTTTTTGGAGGATACGGAGATTGAAGAAACACCAACGGTTCAGCAGGATGAGAGTGTAAGTCTCTATCAGGAAGCAATATCCGGAAATATTCGGATTGAATATCCTTCCGGATGGACGGCACAAACCAGCGATGAAAAAATCGTGATGAGCAAGGATGGAACGGAAAACTATCCGTTTTTCTCCGTAGAGGAAATCGGCTGGGTTGGTGCTCCCGGCACTTTCATGACAAATCAGATGGATACTTTTAAAACGAAGTACCAAAATCGCGTTGCAATGTCTCCGGAAGCTTCGGGAATAGAAGTGGCCGGGATGAAACTGGCAGGATTTACGGCAAGCTATTCATCCTACGACGGTTCTGCAACAATTACCCGACTTGAGTATGTTGAGGTAATCGATGACATAACTTATCATTTTGTATGTGAATATGTCAGCGATGCGTATGGGAGGATGTCTTCTTCCATGTATAATTCGGATGACAGTTGGCAAATTGTTCTGTACTTTTTCTATGTGCAAGATATTCTTCATATGTATAGATGACATCCTTTTCACAAAAACTGCCGGAAAGGTCGAGCGGCAGAGGGTAGTTTGTAAAGTCATCCTTTGCCGGTTCAGAAATTTCATCTTCGAAACAATTTGTTTTCAGTATCGTCTCGATTCTATTTCGTTTGACAGTGGCAAAGTCCAAAATGTTCTGTTTTTCTCCGGATGTCAGTTCATGTCGATCCAGTATCGAACGCAAAAGCTCCTCAGACATGGTGTAAATCGGCAGTGTTGAAAGGATGCTTCTTCGCTTGCCGGTTTTTGTTGAATCTGAAGTCAGAAAAGCATTCAGTTCGTTTGCTCTGTCAACATGATATATCCATTAATGGGGAGGCACAGTT